>JBJXFO010000161.1:0-62366 GCA_046154725.1 Parvularculaceae bacterium | reverse complement strand
GCGGCGACCGCTGCGGCAGGCGAGGATTATGCGTCATTTACGGGCGACGCAGCCGCTGGCAAGCGCGTTTTCGTTAAATGCCTTGCCTGTCACGTGGTGACGCAAGGGCAAAACCGCGTCGGTCCGTCCCTGTACGGAATTGTTGGCCGCCCCGCCGGCTCCATACCGAACTTTGCTTATTCCGCCGCCAACAAGAATTCCGGCATAGTTTGGACCGAGGATGTCATGTTCGCCTATCTGAAGAACCCGCAAGCCTACATTCCGGGCACCAAGATGGTGTTCCCTGGTCTGCCAGCCGGCAAGGACCGGGCTGACGTTATTGCCTACCTTAAGTCAGTCGCGCCGTAACCCGGACTTGTACTCTTAATTGGCGGCGCAGGGTTAATCCCTGCGCCGTTTTCTTTTCGTGACGCCATCGGACGATTGCGGTATCGAGCGATCTCGCGATGCGGCGCAGCGAAGGAATTCAGGTGGCGGCGGCTTTTCCTTTTTCGGCAATTGTCGGTCAGGAAGAAATGAAGCGCGCGCTTCTGATCGCTGCGGTCGATCAGCGCGTTGGCGGCGTCCTCGCCTTTGGCGATCGCGGGGCCGGCAAATCAACCGCGATTCGCGCGCTCGCGGCGCTGTTGCCGAAAATTGATGTTGTAAAGGGCTGCCCGTTCCGCTGCGATCCTGCCGCGCCTTCGCCAACCTGCGGCTATTGCGCGTCAATCGCGCCGGGGGATCGCAGACCCTTGCAGGAGCCGGCGCTCGTCGTCGATTTGCCGCTTGGCGCCACGGAAGACCGCGTCGTCGGCGCGCTCGATCTCGAACGCGCGTTGTCGCGCGGGGAAAAGCGTTTCGAACCGGGCCTCCTTGCGCGCGCCCATCGCGGCTTTCTTTATATCGACGAAGTGAACCTGCTCGAAGACCACATTGTCGATCTCTTGCTGGACGTCGCGGCGTCTGGCGAGAATGTTGTTGAGCGCGAAGGATTGTCGGTGCGCCACCCAGCGCGTTTTGTCCTCGTCGGCAGCGGCAATCCGGAGGAAGGGGACTTGCGGCCGCAATTGCTCGATCGATTTGGGCTGTCTGTCGAGGTCCGGACTACAACGATCCTCAGTGAGCGGATTGACGTCGTCCGCCGCCGCGATGCGTTTGACCGCGACCCGGACGCCTTTATCCGCCTGTGGTCGCGCAAGGATGCGGCGGTCAGAAAAAAAATCCTCGCGGGGCGTGATCGTCTTGATGCCGTTGCGGCCCCCGATGCGGCGCTTGAGTATGCTGCGCGCTTGTGTATGGCGCTCGGATCGGACGGGCTGCGCGGCGAATTGACGCTATTGCGCGCGGCGCGCGCCGAGGCGGCGATCGATGGCGATGACGCGGTCGGGATCGGCCATATCAGGGCCATCGCGCCGATGGCGCTCCGCCATCGCCTGAGGAAAGACCCGCTTGACGAGTCCGATGGCTCGGCGCGCGTTGAACGCGCGCTCGCTGATCTGGCGGCATCGTGAAGAACGAGCACATTAGCGCCGAAATTGTCGCGGGCGGCGATGCGCGCAAGCAAAAATGGGCGCTGGCGCTTTACGCTGGCGCGCTGCTTGCGATCGATCCGCGCGGCCTTGCCGGCGCCATCATCCGATCTGCGCCGTCGCCCGCGCTTGATTGCTGGCTCGCGGCGTTTCGTGCGCTTACGCCGTCAGACGCGCCATGGCGCAAGGTGCCGGCGCGCATTGCCCCGGCGCGGCTCGTTGGCGGCCTTGATCTTTCTGCGTCACTTGTTGCCGGCAAACCAATTTTCGAGAGTGGCCTTCTTGCGGAAGCCGATGGCGGCGTCATCGTCGCCGCGATGGGCGAGCGCATTGAAAGCGACATCGCCGCGATCTTGTCGTCAGCGCTCGACGACGGCGTCGTGCGCGCAGAACGCGACGGGTTCAGCCGAATTGAGCAGGCGCGTTTTGCGTTTCTTGTAATCGACGAAGGCTGTGGACCCGACGAAGGCGCGCCTGAGCGATTGGCGGATCGGGTGGCGTTCGCAATTGACCTCGACGGCGTTTCTGTCGCCGACGCCATTGGGGCCAGTGTCGATCGCAATACTATCGAAGTCGCGACCGCGCGCCTTGCGGGGGTGAGCATTTCAGAAGCGCAGGCCAAATCGCTCAACGAGGCGGGCCTTCGCTTTGGTGCGCCCTCTTTGCGCGCCCTGCGGTTTGCGCTTGCCGCAGCGCGGGCGTCCGCTGCACTTGAAGGCAGGATGCAGGCAACTGACGAGGACGTCGCTGTCGCTGCGGCGCTCGTCTATGGGTCCCGCGCAATATATTCGGGCGCCGATGCCGAGGACAACGACGCTAGCGCGCCGCCCGAGGGGGACGGTGATGCCGAGGACGCGCCAACCGCTGAAAACAGCGGCCCGCTGCAAGATCGGATCGTCGCAGCCATCAAAGCCGCCGTCGATGCAAGTCTGTTGGCTGGCGCTGCCGCCGGCGGCGCGCGCCAGCGGCTCACTGCGGGAAAATCTGGCGCATCTCGCAAGTCGCTGAAGTCGGGCCGGGCTTATGCGTCGCGGCGGGGAGATCCCTCGCGGGGCGGGCGCCTCGTGCTGATCGACACCTTGCGGGCCGCGGCGCCGTGGCAGAAAATCCGTGGGCGGACGGACGCGTCTCAGCCGCTCGCCATTCGCCGCGACGATCTCAGGATTGCCCGGTTCCGTCAGCGCGAGCAATCGCTGACGATCTTCGTCGTCGATGCGTCAGGATCGGCGGCGATGCAACGGCTCGGCGAGACAAAGGGCGCCATCGAGCATTTGTTCGCGCAATCCTATTGCCGCCGGGATGAGGTTGCGCTGATCGCCTTTCGGCGCACTGGCGCTGAGCTCCTCGTGCCGCCGACGCGCTCGCTTGTGCGCGCCCGCCGCCTGCTCGCAGAACTTCCGGGCGGCGGCGGCACGCCGCTCGCGGCCGGGATCAACGCGGCGCTGGCGCTGTCGGACCTCGCGGCGGCGCGCGGTCGCACGCCAACCATCGTCATGTTAACAGACGGGCGCGCCAATGTTGCGCTGAACGGCGAGGGCGGGCGGGACGCCGCAAGACGCGACGCCATCGCGGCGGCGAAACGCCTGAAGCAATCCGGGCGCCGCGTCCTGGTTTTCGACACGTCGCTGCGGCCCGAACCTCTGGCGGAGGAAATTTCCATGGAACTTGGCGCCGCCTACAGGCGCTTGCCGCAGTCCGATCCGCGTCTGATGGCGGCTGCAATCGCCTCAGGGCGCGTGCCGCGGTGATCGCTGGCGGCAAGCCTCGATGGACAAGCGACGGCGCCGGTTGGCCCCATCGCGACGCGAGCGCGTTCATATCTGCGGGCGGCGTGAAATGGCACTTGCAGCGCTATGGCAGCGGCCCGGCGATCTTGTTTGTGCACGGAACAGGCGCCAGCTCTCATTCCTTCGCTGACCTCGGCGATTTGCTTGCAAGCGATTTCACAATCCTTGCGCCCGATCTGCCCGGGCACGGTTTCTCCTCGACGCCCGCCGGTTCGGCGATGACGTTACCCGGTATGGCGCGCGCTCTTGGCGCCCTTATCAATGCAATCGACGTTCAGCCGCACTTGATCGTCGGCCACTCGGCAGGCGCGGCAATCATGATTGAAGGCGTTGCTGAAAAGTACCTTGCGCCGCGAGGCGCGCTCAGCATCAACGGCGCGCTGGCCCCATTTGGCGGCGCTGGCGCTTTCATGTTTCCGATGATGGCCAAGCTGCTCGCGCTCAACCCCTTCGTGCCGGCGGTTTTTGCGCAGAGCGCGCAACGGCGCGAGCGGATTGAGGGTCTCATCAAGGGCACGGGCTCGATAGTGCCTGCTCGCAACATAGAGCTCTACGCGCGACTGCTACGGCGCTCCGGTCATGTCTCCGGTGCGCTTACGATGATGGCCAATTGGAACCTTGAGCCGCTGCAAGGAAAATTGCGGACGCTTGATTTGGATGTTGTGTTTGCCGCTGGCGGACGCGACCGTGCCGTACCGCCGCAGCTTGCCGCAGACGCCGCTAAGATCGCTGCCAAAGGCGAACATATTGTTTACCCGTCGCTCGGCCATTTGGCGCATGAGGAAGACCCGCTCAGTTTCGCGACACTGATCAGGAAAATTGCGGCGAAGCGCTAGGTTGCTTGCCGCCTGCAACACCGTCTTGCGTGCTCGGGTAAGTCAAAGCAGTATGTCAACTTATGTTGACAGGTCTCGATCGCCCGAAACGCGACCCAGAAGGCAAACCGCACGCGGTCATCATCGGCAGCGGCTTTGGCGGGCTTGCCGCGGCCGTTCGGCTCGGTGCGCGCGGCTATCGCGTGACGGTGCTGGAGCGTCTCGATGCGCCGGGGGGCCGGGCCTACGTCTTCCGGCAGGATGGTTTCACCTTTGATGCCGGGCCGACCATCCTGACCGCTCCGTTCCTGTTCGAGGACCTGTGGCGCCTGTGCGGCCGCGAACTGTCGCAGGACGTAACTTTGCGGCCAGTCGATCCGTTCTATTCGATCCGGTTCGATGACGGATCGACCTTTCGCTATTCCGGTGACGCGGACGCAATGCGCCGCGAAGTCGAACGCTTTTCGCCGGCCGACATTGCCGGATACGAGCACTTCATGGAGGCGAGCCGCAGCATTTGTGAGGTCGCGTTTGAGCGCCTCGGCCATGTCCCGTTTGGCGATTTTGCCGATATGGTGCGCGTCGTCCCCGACCTCATCCGGCTCGGCGGACGGCTATCCGTCTACGGACTGGTTTCGAAATATATAAAGGACCCGCGCCTGCGCGTCGTGTTCAGTTTCCACCCCTTGCTGATCGGGGGCAACCCGTTCACCGCAACTGCGGTTTATGCGCTCATTCCCTATCTGGAGCGCCGGTGGGGCGTTCATTGCGCAATTGGCGGAACCGGCGCCCTCGTTTCAGGCCTTGTCTCGCTGATCAAAGGGCAGGGCGGCGATGTGCGCTGTTCTGCCGAGGTCTCGGAAATCATCGTCGAAAAGGGCGCCGCAACCGGCGTGCGCCTCGCGAACGGGGAAGCAATTGCCGCTGATATCGTCGTCTCCAACGCCGACGCTTCGACAACCTATCGCAGCCTGTTGCCGCCCTCGGCGCCGCGCCGCTGGTCGGGGCGCAAAGTCGAGGGCGCGCGCCATTCGATGAGCCTTTTCGTCTGGTACTTTGGCACGCGCCGCCAGTTCCCGGATGTCGGGCATCACACAATTGCGCTGGGACCCCGGTATGAAGGGCTGCTCGACGATATTTTCCGCCGAAAAGTTCTCGCCGACGATTTCAGCCTCTATCTTCATCGCCCGACCGCCGCCGATCCCTCGCTCGCGCCGCCGGGGTGTGATGCGTTCTATGTGTTGTCTCCGACGCCACATCTCGGCGGCGGCGTCGATTGGCGCGACAAGGCCGAGGCCTATCGCCAAGCGATTGCTCGCCGCCTGCATGAAACGGTGATGCCGGGATTTGAGGCCGATATCGTCACCTCACGGATGATGACGCCGCTCGATTTTCAGGACCGGCTCCAGTCCTACCTCGGCGCGGCGTTCAGCCTTGAGCCAACTCTGACGCAGAGCGCGTGGTTCCGGCCGCACAACCGCAGCAATGACATTCGTAATTTCTTTCTCGTCGGCGCCGGCACGCATCCGGGCGCCGGCCTTCCGGGTGTGCTGTCGTCCGCGCGCGTCCTTGACAGTGTCGTCCGCCATGCCGCGAGCTTCGACATCCAATGACGCCTGCGTCCGCTGACATTGAAGCGTGCGCCGCCGCGATCCGCGGTGGGTCGAAGACGTTTTTTGCCGCATCGCTGCTGCTGCCGAAGTCGACGCGGCTCGCCGCTTATGCGGTTTACGCCTTTTGCCGATACTCGGACGATGCAATCGATGTCGCGGCGGGCAATCTCGCAGCGCTCGACAATCTGCGCCGGCGTCTTGCGCTAATTTATGACGGGCGTCCGATCGATCATTTCGCCGATCGCGCTTTTGCCGGCGTCGTCGTGCAATACGCCATTCCCGTCGATCTGCCTGCGGCGCTGCTTGAAGGCTTTGCTTACGATGTCGAGCAGCGGCGGTATCAAACGCTTGGCGAACTTGAGGACTATGCCGCTCGTGTCGCCGGGTCCGTCGGCGCGATCATGGCGTGCCTGATGGGCGCGCGCTCGCGCGAGGCGCTGGCGCGCGCGACCGATCTTGGCGCTGCGATGCAATTGACGAACATTGCGCGCGATGTTGGCGAGGATGCGCGCAATAGGCGTCTCTATTTGCCGCTCGATGCCATGGCTCAGCACGGTTGCGATCCGGACGCGTTTCTTGCAGCGCCGCATTTTTCACCGGCGATCGGCGCGATCGTCAAAGATCTCTTGTCGCGCGCGGCGACGCTCTATCAGCGCGGCGCGGCGGGGATCGGCTTTCTGCCCGGCGATTGCCGCGCGGCGATTGGTGCGGCGTGCGTCATTTATGCCGATATCGGCCGTGAAATCGGCGCGGCCGGGCACGACAGCGTTACGTCGCGCGCCGTTGTCTCGACTTCGCGCAAGCTCGCTCTGCTGGCCAGCGCCGTCGCCGGCGTCCGGCAGGACCACGCGCTGCGCAATCTGCCGCCCCTTGAGGCCAATCGATTTCTCGTTGAAGCGGCTTTTACTTCAATGCCTCAGCCAATACCGCCAGCTTCGCTCGACGATCAGATCGCTGGCGTCATCGACCTTCTTGCGCGGCTCGAGCGGCGCGAGCGGGTTGGCGACGCCGCTGCATACTGAGGAACGATTGCCATGGAAAATCCGGACATCCTGATCTTCTTTGAGACGGTAATTTTCTCAATCCTCATCCTCGTCTGGGCCGCTTGGGAGTTCTTTTCAGTCAGCCGCCTGCAACGGAAAACCAGAGAGGAAGAGGCTACAAAAGCTGCAGGCGAACAGGCCGGCCCCGCCCCTTAAAAGTTATGGCGAGGCATCCGGAACGGCAGCATCGCGCGCACCAAGGGCGAGCGCAGTCGATCGCCGGACAGGCTTTCGTGAAATCCGTGCCGCGTGACCCCGTCGATTTTTGTTTCGACGATCGAGCGGCTGTAGAACGGCGCATCTTCCAATGTTCTCACAATGACCGGCGCTGCGCCCCTTTCGGCGCCGATGAGGCGCTCCATCCTGAAGATCGGCGCAGGGGCAGCGCGATGAAGCTCAGGACTTGGACGATCGACAATCGCTCCGTTATCGCCGATCTCGATGGCGATACGGCGAAGAGGTCCGCTGCGCGGCGCTGTATCATACAAGATGACCGGATCGTGCGCCGGTGAATAAAGGCGTGCCCAGTTCCACGTTTGAAAGGCGTCTTCAAGCGGCTCATCGCCGTCGTTTGAATCGAAGTAGCCCTCGCCTTGCCACTCCAAACTCGGATTCTCGAAGGCAACTTCGATCGCGGCGCGCGGCGAAAGCGGGCGCCAGCGATGCTTGCCGTCCGCATCGATCGCAAATGTCTTTGCCGTCAGCGCCTGCGGGCGCAGCTTGACGACACCGCGCACCGGGAAGGGCAGGGGCGCGGCGACCTCGTGTATGGCAATCGTTAGTTCGCAGTCGCTCCAGCTGAGTGCGCTGGCGCCAATTGCCAGACGATGCGGCGCGATCTCAACCCGGCGACGCGAGCGTTCCGTCATCGCCCATCGCGAGCCGCGCTTGGCATAGAGCGCGACGTTAAGCGCGCAGTGATTGGCTGGCGAGCTTCTGCCGGACCATGCGTAATAGGGGGAGAACACGCTGCCGATAAACGCAATGATCGTCAGCCCCGCGTCGCCGTCCGGGCTCAGGGCGTCGATATACCACCAAGCATAGCCGCCCGGGGCAACGCTTAAATCAAACCGAAGTCGGTCATCAAACATTTCGCTGCCGACATCCCTGAGAGCGCTGCCATCGGAACGCCCGGCCCCGGATGCACGCTGCCGCCCGCCAGATACAGTCCCGGAATCCGCGTCTTTACGCCGGGGCGCCGAAACGTCGCTTGCCAGCCATGCGACGGGGCCCCGTATAGCGCGCCGTCCGTGTCCGGATAATCGCGCGCGAAGTCGGCCGGGGTCATTGCGATCGCCGTCTGCACGTTCACCGTCAGGCCGCAATTCTGAAGGTGATCGAACATTCTCTGGCTGCAGACACCAATCTCCTCGGGCGAATAGACATGCGACCCCCCATTGGCCGGAGCGTTGACAAGGCAAAACAGGCGCCCGCGCGTCGGCGCCCAGACATAGGTTGTCGGTTGAGCGGGAATTTCACCACGCTCAAATACGCTGTCAAACTCTGCGCGATAGTCGTTCGAAAAGAAAACATTGTGCCGGTCGAGCGCAAAGCCGGAAGTCTCAGCTGCAAGTGCGAACGTCAGCGCGGATTGCGAGCGCGCGCGCGCTGCGCCCCCCGGCGCCGTTGACGCTGCGGCCGATCCTAGGGCGCCGCTGGCGATTGCGGCAGCGTCCGCGTTGACGATTACCGCGTCCGCGTCGAACCGTTCGCCCGCTGCTGTCATCACGCCAGCCACGCGTCCGTTCTCGACGAGTACCTCGGAGACGTGCTGGCCAAAATGAAAGGCGGCGCCCCTCAATTTGGCGCAGTCGGCGATGGTGCGCGCAAGGCCCGCCATGCCCCCGTCCGCGATCCAAACGCCGGCCCGTTCGACATGCGCAATCAGCATCAGTGTCGCTGGCGCCTTGAACGGCGATGCGCCGCAATAGGTCGCATACCGTGCGAAGAGCTGCTTTAGACGCGCATCGTTAAAATAGCGCCCGAGTGCTTGCCAATAGGAGGTAAACGGATCGATTTTCAGCAGGCGAAACGGGCCGGCGCCAGCGATCAGCCTCGCCATGTCGGGCGCAGGGGCGCGCAGGAAAGAATCGCGAAGCGTCGTGAAAATCCGCGCCGAATCGACCGTGAACCTTTCAAACCCCTTGGCCTCCGCCGCGCCCGCGAATCGCCCGACCGCGTCGATTGTGGCGCGCTCGTCCGCCAACAGGTCAAACATCGACCCGTCGCGCCATCCATGCCGGGCGAGGACGTCGAGACGGCGCGTCCTGACGAGCGAATCGAAATCCAGTCCCACGGCCGCGAACACCTCGTCGAACACCCATTTCATGGTGAGCACGGTCGGGCCAATGTCGATTGCCTCGCCGCCGATGACTATGCTGCGCATCTTGCCGCCGGGCTTTGATGCCCGCTCAAGAACGGTCACCGGTGCGCGCGAGGACAGCGTCAGCGCCGCCGAAAGGCCGCCCATGCCAGCGCCAACGACGATCACCCTTTTCTCAGGCAGCTTCCTGACCTTTCAATGATGCGAGCGATTGACCGGCTTTTGAAAAACGTCCAGTCTTGTTGACACTAGCACGCGACCACTCGAGGCGACAGTCATGGATGCTGCGGCGCTGATCGAAAGCCGGCTTACGGCCGCCGTTAAACGGGGCGCGTCTGCCGAGTGCCCGCCAAAATTGGCAGCGGCGATACGGCATGCGGTTTTCCCGGGCGGTGCGCGCGTTCGGCCCCAATTGTGCCTCGCGGTTGCGGCCGCTTGCGGCGCCAAGGATTTCGGCGTTGCCGCATCCGCCGGCGCAGCGATTGAGCTTTTTCATTGCGCTTCCCTCGTTCACGACGACCTCCCATGCTTCGACGCTGCGGATATGCGGCGCGGGCGGCCGTCGGTACAAAGCCAATTCGGCGAGGCTCTGGCAGTGCTGGCGGGCGACGCTTTGATTGTGCTCGGGTTTGAAACACTGGCGCTCGGATGCGCCGCGGCGCCTGATCGTCTCGCCCCGCTCTTTTCGGTTATCGCTGCATCTGTTGGCGCGCCGCGCGGTATTGTCGCCGGACAAGCCTGGGAGAGCGAAGAGACCGTCAATCTGCGTCAGTACCAGCGCGCCAAGACCGGCGCGCTGTTTGTCGCCGCCTCAATGACTGGCGCCATTGCCTGCAAGGCGGAACCTGCGCCGTGGCGCACGCTCGGCGACCGCATGGGCGAGGCTTATCAGGTCGCCGACGATATCCGCGATGTCGCGGAATCCTCGGATGAAACTGGCAAGCCCGCCGGGCAGGATGCGGCGCACGGGCGGCCCAATACGGCGCGCGAATTGGGCCTTAACGGCGCGCTCGACCTTCTCGAATCGCTGCTCGCTGACGCGGCAGCGTCGATTCCCGATTGCGCCGGCGCCGACAACCTCCGCGCGCTCGTCCGGCAACAAGCCGCGCGGTTGACGCCGAAACACTTAGCACGAAACGTCGCCTGATTTTCTTGCGGCCTTTCGCTTAGCCATGCCGAAAGCGAAACTGCCAATGTCGATGCGCGAGCGCTGGATAGGCTGGCGCAATAGCGTCATCGCAAATCCAAGGTTTCAACGCTGGGCGGCAGCGTTCCCAGTCACCAAGCCGATCGCCGATAAACACGCGGGGCGCCTGTTCGATGTGTGCGCGGGATTTGTCTATTCGCAAATTTTGTCGGCATCGGCGCAGCTGAACCTGTTCGACATGCTCGCTGGCGGCGCGCTCACCGTCGATGAGATCGCGGCGGAGGCGCGTCTTCCGGTGCAGTCAGCCGAAACGCTATTGCGCGCTGGCGCGGCGCTCGGCCTCTTCGAAGAAACCGCGCCAGGGCGATTTGCGCTCGGCGAGGGAGGCGCGGCGCTCCTTGGAAACTCCGGCGTCCTCGCCATGATTGCGCATCACGATGCGCTGTATCGCGATCTTGCGGACCCGGTCAGGGTGCTGCGCGACCGGCCGAAAGACACGCGCCTCGCGGCCTTTTGGCGCTACCCCGTTGCCGACAACCGCGAAACGCTCTCGGCCAGCGACGTCAGCGCCTATTCGGCATTGATGGCTGCGTCGCAATCCTTCATCGCCGAAGATGTCCTGGAGGCGTATTCGTTTGCCAAGCGAACACGCCTTCTCGATATCGGCGGCGGCGCTGGCGCGTTTTTGTCCGCGGCGCTTGGGCGGCACAAAAATCTTGAAGGGATCTTGTTTGATTTGCCGGCAGTCGCCGACATCGCGCGCGAGCGAATCAGGGCGGCCGGATTTTCTTCGCGCGTTCGGATTGAAGGCGGCGATTTTTATCGCGACGCCTTGCCAGAAGGCGCCGATATTGCGTCCCTCATTCGCGTCCTTCACGACCATGACGATGATCCGGCGCTCGCGATTTTGAAAGCCGCACGTGCGGCTCTGCCACCCCATGGCGCCCTCGTTATCGCCGAACCAATGGCGCATACCCCCGGCGCCAAAGCGATGGGCGACGCTTATTTTGGCTTGTATTTGCTGGCCATGGGCAGCGGCCGTCCGCGATCACGCGAAACGTTGTCCGCGCTTGTGCGCGCGGCGGGTTTCCGCACTGCACAATTTGTCCGGTCGCGCCGCCCGCTGCTGGTCAGCGTCCTCGTCGCGAAACCCTGACCATTCGGTAAACAATGCTTGACACTAAAAACTGTCAACCTAGACTGACACTATGCAATTCGTGCCCAACGAAATGTCGTCAGCCGTCCGCCCGCTTGGGCAAGGCGGGAAGGGCGTGTCGGCCGATCTGCATTCAACCGCAGTCATCTTCGCCGGCGCGCGCCATGTTGCGGCGGAACGCGTGGAATTGCTGGCCCCGGGCGACAACGACCTTGTCGTCGATGTCGACTGGAGCGGCGTCAGCACGGGCACCGAGCGCCTGATGTGGTCGGGCGAGATGCCCGCCTTCCCAGGCCTCGGCTACCCGCTCGTGCCGGGCTACGAATCAGTTGGCCGCGTTGTCGCCGCTGGCGCGCAGGCTGAGGCGCGGTTAGGCGAAACGGTTTTCGTTCCCGGCTCGCGCGCATTCAAGGACGTGCGTGGGTTATTTGGCGGCGCGTCCTCCCGCGTTGTCATTGCGAGTAATCGCGCGACAGCAATCTCGCCAGCGCTTGGCGAGCGGGGCGCGTTGCTGGCGCTTGCAGCGACGGCCTATCACGCGATCAGCGGCCATGCAGCGCCCGAGCTTGTCGTCGGGCACGGCGTCCTCGGCCGGATGCTCGCGCGTCTCGCCATTGCGCTCGGCGGCGAGGCCCCGGTTGTCTGGGAAATTGATCCTGAGCGCGCATTTGCTGACGGCTATGCGGTCATTGATCCGGAAACTGACGGGCGCCGCGACTATTCCGCCATTTATGACGCAAGCGGCGATGCCGGGATTATCGACTCGCTTGTCGGCAGGCTGGCGCCGCGCGGCGAGATCACGCTCGCAGGGTTCTATAGCGACCGGCCATCATTCAATTTCGCGCCTGCCTTCATGCGCGAAGCGCGCCTCAGGATAGCGGCCGAGTGGTTGCGGGACGACCTGACCGCGGTCATTGCCCTCGTCGACAGCGGCGCGCTTTCTCTGGATGGGCTCATCACGCACCGGCGCGATGCTCATGCAGCGCGCGAGGCTTACGACACGGCGTTTGGCGATTCGACCTGCATCAAAATGATCATCGACTGGAGAGACCTGCATGGCCGCATCGTTTGACGGACCGGACGCGGGTTCGCGTCATGCTGCTGCTGACGCCATGCGCGCCGGGCTGCTCGCCGAAGCGGCGCTGGAGCCCGATCCCGCGCCAACGGGCGACGTAAAAAAAGAAACGCAGATCATCGCGATCTATGGCAAGGGCGGCATCGGCAAGAGCTTCACGCTCGCCAATCTCAGCTACATGATGGCGCAGACCGGCAAGAAGGTCCTGCTCATCGGCTGCGACCCGAAAAGCGACACGACCTCGCTGCTGTTTGGCGGCAGAGCCTGCCCGACGATCATCGAAACCTCGACGAAGAAGAAGCTTGCCGGCGAGGAAGTGAAGATCGGCGACGTCTGTTTCAAGCGTGACGGCGTTTACGCGATGGAACTCGGCGGGCCGGAAGTCGGGCGCGGATGCGGCGGACGCGGCATCATTCACGGGTTTGAACTGCTCGAAAAACTCGGGTTTCATGAGTGGGATTTCGATTTTGTCCTGCTCGATTTTCTTGGGGACGTTGTCTGCGGCGGCTTCGGCCTGCCGATCGCGCGCGACATGTGCCAGAAAGTCATCGTTGTCGGGTCGAACGACCTGCAATCGCTCTACGTCGCGAACAATGTCTGCTCAGCAGTTGAATATTTCAGAAAGCTCGGCGGCAATGTCGGCGTCGCGGGCATCGTCATCAACAAGGATGACGGCACGGGCGAGGCCGCAGCCTTCGCAAAAAAGGTTGGCATTCCAGTCCTTGCCGCAATCCCGGCCGATGACGACATCCGGAAGAAGAGCGCCAATTACCAGATCGTCGGGCGTCCCGGCGACCGCTGGGCGCCGTTGTTTCAGGCGCTTGCGGACAATGTTGGCCTCGCGCCGCCAACGCACCCCCATCCGCTGACGCAGGACGGATTGCTCGGGCTGTTCTCCGCCGAGCAGACCGGCGTCGATTTCGTGCTGACGCCCGCAACCTCTGCCGACATGTGTGGCATGAATGTCGTCGAACGCCCGTCGCTCGAAGTCGTCTATGACGCGGTTTGATTGATCTTCCCATGACCGAAGCGATTGTTGACATCGAGGGATTGCCGGTCGCCGCCGAGGGGGCGGGTTCAGGCTGTCATGCCGGCGCTGGCAAAATGCTCGAGGCCGCGCGCGCCGCAGGCAAGAGCGACATTCTCGACGGCTATGCGCGCGATTATCCGCTCGGGCCCCATGATCAGCCGCAAAGCATGTGCCCCGCCTTTGGCTCGCTGCGTGTCGGCTTGCGCATGCGGCGGACAGCGACCGTGCTTTCGGGCTCTGCTTGCTGCGTGTACGGATTGACGTTCACCTCGCATTTCTACGGCGCCCGGCGAACGGTCGGCTATGTGCCGTTCAATTCAGAATCGCTGGTCACAGGCAAGCTGTTCGAAGATATTCGTGAGGCAGTCTTCAAGCTCGCCGACCCGGAGAAATACGACACCGTCATTGTGACCAATCTGTGCGTGCCGACGGCGTCCGGCGTGCCGCTGCGCCTCTTGCCGAAAGAGATCAACGGCGTGCGAATTATCGGCATCGACGTACCGGGATTTGGTGTGCCGACCCATGCAGAGGCAAAGGATGTCCTCGCCGGCGCGATGCTCAATTATGCGCGTCTCGAGGCTGAACAGGGGCCGGTGCAGCGCGGCAACGCGCCAGCGAACGGCGCGCCGACCGTGACCTTGCTTGGCGAAATGTTCCCGGCCGACCCGGTCGGCATCGGCCGTATGCTGGAGCCGCTTGGCCTTGCCGCGGGTCCGGTTGTGCCGACGCGCGAATGGCGCGAGCTTTATTCAGCGCTCGATTGTGCGGCGGTTGCCGCGATCCATCCATTCTACACAGCATCGGTGCGCGAGTTCGAGGCGGCTGGCCGGCACGTAGTCGGATCGGCGCCAGTCGGCGTTGATGGCACGGCCGCCTGGCTTTCGGCAATTGGCGCGGCGTGCGGCATTGCTGAATCGAAAATTCAGGCGGCGAAGAACGCTATCTTGCCAACGATCCGCGGCGCTTTATCTGGCTCGCCGGTCAAGGGCCGGATCACTTTATCCGGGTACGAAGGATCGGAACTTCTGGTCGCTCGCCTTCTCGTCGAGAGCGGCGCCGACGTCCGCTATGTCGGCACGGCTTGCCCCAAGACCCGCTGGTCGTCGGAAGATTGCGCCTGGCTGGAGGGGAAGGGCGTGCGCGTTCAGTATCGCGCGTCGCTGGAACAAGACCTCGCCGCCTATGCCGAATTCAAGCCGGACCTCGCGATCGGCACAACGCCCGTCGTCCAGAAAGCGAAAGAAAACGCGACGCCCGCGCTCTATTTCACGAACCTTATTTCGGCGCGGCCGCTGTTTGGCGCCGCCGGCGCCGGCTCGCTGGCTCAGGTCGTCAATGCAGCCATCGCTTCCAAAGGCCGCTTCGATGAGATGCGCGCCTTCTTTGAAGGGGTAGGACGCGGCGATACGGCTGGCGTCTGGCAGGACGCGCCTGTCCTGCGCCCCGATTTCCGCCAGAAACAGCGCCGCAAACTCGAAGCCAAGGCAAAAGCCGAAGCCAATATCGAGGAGCCCGTGGGATGCTGATCCTCGATCACGACCGGGCAGGGGGCTATTGGGGCGCGGTCTATATTTTTACCGCCATCAAGGGCTTGCAAGTCATCATCGATGGCCCGGTCGGCTGCGAAAATCTGCCGGTTACGTCCGTTCTTCATTACACGGATGCTCTGCCGCCGCATGAATTGCCGATCGTTGTGACGGGGCTCGGCGAAGAAGAACTCGCCCAGCACGGCACCGAGGGCGCGATGCGGCGTGCGCGCAGCGTGCTCGATCCCGAATTGCCAGCGGTTGTCGTCACGGGCTCAATCGCCGAGATGATCGGCGGCGGCGTCACGCCCGAAGGCTCGAATATCCAGCGATTCCTGCCGCGTACGATCGATGAAGATCAGTGGCAGACTGCTGATCGTGCGCTCCTTTGGCTGTGGACTGAATTCGGACAGACCAAGGGCCGCACTCCGAAGGCCGCCAAGAAGAAAGACGGCGCCAAGCCACTCGTTAACATTATCGGCCCTGGCTACGGCATGTTCAACACGCCGTCCGATCTCGCCGAGATCCGCCGCCTCGTCGAAGGCATCGGCGCCGAGGTGAACTTCGAATTCCCGCTCGGCAGCCATATCGCGGATGTGCGCCGGCTGATCGACGCTGACGTCAATGTCTGTCTCTATCGCGAATACGGACGTTTGATTTGCGAGGCGCTCGGCGCGCCGTATCTGCAAGCGCCGATCGGCCTGCACAGCACGACAGCGTTCCTCCGCAAACTCGGCGAGTTGACGGGTCTTGACCCCGAGCCGTTCATCGAGCGTGAGAAGCACACGACAATCAAGCCGGTGTGGGACCTCTGGCGGTCGGTGACTCAGGATTTTTTCGGCACCGCAAATTTCGCGATCGTCGCCAACGAGACCTATGTGCGCGGCATCCGCAATTTCCTCGAGACCGAGCTCGGCATGCCATGCGTCTTTGCCGTCGCGCGCAAAGCCGGCGCCAAGACCGACAACGAAGCCGTTCGCGAGTTGATCCGCACAGCGGCCCCCTTCGTCGTTTTCGGCAGCTACAACGAGCGGATGTACATGGCCGAGTCGGCGCGGCCAGCGGCCTACATTCCGGCATCGTTTCCTGGCGCTGTCATTCGCCGCGCCACCGGCACGCCGTTCATGGGCTATGCCGGCGCGACGTACATCGTGCAGGAATTCTGCAATGCGCTCTTTGATGCGCTGTTCCACATTCTGCCGCTGGCGACGCAACTCGACAAAGTTGACGCAACGCCGTCGCGGCTGCATCGCGAACTCGCCTGGGATGCGGACGCCAGCGCCGAGCTGGAGCGGATGATCGAGCGCTATCCGGTATTGACGCGCATCTCCGCGGCAAAGGCGCTGCGCGACGACGTCGAGCAGGGCGCGCGCCGCGCCGGCGAGACCAGCGTCACCCGCGCGCGGCTCGAAGCTATAGCGGCGTCGGGAGTGAGAGCCGCATGATTCGCCGCCAAACATTCAACGCAAGGAAAATTTCATGACTCTTGCAGCCAGCAATCACCCTCTTCCGGCAAGCGTGCGCGACCGGCTCGAATATCGGGTTTATCTCGCGGCGGCCTTTCTTGTTTTCCTTCCTGCCGCCCTCATCGGCCGCTGCTTGCCAAGGCGCATGCGGCCGTTCGGGCGGAACACCGGCCGCGTCTCTGCCTTTGAAGAGGCGACGACGGCGGCGCGCAACGTCGCGCCGTGGATCTTTATGGGGTGAACGGACGACCCGTTGTTGCGTGCGCCTGAAAAATTTTCCGGCAATGTCCGAGCCGGCGAAGAAGCCCAGAGCCGCAGGGCTGAGTTGCGGTGCAGATTGATGGACAACAAGGAGGCAATTGAATGGCCGACCCATCACGATCTGATTCGATGTCGGGACTGACGGCGTCTGAAGCGCAAGAATTCCATAAAATCTTTATGGGCAGCTTCTTTCTGTTCGTCGCCATTTCCGTAGTTGCGCATATTCTCGTGGCGATGCTTTGGCGTTGGCCGTGGTTCCCAAATCCAGACGGGACCTACAGCGCGCTTCCGGAGTCGGCGCAGTATGCGGCGTCGCAGCTCAGCCTGCTATTCTGTTAGAGGAGTCTGAAAAAAATGTGGAAAATCTGGTTGCTGTTTGATCCGAGAAGGGCGTTGGTCGCGATTCTTACCTTCGCGTTCCTCATGGTTATGTTGATGCACTTCATTATGCTCAGCACGGATCGATTCAATTTCCTGGGCGGCGCCCCCGCGGCGCCCGCGACGGCGATGGGAATCGAGTCCAACGACGCAACAAGGCAGGCCTGAGTACAGTCGGCGGCGCCGCATGCGGCGCCGCCTAATTCCGACAGGCGCTGCGCAATCTGCGGGTTGACGGCGTCCGCGACAATAACATCAAGAGAGGTAAGCCCATATGGCGTTATTGAGCTTTGAGAGGAAGTATCGCGTTCGCGGCGGCACCCTTGTCGGCGGCGATCTTTTCGATTTCTGGGTCGGGCCATTTTATGTCGGATTTTTTGGCGTCACCGCGGCGTTTTTCGCAACGCTCGGTACGGCTCTCATCTTATACGGCGCCGCGACTGGACCGACCTGGAACCCTTGGCTCATCTCGATCAATCCGCCTGATGTCAGTTACGGCCTGTCGCTCGCGCCGATGAATGACGGCGGGCTCTGGCAGATTGTCACGATCTGCGCGATTGGCGCCTTCTCTTCGTGGGCGCTGCGCGAAGTTGAGATCTGTAGGAAGCTCGGCATGGGCTATCATGTGCCAATCGCCTTTGGCGTCGCGATCTTCGCTTATGTGACGCTCGTTGTGTTCAGACCTTTCCTGATGGGCGCATGGGGCTATGGCTTCCCTTATGGGATTATGAGCCACCTCGATTGGGTGTCGACGACCGGCTACACCTATGTGAATTTTCACTACAATCCCGCGCATATGATCGCGATCACGTTCTTCTTCACGACGACGTTCGCGCTGGCGCTTCACGGTTCGCTCGTTCTGTCCGCCACCAACCCGCAAAAGGGGCAAGAGGTCAAAGCGCCCGAACATGAGAACACCTTTTTCCGCGATGTTCTCGGCTATTCAATTGGCACGCTTGGCATTCACCGCCTCGGCCTTTTCCTCGCGCTCAGCGCCGGTTTCTGGAGCGCCATCTGCATCATCATCTCCGGTCCGCTTTACGACGGCTCATGGGTCGAATGGTGGAACTGGTGGAAGAACATCCCGATCTGGAAATAGAAGGTCGCATCCCTCATGTCCGAATATCAGAACATCTTCACTCAGGTTCAGGTCCGCGGTCACTTCGACGCAGGCGTGCCGCTGCCAAAGGGCGACTGGTCGCGCGAGAATCTCAAAGGGTTCTCTCACCTCCTCGGCCGCATCGGCGACGCCCAGATCGGCCCGATCTATCTTGGCTGGCTCGGTGTTTCCTCTATCATCTGCTTCATTTTCGCGATCGAAATCATCGGCCTCAACATGTTCGCTTCGGTGAATTGGAACCCGATGAAGTTTGTCGGCCAGCTCGCCTGGCTCTCGCTGGATCCGCCGCTGCCGGAGCACGGTCTCAAAGTTTTCCCGCCGCTGAATGAAGGCGGATGGTGGCTGATGGCCGGGTTCTTTCTGACTGCTTCGATCTTGCTCTGGTGGGTCAGAACCTATCGCCGCGCCGTTCAGCTTGGCATGGGGACCCATGTCGCGTGGGCGTTTGCGTCAGCGATCTGGCTTTATCTTGTGCTTGGCTTTATCCGCCCGATCTTCATGGGCAGCTGGAGCGAGGCAGTGCCATTCGGCATCTTCTCGCACCTTGAGTGGACGAACAATTTCTCGCTGATCTATGGAAACCTTTTCTACAACCCGTTCCACATGCTCTCGATTGTGTTCCTCTACGGCTCGGCCCTGCTGTTCGCGATGCACGGCGCAACGATCCTTGCGGTCAGCCGTTTCGGCGGTGAGCGCGAGATCGAGCAGATCACTGACCGCGGCACCGCGTCAGAGCGCGCAGCGCTGTTCTGGCGCTGGACAATGGGTTTCAACGCAACGATGGAATCGATCCATCGCTGGGGCTGGTGGTTTGCTGTGCTCTGCACACTGACCGGCGGCATCGGCATTCTGCTGACCGGCACTGTTGTCGATAACTGGTATCTTTGGGGCGCAGAGAACGGTTTCGCGAAGTTTTGATCGCTCGGACTTCACCATAAAAACGGCGCGCCGCAGGGCGCGCCGTTTTTGTTTGAAACCTGCAGCGCCCGCCCCTTTGGTGCCCGCCATGTCCGCGACGCCGTTACGCCGTTCCGTAAATCCGGTCGCCGGCGTCGCCCAAGCCGGGCAGGATATAGCCCTTCTCGTTCAACTGCCGGTCAATCGCTGCGGTAAAGATCGGGACGTCCGGATGCGCGGCCTCGACTGCCGCAACGCCTTCGGGCGCTGCTAGCAGACACATGAATTTCAGTCGCTTGGCGCCGGCCGCCTTTAGACACGTGAGCGCAAACGCAACCGAATTGCCTGTCGCCAGCATCGGGTCGACGACGATCACCTCGCGCTCGCCGATCGCCTCCGGCAGCTTGAGATAGTATTGAACAGGCTGCAGCGTGACATGGTCGCGATAGAGCCCGATATGACCAACCCGCGCCTCGGGAACGAGGTCGAGCATGCCGTCAAGCAACCCGTTGCCCGCGCGCAGGATCGAGACAAAGCAAAGCCGCCGACCCTCAAGCCAGGGAAAAGCACCGCGCTCCAGCGGAGTGTCGATCTCTCGGACGCCAAGATCGAGGTCCTTGGTCACCTCATAGGCCAGCAGAAACGAGATCTCGCGCAAGGTCTGCCGGAACAGCGCATTGCCGGTCGCCTTTTCGCGCATAAGCGTCAGTTTGTGCTGGACGAGCGGGTGGGAGACGACGGTGATGGCCATCGCCGGAGATTGCGTCGCGTTTCGGCTCCCGGCAAGATCAGGACGTGAGGGAACACCAGAGTGTCGCCATGAGCGCCGAGGCGCCATTTGAAAAGCCGCCATTTGAAAAGCCGGATGTGCGGTCAATCTTTCCGACTTCTGTCCTTGAAACGCGGATCAAAGACGCCGCGGCTCTGAACGATGCGCTGCGCGGCGTCATCATGGCGCGTCGCGGAAATGACCCCGGCATCGACCGCTCGAATATCGGCGGGTGGCACTCGGACACGGAGATGCTCAGCTGGGGCGGACAGGCGGCGCGGACGCTTGCGCTGGCGACCTTGCAGCTTTGCGGGGCGTACACCCACGATCGCGGCTTGCGCGGCACTGCGCCGCGCTTTGAGATGGGGCTGGAGATGTGGGCAAACGTATCGCCGCGCGGCGCTTCCAATCAGGCGCACGCGCATCCGGGCTGCGTATGGTCGGCAGTCTATTATGTCGACGACGGCGGCGGCCGGGACAGCGGGAAGCTCGTGCTGCACGATCCGCGCTTTCCCATGAACCGGATGGCCGCGCCCGATCTCGTCTTCGCCAATGACGGCGCGATGGAGGAAATGCGTGTCGAGATAGCGCCCGAGCCTGGAAAACTGATCGCCTTTCCCGCTTGGTTGATGCACAGCGTGAAGCCGCATGACGGGCCGCGTGATCGCCTCTCGGTCGCGCTCAATGTGATGGCGATCCCGGTGCGGACGAAGCCAAAGGCGTCGTCATGATAGTGACGAACTGGGACTTGCGCTTTGCTGAGCTTGCGTTTCTCGAAGCCAAGAAAAGCGCCGACAACGGCGGCTTGCCGATTGGCGCCGCGCTGGCGGCGGGCGAGCGGTTGATCGCCTCGGGTCACAATCAGCGCGTCCAGAAGGGCGACCCGATTGCGCACGGCGAAATGGATTGCCTCAGAAATGCCGGCCGGCAAAAAACCTATCGCGGCACGACGCTTTATACCTCGTTGTCGCCTTGCAAAATGTGTTCAGGCACGATCGCGCAATTCCGTATCAGGCGCCTCGTTATCAACGACACGGTTAACTTCGGCGGCAATGAGGACTGGCTGAGAGCTGAAGGGGTCGAGGTCATCGACCTTCAGCATAAGGACTCAATTTCGCAGATGGCTCGTTTTATCGCGGAAAACCCGGCTCTCTGGAATGAGGATATCGGAGAATAAAGAGCGGGGACTGATTGTTCATTGACATTTAACCGCAGCCCCGCCATATGCGCGTCATCGTCGGCAGCCAGATTGGCGGCATGACGGGGGCGGCGTGAAGCGCTGCGGGGAAAAATCCCGTCATTGAGCCCTCGTCTTCAGACTTGAAAAACCCCCTTACGCCCTGAGTCACGCGGGTCGTTGTCACCCGGGCCTTGCCGGCCAACGGACGCGTGAAGCGCGTTCGGCCGGCGCGCTCAACGATTGGAACTTTTGTTTTGACCACTTTTACTTCTCTAAACCTTGCCGAGCCGATTGCCAAAGCCGTCGCCGCGGAAGGCTACACAACGCCAACGCCGATCCAGCTTCAGGCGATCCCGCCCGCGCTTGCCGGCAAGGACCTGCTTGGCATTGCCCAGACCGGCACCGGAAAGACGGCAGCGTTCGCGCTGCCGATCCTCGACCGGCTGGCGCGCAACCCGGCGCCGCTGCGCCCGAAATCGGCGCGTGTCCTCGTACTGGCCCCAACGCGCGAGCTTGCCGCGCAGATCGCGGCGTCATTTTCGGCTTATGGCCGCAACATCCGCGTCACGGTCGCGACCGTCTTTGGCGGCATTCCGATCAATCGCCAGATGCGCGATTTGCATCGCGGCGTCGATGTGCTCGTCGCAACGCCTGGTCGCCTGATCGATCTGATCGACCGAAAGGCGATCATGCTGAATATGGTAGAGGTCGCCGTTCTGGACGAAGCCGACCAGATGCTCGATCTCGGCTTTATCCCGGCGCTTCGCCGCCTGATGCCGCTGCTGCCGCGCGCGCGCCAGACGATGCTGTTTTCGGCGACCATGCCGAAGGCGATCGAAGGTCTTGCCACTGATTATCAGTCGAACCCCGTGCGCATTGCCGTTGCGCCCGTCGCAACGACTGCCGAGCGCGTCGAGCAGGTGGCGACGCATGTGCGCCAGGCCGATAAACAAGCGCTGTTGACCCTGACCTTGCAAGACAAAGCGGTCGAGCGAGCACTCGTCTTTACGCGCACCAAGCACGGCGCAGACAAGATCGTCCGCAATCTTGAAAAGGCGGGGTTCCGCGCCGCGGCGATCCACGGCAACAAGAGCCAGCCGCAACGTGAAAAGGCGCTCGAGGCCTTCAGGTCCGGGCGCACGCGGATCCTGATCGCGACCGACATTGCCGCGCGCGGCCTCGATATTGACGGCGTAAGCCATGTCATCAACTACGAAATCCCCAACGTTCCCGAGCAATACGTTCACCGCATCGGCCGCACTGCGCGCGCTGGCGCGACGGGTATCGCGCTGTCGTTTGTCGGCGAAGACGAGCGCGCGTTTTTGCGCGATATCGAGCGGTTGACGCGCATGAAGATCGCGCTTGCCCCCTTGCCGGAAGGCTTCGCCCCGCCGGCGGCATCGGTTGGCCGAACCGATTCGGACGCCCGCCCGCGGGATAAAAAGCCTCAAGGGCGCCGGGGACCGAAACGCGGCCACCGCGGCTCGCGCCCCCAAGGCGCGCGTCAGCCAGCCGCCGCGTAACGCTTGCCTATTCGCCGTTTGCATCCCGCGCCGCAGTCTGACTATAAGCGGCGCGGTTTTTTTGCTGGCGGAGGATACCGGGATGGACGCGCTGTATATGATCATCGCCTTCGTCGTCGTGATGGGTCTTTTGAACCTCGTGACGACCGGCCGCGTCGATTGACGAGGCCTTTGTCCGAGCGCTCCCTATTATGATCGGCGACGCGCTGTTCATCTTTCTTGGCCTCGCCGTGCTGCTGGTCGGCGGGGATTTGCTTGTACGGGGCGCGGTTGGCATCGCGAGCGCGGCGCGCATCCCGGCGCTGCTCGTCAGTTTGACCATTATCGCCTTTGGCACGTCGGCGCCTGAACTGGTCGTGTCGGTCGCTGCCGTGCTCGACAACGCGCCCGGCATTGCGATCGGCAATATTATTGGCTCGAACATCGCCAATGTGTTGCTCGTCCTTGGTCTGCCGGCGCTTGCCCACCCGATGACCGCGAAGGTGCCGGGCCTTCGGCGCCATGGATTTATTCTCATTGTAGCGACGGCGCTGTTTGCGGCTGTCGCCTTTGGGCCAGGCGCTCTGGGGCGCGCGACGGGCGCGGCGCTAATCGTTGGCATCATCGCTTACGTCTTGTTTCTCGCGTGGATGGCGCGTGCGAGCCGCGGGCGCGATCCGGTGATCGACGAGGTTGCCGAATACAGTGACAGCGGCAAGACAGCTCTGGGGCCAGCAATTGCCTACCTCATTGCCGGGTTGCTCGGCTTGCCGATCGGCGCGAGTCTCTTGGTGACGCACGGCTCGGAGCTGGCGAGCGCCTTGGGCGCGCGGCCGGAATTGATCGGCCTGACGGTTATTGCAATCGGGACATCCCTGCCGGAACTGGCGACGGTCAGCGCCGCGGCTCTCCGCAAACGATCGGATGTCGCGATCGGCAATGTCGTCGGTTCAACCATATTCAACCTGTTCGCCGTCGGCGGCGCGACGGGCCTCGCTGGTCATGCGGCCTTCGGGCCCGCGACGTTGCGTTTTGATCTGCCGGTCATGATCGCCGCAAACCTTGCGCTTGCCGCCTTTGTTCTTCTTCGCCGCGATATCGGGCGCCTTGCCGGGTTTGCTTTTCTTGCCGCCTATGTTGCTTTTACCGCCGCGCTCGCCTTCGGGTGGGCCGGGCAATGACGGCAAGAACTGTCCTGGTAACCGGCGGCGCAAAACGCATTGGCGCGGCGATCTCGGCCCGTCTTGCGAAGGCGGGCTGGCGCGTTGTCATTCACTACCGGCTGCCGGCCGATGACGCCCGTGCGCTTGCGGATAGGATTGGCGGCCAGACGATTGACGCCGACCTTGCCGATCCCGCTGCCGCAGCAGCGCTGCCGGCGCGGACGGCTGCCCTGTTGCAAGCGCCGCTCGACGCTGTCGTCAACAACGCCTCCGTCTTTGAGTACAACACGGCGGAGAGCTTTACGGTTGAAGACTGGAGCCGCGACCAGGCTGTAAATCTCCTCGCGCCAGTGTTGATCGCCCGGTCGTTCGCGCGGCTTGTCGAGCCCGGGCGCATGGGCGCGGTCGTCAATATGCTCGATCAGAAGCTTTGGAATCTCAACGCCGATTTCTTCAGCTACACAATCTCGAAGATCGGGCTTGAAGGCGCAACGCGCATGCTGGCGCGGGCGCTTGCTCCGTCTGTGCGCGTCAACGCCGTCGCGCCGGGGCTGGTGCTGCCAAGCGGCAACCAGACCGAGGAGGAGTTCCGCGCGGTTGCCGGAAAGTACAACCTCATGCAGCGCCCGATCGACATCGACGCGATCGCCGGCGCCGTGCGGTTCCTCCTCGAAAATACCGCGATGACGGGCTGCACGCTGCTGGCCGACAACGGCCAGCACATGGTCGCATCGGACCACGACATCATGTTTTCAACGAGAGGCCATCAATGAATCGTCCGCTCCTCGCCGACGGCTATTACTATATCATCCTGGACCGTTACCGGCTCGACGTGTCGATTGGCATCCATGATTTCGAGCGTCTGAAGCCGCAGCCTGTCGCGGTCAGCGTGATCGTCGCGTTTGCCAAGAAAGACGCTTTTCGCGACAAGATCGCCAATGTGGTCGATTATGATTTCCTGCGGTCGGAGATTGCCGCGCTGGTGCATGGCCGCCACATCAACTTGCAGGAAACGCTGTGCGAGGCGATCCTCGAGATTTGCCGCAAGGGCGGCGCGAAGGGCGCAATCGTGCGGTCGGCGAAAACCAATGTCTATCCTGACACCCAGTCGGTCGGCTGCGAGATGAGCTGGTTCGACGAGGGCGTCCTTTTGAAGGCGTAAAAATCCGTGTACGAGCAAAGCTATCAATTTGCGTTCGAGGCGGCGCACGACCTTGCCGAAACGGTAAAGGGGCAGGATGACCATCCTTACGCCCGCATTCACGGCCACTCGTTCATTGTCACGCTGACGCTGCGCGCGGAAGCGCTCGGGCCCGAGGGCTGGATCATAGATTATGCCAATTTGCGGAAAACCTGCGACGGCGTGCGCGATACGCTCGATCACCGGCTGCTGAATGCTGTCCCCGGCCTTGAGCGGCCGACGCTTGAGAACACGGCGGCGTGGATATTCAACGCTGTCTCGAAAGAAACGCCGGCGCTCTGGCGCGTCGAGGTCGCGCGCCCGACGATGAACGAGCGCGTCGCCTATTACGCAAAGGCGTGATCACTCTGCGGCCGCGTAGTCGCTAGCGCGGCGCCGCCGCGACGGCGTCAGACCGTCAAGCTTCATGGCGAGCCGGATAACGCCCGCAAGACCGATGAAGACGAGAAAGCCGCCAAAGCCAAGCACAAGCGCAAAAACAATCGGGCTGCCGCCGGGTTCGAGCACGGCGATCGCGCCGTCATCCGGTGAGACAAAAACTTTGACCTTTGAGCCGGCGCCGTAATTGACGCCTGCCGGCGTCAAAGCGGCGGTCCAGAACCGCACACGCTCGCCCGCGTGTGAACGCCCGGCAGCGAACCACGCATAGCGGACCGTGTCGTTGCCATTTGTGCTGAGGATAACGCCGTCCGTTGCTGGCCACTCGGCGCTGGCCCGCGCTTGCGAATAATCGGTGACGGCCGCGTAAGCGGCCAGCATACCGCCGAAGACCAGCGCGCCAAACAGCACCAGCGCGCCGGCCGTCCCTCGCAAGTCCTGCCGTCTGTCCATGGTTTGACCCGCCATTAGCCAAGCGATACCGAACAGGTATGACAGGCGAAGATAACGGGACGTTAACAGTTGAGGCCGAATTGGCCCAAGAGCCGGCAGTGGAGCCCGCCGCGCGCGCCGGCGCGGCGCTGATTGCCGATGAAGTGACGCGCCTGCCAGGCAGACCAGGCGTCTACCGCATGATGAACGGCGCAGGCGATGTTCTCTATGTCGGCAAGGCGAAGAACCTCAAAGCGCGCGTTTCGTCCTACGCCAAATCGGGCGGCCATTCGAACCGCATCATGCGGATGATCGCCGAGACGGCGCGGATGGAGTTCGTCGTCACAGCGACCGAAACCGAGGCGCTGCTGTTAGAGGCCAACCTCATCAAGCAGCTGAAACCCCGCTATAACGTCATCTTCCGCGACGACAAATCGTTCGCCTACATCCTGATCGCTGAAGATCACGCCAGCGCTCAGCTTCTAAAGCACCGCGGCGCACGCAAGCGAAAGGGCGCCTATTACGGACCGTTCGCTTCAGCGGGAGCGGTCAACCGGACGCTCAATACGCTACAAAAAGCGTTCCTATTGCGCTCTTGCACCGACAGCGTCTTTGAGAGCCGCACGCGTCCGTGCCTCCTGCACCAGATCAAACGCTGCTCGGGACCTTGCGTAGATCTGATCGGCGAGGCCGATTATCGCGCGCTTGTTAAGGAGGCAAAATCGTTTCTCGATGGCGACAGCCAGGCGATCCAGCAAGGCTTGTCGCGCGACATGGAAAGCGCTGCCGCAGCGCTCGACTTCGAGCGCGCCGCAAGGCTCCGCGATCGCATCAGGGCGCTGACTTATGTGCAAGGCGCGCAAGATATCAACGCCGACGGCATCACCGAAGCCGACATCTTCGCGATCCATGCGGAAGCCGGCCAATCGTGTGTGCAGGTGTTCTTCTTCCGCGCTGGCCAGAACTGGGGCAATCACGCGTATTTTCCAAAGCACGACCGCGAGGAAGAGCCGCCAGCGATCCTCTCCGCTTTCATGGCGCAGTTCTATGACGGGCGAGAGCCGCCGGCATGTGTGCTCGCCAATGTCGAGCCGGACCAGATCGCGCTGCTCGCCGATGCGTTCACCCTGCGCGCCGGCCGCAAGGTGACAATTCTGACGCCGCAGCGCGGCGAAAAGCGCTCGATCGTTGATGCGGCGGCGATGAATGCGCGCGAGGCGCTGGCGCGGCGCATGGCCGAAAGCGCTGGCCAGGTGAAGATCTTCGCACGCCTTGCCGAGGCGCTCGGTCTTGAAGAGCCGCCGCGCCGGATCGAAGTGTTCGACAACTCGCACATCTCCGGCACGAGCGCTGTCGGCGCGATGATCGTTGCGGGTCCCGATGGTTTTGAGAAAAAGCACTACCGGAAGTATACGATCAAATCCGAAACGCTGACGCCCGGCGACGATTACGCCATGATGCGCGAAGTGCTAACGCGCCGCTTTGCACGCCTTATGAAAGAGCCGGGCGAGGAAACGCGCCCCAACCTTGTCATCATCGACGGCGGCAAGGGCCAGTTGTCTACCGCGCTCAAGGTATTTGAAGATATCGGACTTGATCCGCAGGCGGAGGGTATCACGATCGTCGGCGTCGCCAAGGGCCGGCGCGAAACAGAAAGCGGGGAAAAGCGCGTCGATCGCACTATGGGCGCGGTTGGCGAACAAATCTTCATGCCCGGGCGCGATCCGTTCCTCCTGCCGCCGCGCGATGCGGCGCTATTCTATCTCCAGCGCGTGCGCGACGAGGCCCATCGCTTCGCTATCGGCGCCCATCGCGCCAAACGCGCCAAAGCCATCAGCGCCAACCCGCTCGACGAAATTCCGGGCGTTGGCCCCGGCCGCAAGCGCGCGCTGCTCAACCATTTCGGTTCAGCCAAGGCGATTGCACGCGCCAAGCCGGAAGACCTTGCCGCCGTTGACGGCGTCTCAGGAGAACTGGCGCAGCGGATTTACGATTTTTTCCAGAAGGGATAAGGGCGGCCCGGCGAGTGGCGGAGCGTTGTGCGCTAATCCGCTCGATTCCGGAAAAAACGCCGCCCTTCAAATTGAGGAAAATGGGCCAGCGCTTTGCGCCGGACGCGCGATAACGCGTAGCCGACAAGGCGCCACAATAATGCAAGGCCAAAGCCTATGTCCGAGATCAGCCCCTTCATCCGCGCGTCCTGTCGAGACGTCTTAAACGGAGCAGTGACCAGCGTCACATTGGGCGCGCGGCCAGAGGCAGTTCCGGGGTTTTGGAATTGGGGAGCCAAGCCCAGGTCCTTCTTCGACGGATGTTTGATCCGACAGCCGTGCACTATTCAAGAACGCGCCGCCAGTCCCTAAAATTGCGCCGGACGCCTGAGCGTCCCCTCAATGATCGAAGCGCGATTTCCCACAGGGGGCGCGCGCCAAAGCGTGGCGAGGTGCGGCGCAATATCCCGGCTTCAATCCGGCTTCCGCGCCTCGTCGTATCCCGGACTGAAAAGTTGGAGGCGATCAATGCCCGCAGGGCGCTTTGAACTCAGGAACGTGCTTGCCTGGAGCTATGTCGTCCCGGTGGGCTCGGTCTGGGCCATTGTGTCGTTCCTTCCGGCTGTCGGGCTGTTTGAGAAAGGCGCCTCAATCGTCGCCCTGGTGGGCGAATTGCTTTTCCTCGCATCCGGATTGATTGGCCTTGCAGGGTTCGCGCTTGGGTTCACCTTGCTCCTGGCGCCGGAGCGTCGTCGAGAATTCCCCAGCCCTATCAAAGGGAGGCCGATCTTGATTGCGATCTACACGACAATATGGCTGGCAGCTTACGCCGCCTTTCAGTTTGTCGCTTAGGGGAGCGGCCGCTCGGGCATTACGCATCGGCGCGTCGCGAAGGTTGAGGAGAAGTATGCTGGGTGAAGATCTCGTGCGGCATCCGCGCAGGATCGGCGTCGAAATACTCGAGATTGAGCAATTCGGCCGCCCGCGGGTGCACGATTTCATAGCTGCGCAGGAGAGCGGGCGGGGGATCGGTGTCCTGATAGCTGACCAATGCCCTCATGCCCTGTTCGTCCGGCAACGCTCGCAGGCATGATAATGTGCAGCATGCTGCAATGAGAGGGCCACTGAAGCCATTTGCCTTTCTATCCACTTGCAGTCATCCCGCCGAACCGGCACGACCCCGAAACCCACGCGGCAGTTTCGTCCATGGATCTTGCCAACAGCGGGGTTTCCCAGACCGACCACGGAGCTGCCGTATTCAAGCAGAATCCCTGCGCGCGCTATTTTGCGTGGTGTTGGCTCGCTTACGGCCTTCCCGAATTCTTCCCGGACCGCAGGGCTCGCTCCAGCACGTCGAGTTCGTTCAACTCAGCGCGCATCCGTGCGATCGCCATTTTCGCCAATGCATGACCAACATCGGCATCTTCCACAATTGCCTTTTCGAGCATGGCCGACGTCGCTTCTTCGCGGTCGATTTCCGCCTTTAGAACAGCGCGCCTTCTTGCGATTTGGTCATCGATAACAGCTGTTCCCGCACTCCGGGCAAGTGCGCTCCAGGTAGTAAACGGGCTCGGCGGATCACGTTTCGTCCAAGCAGGTGTCGCCAATGCTTCCGCAACTGCTTTCTCCGCAGCGGGTGTGGCGCGTACCGTAGTGCGCTCCGGCCCCTTGGAGTCTCGGTCGGCATCGAGCCGCTTCAACAATCTCGACTTTTGAAGCTTTGCAAGGGAATAGTAGACTTGAGCGCGCGAGACGCTCGCCCAGTCGCCCACGTCGCTATCCGACAATCGCTGCCAGACCTCGTAGCCATGCATCGGGCCTCCCCGAATCAGGACTGCTAGAACAATCAGGTCAGCCGTCGTCAAACTCATGTGGCAGGACATAGCGCGTCGCCGCGATCGAAACCAAGAAAGGTCTTGCCAACGCTGGCAGTTCCTCTAGTCTCGATAGGACTAGTTAGAAGGTTTGATTATGCGGCGAATGATTGAGACGTGTGTTGCGGCTCTGATGCTTTGCGGGGCCGTACCGATGGCAACTGCGATGACTGCAGAGGAGAATTTTGCTGTGCCGACATTCACGAAGATAACCCCGGTCTTGGTTGCTGACGATGTCGAGGCGTGCGTGCGTTTCTGGAATCGACTCGGGATCAAAGCAACGATGACATTGCCGTTTGGCGAGGAAACTGGTTTTGCAGCGCTCGCCTCGGGTAACGTTGAACTGATGTATCAGTCATTCGCGATGGCTTCTGCACAGGACCCAAAAGCCATCGAGCGAGTTGAGCGGGCCATCGTCTATCTCGAAGTGTCTTCGCTGGCAGAGATCGAAGCACGGCTGGGCGATGCCGAGGTGGTTGTTCCCGTTCGAGACACCGGACACGGCACTCGGGAACTCTACGTTCGTGATCCGGCTGGGAATCTAATCGGTTTTGCCGAGGTCGAGAAAACCGTTGAGAAGTGAATAAGCTCAGCCGGTTTGATACGTGAGCGGGACTGTCAGGAATCTTGTGCGGGTGGCGTGTTGATCATCCGTTCACGAACCGTTCGCCGAGCATGACGGCGAATTGGGTTTTGGCCCCGCATTATTCCCGCGGCGGCCGCTTCCAGTCTTCAGCCCCGTGATTGAGGATGGGATGCAGCAATTTCGTCGCGGCTTCATAATTCGGGAAATGCCGAACGCCCCCTTGTCACGCCTTCGGCGTGACTGCTCGCCCGCTTCACGGTTGGAGCGAAAATGCGCGGCGCCTTCTCCGATCCCCTAAAATTGTGCCGATCCCCTTAGCTCCCCCTCAATGAACGACGCGTAACTTCAAATGCGACGAAGATTGTTGCGAGGGGCGGACGGGCCTGTCCGGATGGGCAGGCTGATTAAGGCGAGGCAGGCGCGGTGATCGGCGAGACAGCGGGGCAACACGGTCTTTCGATCATCGCGCCGCCGGCCGACCGGCGCCTGACACAGCGCCTGATTGAAGTTTGGCTCAGAACCGCGCGCGGGCGGTTTCCCTCCTGGACTGACATGCGCCGCGTCGATCTTGGCGATGACTGGAACTGGGTGTTCGTTGTCGATCTGAAGCTCTCGCTAGCGTTTCCACATTTCATCTATCTCGGCTCGCGGCTCCAGCAATTGTCGTCGGTCTACCTCGCGACCGCGACCGACTTTTCGCTCTCGCTTCTCGATGAGGCCACTGCGACCATCAATCTTGCTGTCGGCTCCGGGGCCCCGCGGCAATCTTCGAACGAGTTGATGCTTGCCGATGGGCGCAAGGTCTTGTTTCGCTCGATGACGGCTCCGCTTGCCGATGACGGAGAGACGATCAGCCATGTAGTCGGCTGCGCGTTTGGACGCGTTGAGGGCGAAGCGGGTCCGGCGCTCCGGGTCGTTTAAAGTCCGCTTGATGAATTAACCACAAATCCGCTTACAGTATTCGCGTATCAGGCGAATAATTCCCGCTATTGATTGTTTGCAATCGACATTCAATATCACATATAAGATGTTGCTCGAGGCCTGTTAAAGGCCCCGCAGCGCAGTGCGCTCTTTGACAAGTCTGGCACTTAACGACGGCGGGGAAGGACCCGCGGGCTTTGCCCTCCTGCTTGCCGCCGTTAACCATAAATCGAAACGGGCGCGCGCGATGGCATAGGGGCCACTTGGCTCTAAGTTACTGAAAAATAACAATAAACCAGCGCTATTCGCCAACGGGCGTCGTTTGCACGACGCGCGCTCTGCGCCTGACGCAAGCTTCAGCTTGAAGCAATGTCGGGCGCGCGCCTAGGGTCCGGCGCGTCTAACCACCCGGAACCGTCGGAGACATCCATGACCAAAGAAATCGGCCATTTCATTAGCGGCAAACGTGTTGCCGGCAGCTCCGGGCGGCTCAGCGACGTCTTTAACCCGACGACCGGCGAGGTGTCGGCGCGCGTGACCTTGGCGACGAGGGCGGAAATGACGCGCGCGATCGACGCCGCCGACAAGGCGTTCCCTGGCTGGTCGGCAACGAACCCGCAAAAGCGCGCGCGGGTGATGTTCAGGTTCAAGGACCTTGTCGAGAAAGACATGGAGCATCTGGCAAGGCTCCTGTCGTCCGAGCACGGAAAGATTTTGCCTGATGCGCGCGGCGACATCATTCGCGGGCTCGACGTGATCGAGTTTGCCTGCGGCATCCCGCATCTTACGAAGGGCGAGTACACCGAGCAGGCCGGACCTGGCATCGACGTCTATTCGATGCGTCAGCCGCTCGGCGTTTGCGCCGGCATTACGCCGTTCAATTTCCCGGCGATGATCCCGATGTGGATGTTTGGCGTGGCGATTGCTTGCGGCAATACCTTCGTCAACAAGCCTTCGGAGAAAGACCCGTCCGTGCCGCTTCGCCTCGCGGAGCTGATGATGGAAGCGGGCCTGCCTGAAGGCGTTCTCAACGTTGTCAACGGCGACAAAGAAGCAGTCGACACGCTCCTCGAAGACCCGCGCGTGAAGGCAATATCCTTCGTTGGCTCGTCTGATATCGCGCATTACATTTATCAGAACGGCGCCAAGCACAACAAACGCGTGCAGGCGTTTGGCGGTGCGAAGAACCACATGATCATCATGCCCGACGCCGATATGGAAAGCGTCGTCAATCAGCTGATCGGATCCGGCTACGGCTCGGCTGGCGAGCGCTGCATGGCAACGCCGGTCGCGGTGCCGGTCGGCGAGGGCACTGCGGCGACCTTGATTGAGATGCTGAAGCCGCGCGTTGAATCTCTGCGTATCGGCCCGTCAATGTCGGAGGATAGCGATCTCGGGCCGCTCGTCACCGCCGCGCACAAAGCCCGTGTCGAGGGCTACATCCAGATGGCGATCGACGAGGGGCAAAAGCTCGTCGTCGATGGCCGCGGGTTTACGCTGCAAGGCTATGAGAACGGCTTTTTCCTCGGCGGCACCCTGCTCGATCACGCAAAGCCCGGGCATCGGTCGTATAATGAGGAAATTTTCGGCCCCGTGCTGCAGATTGTCCGGGCGCAAAATTTCGATGAGGCGGTCGAGCTTCCCTCGAAACACCAGTACGGCAATGGCGTTGCAATCTTCACCCGCAACGGCGCTGCGGCGCGCGAGTTTGCGGCCCGCGTCAATGTCGGCATGGTCGGCGTCAATGTGCCGATCCCGGTGCCGGTCGCCTATCACACATTCGGCGGCTGGAAGCGTTCAGGCTTCGGCGACACCAACCAGCACGGGCCGGAGGGCGTCAAGTTCTGGACGAAGATCAAAACCGTGACCTCCCGCTGGCCGGATGACGTGCAAGGGGCAGAGTTTGTCATTCCGACCATGGCTTGATCCGCATCCGGGGCTCTCATAACGCGAATGCGATTTTCAGGCGGCCGAGCCGTCGCTTAATCCTGCGCCATCAAGGCGGAGGCAACGATGTCAGAAGTGACCTGGTTCAGGTTTGGGGCTGACGGCCAATGGGCGGTCAGGTCGATGAGCGCGATTATCGGCGCGCCTATTGCCAGCGGTTCAGCGGCGTTGGCGATCACGCCGGAGCCGCTCGTCGCGGCGGACGTGTTGGTCTTGCGCGGCGTCGCCAGCAATGTGCGCTACGCCAAGCGCACTGAACTGGCAGAGTTGCGCGCAGTCCAGGAAGGCCTCGGCCGGCCCGCGGCGGCGATGGCGGCTTTGCTTCCGATTTCAAAGTCAGCCGGATGGTGGTTGCTCGCCCAGGACGAGCGCCGGGAAATCTTTGAGGAGCAGTCTCGCCACCATTCGATCGGCGTGCGCTATCTTCCTGAAATCGCGAGGAAACTCTATCACTGTCGCGATTTGGGCGAAGACTTTGATTTCCTGACGTGGTTCGAATTTGCGCCCGCGCATGAAATGCTGTTCAACGAGCTTCTTGACGAACTTCGAGCAAGCCGGGAGTGGACCTACGTGACGCGAGAAATTGATATTCGCCTGACGCGCGTCGAGGGTTAGCGCGCCGAATAATGATTTACGTCCTTGAACTGCTTGCAGTCGTCATATTTGGCCTCATCGCCTTCAATATCTGGCGGTCGACGCGCGGCCCGCAGCGGACTGGCGCGTTGCCGTCAGTCGATCGGACCATGCTGTCGCCAGGCCGCCAAGCGGCCGAGGCGATTGGCGCCTTCGACAATGTCCGTTCGGAATTGAAGGCGCGCTACCCTGCGACCTTCGCCATGCTCGGCGGTTATATGAACAGCCACACCGTTGCGGAAGTCGGCGGCATGGAAGCCGCCGCGCGCCAGATGATCGGTGACTGGTCGGCCCGCCGGGAAGAAGTTGCGCGCGAGTTGACGCGGCTGCTGGCGGAAAATGAAAGCGAAGAGGAAGTGCGCGCGATCATCACGGCCGCTTGCGACGTTGATCTTGATACGGACGGGGCCCGCGCCTGGGTGGCGTGGCTCCTTTCCAAGCTCAGCGTCTGACGGGCAAGCGACAGGAAAATCGGGAAAGACGCTGGCATGAACGAGTTTTCGGGTCGTTGCTTATGCGGGTCAGTGGCGTTTACGGCGGCCCGCGACCGAGACCATGCGGACGCTTGCCATTGCGGCCAGTGCCGGCGGTGGAGCGGCAATTACTGGGCCTCGGTCAACGTGCCGTTCGACAGCTTTAAGATTGTGCAAGGCGAGGCAATGCTCAGCTGGTACCGCTCGTCGGATGCTGTGCGCCGCGGGTTTTGCAAAGCTTGCGGGTCGGCTCTGTTCTGGCAAGCGGACCGGCACAAGGATTACGCCCACCGGCTGGCGATCGGCGTCGGAACGCTTGATGAGCCAACCGGCGTCAGGATAACCGGGCATATCTTCGTCGCGGACAAGGGCGATTACTATGAGATCAATGACGGCCTGCCGCAGAAACAAACTTACTAGGAGCGACAAGCTTGTTTGGCTTTTTCCCGGACGACGTTGCGCACCTGACCGGCTGGGCGCTCTATCTGTCGATTTTTCTTTTGCCTTTCCTCCAGGAGGACGCGGCCGTGATCGGCGCTGCAACCGCATCGATCATGGGCCTTGCGCCGACGACGTTTCTGGTTGCCGCTGTAATGTCAGGGCTCGTCGCGTCCGATGCCTGGAAGTACTGGATCGGCCGGCTGGCGCGGCGGTATCAGTGGGCGCATCGTTTCGCTGAGAAGCCCGGCGTTTCAGTGGCCGGCGACCTGGTGCGCAAGGAATTCCTGCAGACGATGCTGACGGCGCGCTTCGTGCCGGGGACGCGCATACCGACCTACGTGGCATGTGGGTTCTTCAAGGCGAACTATGGCAAATATCTTTTTGTTCTGATCCTGACGGCGGCGATGTACGTCGCGATCATGTTCACACTCTTTCACGTGGGCGGCGCAGTCGCGGGCGAGCAGGCAAAAGTTTGGCTTCCTGTCACCGCTGTCGCGTTGCTGGCGGGATATATTGCGGTGCGCTGGATGACGCATCGCTCCGGCCAGCATGGCCCGATGACGCCGCTTACCGAAGAGCGCGATCATCCGCTGCCTGGCATGCCGGGATTTGATGGAACGCCGCTTGAAGGGCCGGATGAGGAAAAGAAGGAGTAGGCGATGCACTTCGAACTTTCTGACGATCAGCGCGCCATTCAGGAGACGGCGCAGCGGTTCGCGGCGGAAGAACTGGCTCCCCATGCGGCCGAATGGGATGAGAGCAAGCACTTTCCGGTTGATGTTATCAAAAAGTCCGCGGCTCTCGGGCTCGCGGGAATTTACACGCGCGAAGATGTCGGCGGGTCGGGCCTCGGGCGGCTCGACGCTGCCCTCATTTTTGAGGCGCTGTCGGCGGGCTGCACATCGACTGCGGCCTATATCTCCATTCACAACATGTGTTCGTGGATGATCGACCGTTTCGCGTCGGAGGAGTTGCGCCGGAAATTCTGCCCCCGGCTGACATCGATGGAAATGCTCTCCAGCTATTGCCTGACCGAGCCCGGTTCCGGGTCGGACGCGGCTGCGCTGAAGACTCGCGCCGATCGCCATGGCGACGACTACATAGTGAACGGGTCCAAGGCGTTCATCTCTGCCGCAGGCGTTTCCGATCTTTACGTCGTCATGGTCCGCACTGGCGGCGAGGGGCCGAAAGGGGTTTCGGCCGTGCTGGTCGAAAAGGGTACGAAAGGCCTCTCCTTCGGCGCCAACGAACGCAAGATGGGCTGGAACTCGCAACCGACGGCCATCGTCAATTTCGAGGACTGCCGCATTCCCGTCGCGAATCGCATTGGCGCGGAAGGCGACGGATTCAAATTCGCGATGATGGGCCTCGACGGCGGACGCCTCAACATTGCCGCGTGCTCGCTCGGCACAGCCTCGGCTGCGCTGAAGGCCTCCCTCGATTACGTCAACGAACGGCGCGCTTTCGGCAAGCGCCTCAACGAGCAGCAAGCGTTGCAATTCAATCTCGCCGACATGGCGACCGACCTCGAATCCGCGCGCGTATTTCTCTATCAGGCGGCGTGGAAGCTTGACGCCAGGACGCCCGATGCGACGAAATTCTGTGCGATGGCTAAGCGCCTCGTTACTGACAAGGGCTTTGAGATTGTCAACGAAGCGCTGCAGCTTCATGGCGGTTATGGCTATCTACGCGACTATCCGCTGGAGCGTATGTTGCGCGATGTTCGCGTGCACCAAATTCTCGAGGGAACAAATGAGATCATGCGCGTAATCATCGCGCGCGATCTGCTCAGGGATTATCAGGCGTGACAGCCGACATTGTGTTTGAACGAAAGGGCGAATGGGGCATCGTCACGCTCAACCGCCCCGATGCGCTGAATGCGCTGACCTGGGACATGGTCAAGCGCCTTCGTTCGCAGCTGATCGAGTGGGAACGCGCGCCAGCGGTGAAGGCTGTCCTTGTAACTGGCGCCGGCGAGAAGGCGTTCTGCGCGGGCGGCGATATCCGCTGGCTCTATGACAACGCCCGAAAGGATCCAGCCGGCGCTTGCGAATTTTTCCGCGAGGAATATCGCCTCAACGCGGCTATCCAACATTTTTCGAAACCCTATGTGGCGATCATCGACGGGATCGTCATGGGCGGCGGCGTTGGCATATCGGTGCACGGCGCCTTCCGCGTTGCCGGCGATCGCACATTGTTTGCCATGCCGGAAACTGGGATTGGTCTTTTCCCGGACGTCGGCGCCGGTCATTTTTTGCCGACGCTCCACGACGGGTTAGGTTTTTATTATGGTCTGACGGGCGCGCGAGCCAAGGCTGCGGACTGCATGGCGGCCGGCATTGCAACGCATTATTCGCCAACCGATCAGATTGCCATCATGGAGCGCGAACTCCTCGGACTATCTTTTGGCAGCCATCCGCATGCTGACATTGAGGCAGTGCTCGATGGATTTTCGGGCGATCCGGGTGAAGCGCATGTCAATCAGCTCCGTGAGCCGCTCAAAAAACTCTTCGCCGGGCACGCCTCATTCGTAGATTTTTTTGCGGCTCTTCAAGCTGATGGCGGCGATGTTGCCGGCGATATGCTGCGCATCCTCGGCAGGATGTCGCCGACCTCGCTCAAACTGACGTTTGAACACCTCAGTCGAGGCGCGATTCTCAATTTTGATGAAACGATGAAGATGGAGTTCCGTATCGTCCGGCGCGTTATGGAAGGCCTCGATTTTTATGAGGGCGTCCGAGCGGCGATTATCGACAAGGACAAGGCCCCGCGATGGAACCCCGCGTCTCTTGATCTCGTCAGCGACGATGACATCGGCCGATATTTTGACCCGCTTGGGGCGGCGGAGCTTGACCTGCCGTGAAACTCTATGGGTCGCTGACATCGCCATTTGTGCGCACCGTCCGGATTGCGGCGATAGAACTCGGCATCGACAAGCAAATTGAGTTTGCGCCGACGATCGTTCGACCGACGCAAGCTAATCGCGATTACGGCTCATCCATTAATCCCTTGAGGCGCGTGCCGGCGCTTGAAACGGATGAGGGCGAGATTTTCATTGATAGCCGCGTCATTGTCGAGTTTCTAAACAAGGCTGCGAAAGGCGATATCGTGCCGAAAGGCGCAGCAGCGCGTATCGCATGCTTCAATCGCCACGCGCTGTTTGCAGGCGCCACAGAAGCGCTGGTTTCAGCGATGTATGAGACCCGATTGCGTCCGGAGGAACGACGGTGGCCGGAATGGGCAGCCGACCAGATTGACAAAGCGAATGCTACATTCGATTGGGCCGAACAGCATCACGGCGACATGCCAGCAGAGTTCGACCTCGCGGCGATCGCGCTTGTTTGCTTGATCGGCTATGCTGATCTCCGCTTCAGCGAAGTTGACTGGCTGCAAAATCGCGCAGCGTTGGCGGCATTCCACGCCGGCGCGCTCCAACGGCCAAGCGTTGCCAGCACTATTCCGCCGGCGTCGTGACCGCAGGCTCGCGAACTGCCCATCGGCCTTGAGCTGCATCGATCAACGCCGCCTCAAAATTCCGCCGGGCTTTCTCAAGAGAAAATCTTCCAGCGGTATGGCGCGCAGCGTTCGAAAGATTGGCCCATCGGTGAGCATCAAGAGTGCAAATCTCGACCATCCTGGCTGCCATTTGATCGGGGCTTTCGGGATCGACAAGGTAGCCGCCGCCTGTCGATAGAATGTCCGGCGCAGCCGCAGCGCGCGACGCAATCACCGGCGTTCCTGAAGCCATTGCTTCAAGGATAGGCAAACCGAACCCTTCGTTGATCGACCCGAACAACCAAAGATCGGCGCTTTCATAGATGGCTTTGGCTTCCAGATCTGTCACCTGCGATCGAAAGCCAATTGACGCTGGCAGAGGTTTCATCGACGGGCCAGCTGCCGATGGTCCGAAGGCGACAGCGCGGAGGTCCGGGATATGTAATCGCGCATTCTCGATTGCTTCGATACAATAGCGCGAGCCCTTCATGGCGTTGTTGGAGAACACAAAGCCCGCCGTGGGCGGACCGTTACGAAAACCACGAGACTGCTCACGCGCAAACAGCGGATCGACGCCGCACGAGACGACACGGGCGATGTCGCCAGATGCCGCTTCAACCTGCGCCTTTAATGCGGCATTGACGGTGATGGTCTTGAGGCCAAGTCGCCACGTCTTGCGCACGTCGTCTATTGGCTGACCTTCGGCGCCATAGTCTTGCATGAAGTAAACTTTTACGCCCTTTGTCGCTGGCAGCGCAGCGACGGGTTCGGCTGTGGTCCAGAAATTGGCGACAACGATATCAGCATCGGGAAGATCAGCGGCGCGCGCCGGACCCGCAGAAGGCAGTCGTTGAAAGCGGTCGCCAAGCTTATCGAAAAATGGGGATGCATGGCGCGCCGGCTGCACCGGCTTGCCGGTCACTGCGGCCCTGATTTTCTGTTTGAGCGTAGGCGTCTTAACCGGTTGGGCGAACACGCGCACATCATGACCATTGTCCAGCAACGCATTCGCGTAGTCGGCAATAACTCTTGCGCCGCCGGAAAGGCCCGGGCGTTCGGTGATAAAAGTGATGCGTAGTTTGCGGTCCGGCATGGTGCTCTCGCTTGCGCCGGCAGTTTGTCCGCGGCGGTTTTGGTCTTATAGTGCCGGAGTGTTCAACCCCAAACCGGATCCCGGATGACAACGATCGCGTTTATTGGCCTTGGGAACATGGGCGGCCCCATGGCGGCGAACCTTGCCAGAAGCGGCTTTGCCGTCGGCGCCTTTGACCTGTCGCGAGAGGCTATGGAGACGGCCGTCGCTTCGGGCTGCGCCAAGATGAGCAGCGTTGCTGAAGCGGTGAAGGTTGCAGACGTCGTCGTGACGATGCTTCCCGCTGGAAAGCACGTGCGTGCGGTCTACACCGGCGGTGATGGCGTGATCGCGCATGCCAAGGCGGCCGCGCTCTTCATCGACTCGTCCACCATCGATGTCCAGTCAGCCCGCGATGTTGCAGCCTTTGCCGCGACACAGGGTTTTGCAATGCTCGACGCGCCGGTCTCAGGCGGCGTCGGCGGCGCGTCGGCTGGAACGCTGACTTTCATGGTTGGTGGGGAGGAGGCCGCGTTTCAGCGCGCGGGGCCAGTGCTGCAAGCAATGGGGAAAAACATTTTCCATGCCGGCGCCGCTGGCAACGGGCAAGCCGCCAAGATCGCCAACAATATGTTGCTCGGCGTCACCATGATCGCCACATGCGAGGCATTCAATCTTGCTGAAAAGCTAGGGCTCGACGCGCAAACGTTTTTCAATATAGCCTCGACGGCTTCGGGTCAGTCTTGGTCGATGACAAAGTATTGCCCGGCGGCTGGTCCGGTGCCGGGCGCCCCGTCAAATCGCGACTACAAGGCCGGGTTTGCCGCAGCGATGATGCTAAAGGATATGCGCCTTGCGCAAGAGGCGGCCCATTCGGCAAGGGCCGCGACGCCGCTCGGCGCGCAAGCTGAAGCGCTCTACGCCCTGATGGAAGCGGCGGGTAAGGACGATCTCGATTTCTCCGGCGTGATGAAGCTGATCCGCGGCGATTTATAGCGACTGCGCCTCGGCTATTCGAAAGCGAGCCCCGCCTCGCGTTCTTTCTGCCAGACAACGCGCGCGCGCTTGCGTTCGCCAGTCTGCTCAATGCGCAAGGTCACCTGAGGCGACAACGCCGCTTCGCCCTCGAAGACGAGCTTGGCGCCGGTTTCACTCAGGTCGCGGAGGATGCAGGTATATTCCTCGCGGTTCGCGCAGGTTACCCGTCCAAATCGGAACGTCGTTTTTCGATCTGAATTCCGGCTTTTCTTCTTCGTGCTGCGCGCCATAGCGCCGGGCGGCGCCGGTTTGCCCGCCGCCAGCGCCGCGATACGGCTGTTCATCCGGGTATCTGGCTTTTTCGGCACGCGCGACACCTCTAAGGGGGTTCATTCCCTTATTTAAGCCGGGTTGGCTCATACGAGGTTAACGACCTGCGCCGCGATGTCGCGACAGGCCTTATTGGCGCCGCTTCAATTGCGAAATCGGTTGGGAACGGGTTAACAGTCTTTGATGAACAGTGAATCATCGTTACGGCTCAGCCGCTTGCTGCCTCTTTTCTCGTGATGGCGTTTGACGAAACAACGCCGAAGCCCCAGCACTTCGGGGCGACGATTGCGCGCATGATGCGCATTCTTTGGCGAACTGAGCTTGCGCGCTGGCGGCCGCGCATGATGCTGGCGCTTGCGCTGACGCTAGTGTCGAAACTTCTGGCGGTTGCGGCGCCAGTTCTTCTCGGCGATGGCATCAACCGCGTCATAGAGGGCGCCGGCGGCGCGGCGTCGTCATTTGTCGGGTCTCTGCTTTTATTCGCGGCGGCGCGGTTCTTGTCCAACGGCTTGCCGCAGGCGCGCGATGCATTTTTCGCGCGCGTAACGCAGGAGGCGAACCGCGTTGTTGCCGTTGAAGCGTTTGGCCATGCGCAATCGCAAGCGCTGCAATTTCACCTCACCCGCCGCGCTGGCGCAATCAACCGCATTATTGAACGCGGCGCCGGCGCGATTGAATTTCTGCTGCGTTTTCTCGCCTTTAATATAGGCCCAACGCTCGTCGAACTCGCGCTTGCCGCCGTCGTCATGGCTGCCCTCTATTCGTGGACACTCGCCGTTGCCGCAGTCCTGACGATCATCGCATATACAATCGTGACCGTCATCATCACCGAATGGCGCAACGCGCAGCGGCGGCTGATGAACGAAGCCGACACGAATCTGCGCGCGATTTCAGCCGATACGCTCACAAATTTTGAAACCGTCAAGGCCTTTGCGGCAGAAGCGCGCGAAACCGGGCGATATGATGCGGCCATGCAGGTTTATAACGATAAATATGTCGTCCAAATGCAGTCGTTGTCTTTGCTCAACGCAGTTCAGGAATTTGTGATGACAGCAGGGCTGCTTGCGGCTGCGTTGCTGTCGTCATACGCCGTTCGCGACGGGTCCTTGAAGGCTGGCGACATAACCGCTGTCATCTTGATGCTGACGAATATCTATCGGCCGCTAAACATCCTCGGCTTTGCCTGGCGCGAGATAAAACAGGGCGCGGTCGATATCGAAAAACTGTTTGAGCTTCTGGACCTCAAGCCGACAATTATCGATAAGCCTGACGCGCAAGCCTTGACGCCGGGCGGGGGCGGGGTTCGGTTTGAGGCGGTCAGCTTTACGCATGAGGGCCGGGAATCCGGACTTGACAGCGTAAGCTTTGCCATACCGCCGGGCGCGTTTGTCGGCATCGTCGGGCCGAGCGGCGCTGGCAAATCGACGATCCTGAAGCTTTTGTTCCGCTTTTATGATCCGTCGGACGGCGCCGTCATGATTGACGGGGTCGATGTTCGTGATGTGACGCAATCTTCCTTGCGCGCCTCGCTCGGGCTGGTGCCGCAGGATGTCGTTCTTTTCAACGACACGCTGCGTTTCAATCTGGCTTATGCGCGCCCGGGCGCTTCGGAAGCAGAGATCGTGAATGCGGCGAGGCGGGCCCAGCTTGGCGACTTCATCGCAAGCTTGCCAAACAGGCTTGAGACGCGGGTCGGGGAGCGCGGGCTGAAGCTTTCGGGCGGTGAAAAGCAGCGTGTCGGTCTTGCACGCGCGATCTTGCTTGATCCTGCGATCCTCGTGCTTGACGAAGCAACGTCGTCGCTTGATTCAGCGACCGAGCAGGAGGTGCAGGACGCCTTGGCTGAAGCCGCCAAGGGCCGCACAACAATTGCCGTGGCGCATCGCCTTTCAACGATTGCCCGCGCAGACCTCATCTTTGTCCTCGATCAGGGGAGGATCGTCGAACAAGGCCGCCATGAAATGCTCATCGCGCGCGATGGTCTCTATGGACAGCTGTGGCGGCGGCAAACCGAGAATGGCGACGGCGAAAGCGGCCGTGTCCGTGAACTTGCGACCTGATCAATCTGCGGCGCGTGATTGAACCACTGGTTCGTTCCGCAAAAGCCACCGAACAAGGATGTCGCGCAGCGGGCCAGGTTTGACCGGCTTGGGAAGGTGATCGTCCATCCCGGCGTCCGTGCAGCGTTGCTTGTCTTCTTTCATGGCGTGCGCTGTTACGCCGATGATCGGTGTGCGGCGCCCGGTTCGCTCTGCGATATCCCTGATTATCTTGGTTGCCTCGATCCCGTCCATTACTGGCATTGAGATATCAGTAAGCACAATATCAGGGTTGCAGCGCTCGTAGATCGCGACAGCTTCGGCGCCGTTCGCGGTCATCGTGACGACACAACCAAGCTTGGTCAGCATGGCGGATATTACCAGTTGGTTGACAGCGTTGTCTTCCGCAACCAACACCACCTTTCCCGCGAGTGCTTCGACAGCGTCCAAATCAACGCCGGACATGGCGTCACGCGCTTCATGTGCCTTGTCGATCGCGCGGCCTTGCAGGCATGCGATGACCGAATCGAGTAACATCGACGCGCGTGCAGGCTTGACCAGATAGGCGTCGAACAAGGCGTCGGCAGGTTCTTCCGGCGCGCCCTGGCGGCCCGACGATGTCAATAGAATGAGCGGCAGAGCAAGTGTGGAGACATCTGTCCGCAGCCTTTGCGCAAGTTCAATTCCGTCAAGATCGGGCATCTGCTGATCGACAATCGCAATATCGAACGCGTCACCGTTGCGCGCTGCCGCCTGCGCCGCCGCAAGCGCAGCTTCCGCGGAAGAAAACGCTTCCGGCCGCATCCCCCACGCGGACAATTGCTCAACCAGAATATCGCGATTAACCTTGATGTCATCAACAATCAATGCGCGGATGCCGATGATGTCGTCAGCAGACGGTGCAATCGGGCTTGCGTTCGCATCGATACGCAACGGCAACCGCACAATAAATCGAGACCCCGCGCCTGTCTCACTCTCAGCCCGAATTGCACCGCCCATGGCCTCGACCAGCCGGCGGGTAATTGCAAGGCCGAGGCCGGTGCCATCATGCCGTCTTGCGGCCGAACTGTCGGCTTGCTCAAATGCATGGAAGATTGCTTCCAGTTTTTCCGCGGGAATTCCGCAGCCTGTATCTTCAACAATGATTTCAACATCGGCGGTCTCGCCCCGGCGACGTCCGGATATGGTGATGAGGATGTGCCCCTTGTCAGTAAATTTAACGGCGTTGCCGAGAAGATTGGTGATGATCTGCCGGATGCGGCCTGGATCGCCTATAAAGTCGGCGCCGAGCGTCGGTTGATACCGCAGCATCAGCTCAAGGCCCTTTTGCTGCACGCGCGCGTTCAATAGCGCGATGACATCTTCAATCGCCGATCGCAGGTCAAAGGGCGCGTTTGCGATCTGCATCTTGCCGGCTTCGAGCTTGGAGAAGTCGAGTATGTCGTTGATGATGGTAAGCAGATTGTCGCCGCTGTTGACAATGACCTGAACCATTTCGCGCTGTTTCGTCGTGAGCGCGGTGTCGAGAAGAATAGACGCCATGCCAACGACACCGTTCATCGGCGTACGGATTTCGTGGCTCATATTCGCGAGGAAAGAGGCCTTTGCGCGCGCCGCCGATTCTGCGCCTTCCTTCGCCTCTGTCAATTCTACGGTTAACGTTTCGAGCGCCAGCTCGCGCTGCTTGACGGCTGTAATGTCCGCATATGTGGCGACGTATCCGCCGCTTGGCCGGCGCCGAATATTCTCGGCAACGACCCGCCCGTCAGTTTGGCTTCGTACAATTCTGAAGAGACCGCTTTCTTCGAGCGACATTTCCAGATCATCGAGATAGTCTGCGATGGCTGCAAAGGGGTAGGCGCCGTCTTCGATCCACTTCCGGACCAGCGGCACAATGCTTTCACCCTTACGCCAAACCGTAGAAGACAGGCCAGAAAGCGCGACTGTCTTCGCGTTTGCGGTCACGATGCGCAAGTCCTCGTCGAGGACCACGAGCCCGTCCGCCATGGAGGAAATGACTTCGTCCAGCATGGCGTTCCGGCTCATCAACTCAGCTGTTCGATCGGCAACGGTCTGTTCAAGGCGCGCGTTTGCTTCGGCCAGCATACGCCGGTTACGCTCGGCATCGGTGCGCGCGCGCATTTCCGAGGTGACATTGCGCGCGACGCCGCGATAGCCGGCAAAACGCCCTTCCTGGTCAAAGATGGGTTTTCCGCTGCGCGCAATCCAGAGCGTATCGCCCGACGGCGTCGTCAATTCGCTGACTTCGTCCTTGAAGGGTTGCCGCGTTTCAAGTGTCTCGCGATAGCGGCGCAACTCCTCGAAAGACGCTCCGCTTCTATTGGCCCCGAGTTTCGCGCCAATCAATGCTGCATGATCGAAGCCCGTTATGTCAAAGGCGCGGTCCGAGATGAACGTGTAGCAAAGTTCGCCATCTGTCTCCCAAACCCAGTCCGATGCGCTTTCGGCATAGTCCTGAAACTGCTTTTCGCTTGCCTCCAAGGCTTCTCGCGCATTGACGCGCTCGGAGATGTCGGACGTCCAGCCCCTGACGCCGAGATACTCACCCGCATCATTATAGTAGTGACGCATTGACATCGACACGATGCGCACGACGTTGTCATGATCAACGATCCTGTAAACAAGATTTCGGATGTTGCTCCGCTCGCGCAATGCCTCGCGAATTTTCGTGCGCGTTTCCTCGCCGCCAACATAAAAGCCTGAGCTGAATGCTTCAGCCAGCGGGCGCCCGATGAGCCCTTCAGTATCTGTGCCAAGCACTTCGCGCAGGCGCGGCGAAACATAAACAAGGCGGAAATCTGAATCTGTTTCCCAAGCCCAATCGGACGCCATCTCCATGAATCCGCGCAATTGGTCTCGCGCGTGGCGGCGCTGGCGTTCGCTATCGGCTTCCTGAAGAGTGATATTTTCGAGAAGCTCGCCAAGGCGCCAATATTGCCGGATGCCAATGGGCACGGACGCAAGGACGATTGCAGCAACAATTTTGTCGGCGAGATCGCCCATGACAAGCATATAAAGCGGATAGGGCACAGAAGCGGTCAGCATGACGATGCGCGCCGCCGCTTTGACCGGCGCCAGTGACAAGCCGACGCCAACGCCGCAAAACGCTGTCCACATCAAAATGATGACGCGTTCCCCGTCTTCGGCGAAGAGATCGAGCATGAAACCATAGCTTGAGCAAAAGACGCCAAACACGGCGGCAAGGCCCGTGACGGACGCCAATGTTTTGCGCTTGTTTTCAGCGCTGATTGCCTGAGGCTTTGCGCGCAACCAGTAACAAATCCGATGGCCGACGCTAAACGTCAAGGTGGCCTGGAAAATGGACACAAGAAAGGGCGAGCGGGTGAAAAAGTTTGCCGCCACCATCGCCGAGCAGACGAGGACCCCGGAATAGATCACCGGCAAAAGTTGCTTTAGCTCGTCGAATTGGCGATCGCGCACAATTTCAGCATCGGCGCCCGAGTTGCCGAACACGCTTTCACACAAATGACGAATGGCCGTCAACATCGCACACCGCTCCCCTCGAATTGCGTTAGCTTACGCGCGGGGGCGTTAATCGACGGTTTACCGTAATTGTCGAGATTGCAGATAAAGAACTACAATTGGCCTATTGGACGTCCATGACACTGCAATTTCCATCGAGCCGCGCGATCTATCTTGAATGCGGCGGCTTTTATGATCGAGAAATTGCGTCCTTTCTCGCGGAGCGCGAGGGCAAACGCCTCCGCACCATCGACAGGTTTTGTGCCGTGCTTGTGATTGGCGGCGCGGCGGCTGTCGCCGTGATGGCTTTTGGTCCGTTCGGATCGAACAATTTCGAATTTGCTTTTCTGGTCGCTTTCATCGGCTTAGCCGCCGCCGGTTTTTTGCTTGACCGTACACGAACCGAAATCACGCACGGTTTGTTGAAGCGGATCGCTGCAAGCCTCGGGTTTGACTATCGCGGATCGCCGGGGCGGCCAGCGCTCTATGAACAATTTCTGCGTTTGAAATTGATCCCGGGTCACAACGTCGAAAAATTTGAGGATGAAGTGACCGGCGCCTACGCCGATTCGCGTTTCACGCTTTGCGAGGCGCATCTTGAAGTCAAATCATCGAACAAGAAGTCCAGCCGGCGCACAGTTTTTCATGGACAGCTGATAGCAATCGATTATCCGAAGGCTTTCCTCGGATCGACGGTTGTCCTGCGCGACATGGGCCCGCTGAACGCACTGATGAAGCCCGGGAAGGGTTATGCGCGCGTCGGTCTTGCGTCACCTGCTTTCGAGAAATCGTTTGAAGCTTGGTCGACAGACCAGGTTGAAGCGCGCGATCTCCTCGACCCCATAGTGCTCGAGCGGTTTCAGGAGCTTGAGCGGCTCTTTGGCGGCAAGCAGCTGCGCGCCGCGTTTGACGGCGGCAAGCTGCTTATCGCCGTTGAGACAGGGGACAGGCTCAACATCGGCACCATGTTCAAGCCAATCGATGGCGCGGGGCGCGTCGAGACGATCCTGAAAGAGTTCGATGTCGTATTCGATCTGATTGATGTCCTGCTTGCGCGCCACAACGGGACGATGAACGGCGCGTTCTCGCTTTCGCATGTAAAGGCGTCAGCGCACGACGGTCAGCCGTTCGGCCGCGCGGGTAACGCCGGTATATAACCAGCGCGCACTGTACTCGCGAAATGCGTAGCTCTCATCGAAGAGAACAACGGTATCCCACTGCGACCCTTGCGCCTTGTGCACGGTCAACGCGTAACCGAAATCGAATTCGTCTGCGCCCTTGCGCACTGTCCAGGGCACGCTCTCCGGCCCGTCGGTAAACAGCGCCTTGGGAACGGTGATCGATACCTGCTTGCCGCCGTCTTCCGGAGCGACTGACATCCGCGCCTTGTCGCCGCGCGGCGCTTTTCTGAGCGTCACGGTCCACAAGCCGCCATTTAGGAGGCCCTTCGCTTTATTGTTACGCAGGCAGACGAGTTTTTCCATCGCCTCGGGAAGGGGATCGGTATGTCCCTTCAACTCACGGATGCGGTCATTATACCGTTTGCGTGTGCGATTGGTGCCGACGAGCACTTGATCGGCGCCAAGAATGTCTTCTGGCGACACTTCATCCTTGCGAATGATGCGGCACAGATGATCGCCGCCGAAATCGTCGGAGCCGGTCTGCAAGCGCCCCTCGCGGATCTGCATCGATAGGCGGATAATCGGATTGTCGCGCGCCTGGCGGTGGATTTCCGTCAGCATAAAGTCGGGTTCAATCTCGGTGAAAAAGCCGCCGCCCTTGACGGGGGGTAATTGCGCGGGATCGCCGAGGACAAGCACGGGCTTGCCGAAGGACAACAGGTCGCGGCCGAGATCCTCATCGACCATCGAGCACTCGTCGATGATGATCAAATCCGCCGTCGATGCGGGCGCATCGCGGCGGAGCGTAAACAGCAGCTCGCCCTCCGCCGCCTCGTCGTCGCGCGCGGGGCGATAGATGAGGGCGTGGATGGTCGTTGCGCCAGCGCAGCCCTTGGTCCGCATCACGTGCGCTGCTTTTCCTGTGAAGGCGGCGAACGCGACCTCGCCGCCGGCGGTTTCAGCGAAGTGGCGGGCCAGCGTCGTCTTGCCGGCGCCCGCATAGCCGAACAGGCGAAAAACCTGCGCATCGCCGCGCTTCAGCCAGCGATCGACTTCTTTCAGCGCGCGATCTTGTTCTGTGGACCAGAGCATCAATGAATGTTCGATTCTTGTGACGAACAAGGACGGCCGCGCATAGCACAGCCAGCCTTGATGACAACTGGCGCCGCCGCTTTTTTCATCGGCGCCGTTTCACGCCTGCATTTCCGCAATGTCATCCGCGGTCTCGTTCCGTGGACCTCAAGCCCCAATGCACCGCCCGCCTTGGCGAGGACCCTCGGAAAGAAAACTTGACAGCCTCTACCCTTTCTTCGAGCCGGGTTTGCCCCAGATCTTCTCCCACCATTTCTCGGGCTTGGGCGGCGCGAAAGATTGTCCTCCGTCTTTCATCTTTGTACGGATGTCATTGACGTTCCAACCGGTCAGTGAGGCGAGGGTCTGCGCCTCGCTTTCAAAGCGTTTCGGCAAGCTTGCGCGGTATTCGCCCGCCGCCTCGCATTTCGCGTCGCCCTTGTAGGGATGGCGCATGACGTAGCGGCCCTGAAAATTCTCCCGATCGCCGGTTGCCTTGAACATCAGATCTTCCGGAAAGTGTTGCGCGTCGTAGCTGACGTGCAGACGCGTGACGAAAACGTCTGTCGGTCCGCTCTCGGGAATGGAACGCGGCGGCGTCCGCCGCCACGGCAGGATGGCGTCGGTGCGCTCGCCGCCGAGCCAGTAGACGCCAAGCTCGGCGAGTTCCTCATTCGAAAGCGGATCGGCCGCGCACGGGTCGCACCAACCCATGTCCCACGCATATTCGAGGAAAACCGCGCGCTCAGCCTCGCGCTGAACCTGCTCTGAAAACATCGCCTTATAGAAGTTGCCAAAGTCATTCTTCACATACACGGGAAGGTCCATGCCCGTCGGCAGCTTCACGGTCCGGTAATTGGTCGTTTCAACGCGCCCCGTTCGCGTCAGGGCAAACACAAAGAGCTCTTGCTTGCCGTCGGCGTTAAGCGTGCCAAGCCGGATCGGCAGCATGAAACGCGGATGCTCGAACGCGACCTGCAGCGGCCGCAAATATTTCAGGCCCGTCTTTGACTGCTCCTCAAGGTTGACCTTGGCGACGAAAAATTTGGTGCCTTGCCGGATGTAGCTATTCAATGCCGCTTCCGCGCCACCGGGCAGCTTATAGCCATTCTGTTTCAGCCATTGCGCAAGGCCGACGGATTCTTTCGCCGAGAGGATCTGAATGTCATATTCGCCAACCGTGTACTCCGCCTCGACCGTGACGCCGAGCGCGTCGTCGCGTCTGCGGGCCGTTACAACAATACTATCGGCGGAGGCGGTTGCTTGGGCTGATCGCTCATAATATTCGACCTGACAGGGATCCTCGTCGAAATACTCGACCAGGCGCGGGGCCGTGTACGCATCAAGATGGTCGATGATCGCGTTGTCGGTAACGTGGATTTGCCCTTCCTCCAGCACGACCGGCACCGGGATCACCATCGCAAACTCTTTCAGCGATCCCTGAAAATCATTCGCCAGCGTCATCACGGTGCGGTCGCCGTCGCGCATGATCGCGACTTTGGAGGCTTTGTTGAATAGCTTGGTGTCGGCCTTGGCGACGTAAAAGCCGCAAAACGCGACAGCGCCGCCCGCCGCCGTAATGGCAGCGATGGCGGACACGGCTGCAATAATTGTGTTTTTCAGGTTCGCACGTTTCATCATATCTCTCCCAGGGTGAAGCGTTATTCCGCCGCGACAATCGCGGGCATTTTTTCTGCAGCAAGGCGAAGGGGTGCTGGCTCGCGGCCCCATTGATAGGCAGGGCCGTTTGGTCGAAGGAGAATAAAGCGCGCGAGCGCCAACACGAACGGCGCGAGGAAAATGCCGTCGCTGACGAAGAAGTGGAATTGCAACACATAGGCGAACAGCGCCGCAAGCCCGACGAACAGCGCGCGCTCGCGCGGATCTTCAGGCGTTGTCTTCGGGTCGGAAATCATGAAAAACGCGAACAAGACAAGTGCGCCATGCGTGAGCCGCAGCGAGGCGATCTCAATCGGGTCGCCAAGATAAAGTGCTCGGCCAAGGACAAGCGTGGCGTAGACGCAAAGATAAATGAGCGCCGCATCAAGCCGGGACGCGCGCCAGCAGGTAATGGCGCCAAGGCAGGCAATCATCAGCGCGAGCCAGGCAGCACTGCCCCATTCGCCGGTTGAAGTCCACGCGCCGCTCCCCGCGCCAAACACGCCAACGCTCAGTATGGCGATGATGCCGATGTTCGCCGGATTAAACACGTGGCGGCCGTTTCGGCGCAGCGCGAATTTCGAGCCGACGCCGATCGCGGCTGCGGCAACAAACGGCCAGATGTCGTTTGCGCGCAGCAGCAAGCAAAGCGATAAGCCGGTGATCGCCGCGCTCTTCCAGTCGAACCGGCTAGCGAAAAGCGCGCTGCAAAGACCTTGCGCCGCCAGCGCCGCTCCGATTGCCGCCGCGATTTGTGGAGAGGTGATCCGGAAATCGAGAACGATCAGGCCGACCGCAATGATGATCGACTGCGCAGCGATCTGGAACCAGCGCGCGTCTTTGGGCAGGTCGATAGCAAAGATCATTGGGTGTGCGCGGCTGTAAAACAAACGACGCTAACATAATGCGCCTGATCGCGGCGGAATAGTGGCCCCGAATTGGTCCGATATAGGCGCCCCCGTTGATGCGGGCGGCGTTCCGCGCCATTCTGAAGCTTGGCAATTGAGGGGTTCACTATGCGACGTGCGCTTGCCGCTTTATGCGTCCTTGCCGCCGCCATTACGGCGTGTTCGCCGACGGCCACGATCGCACCGGCCGCGCCGCCTGAAACAGGGCAGCGCGCTCCTGTTGATCCTTATGCCGCCAAGCCGTTCGTCACGCTGAGGCATCCTGACTGGTCGAAGAACGCAATCCTCTATCAGATCAACACGCGCCAGTTCACGCGCGAGGGAACGTTTGCGGCGGCGCAGAAGGAGTTGCCGCGCCTCAAGGCCCTCGGCGTCGACATTCTCTGGTTGATGCCAGTGCACCCGATTGGCGAGAAGAACCGCAAAGGCTCGCTCGGCAGCCCCTATTCGGTAAAGGATTATTTTGGCGTCAATCCGGAGTTCGGAACCGTTGACGATCTGAAACGCTTCGTCGATGCAGCGCACGAGCAAGGGTTCAAGGTCATTCTCGACTGGGTCGCCAATCACAGCGCCTGGGATAATCCTCTCGTTACGGAGCATCCCGATTGGTATATCAAGAACTGGAACGGCGATTTTCAGCCGACGCCCTGGTGGGACTGGTCGGACATCATCGATTTCGACTGGTCGAACCGCGATCTTCGCGAATACATGACGAAAGCGATGGTCTATTGGGTAAAGGACGTCGGCATTGACGGCTATCGCGCCGACGTTGCGGGCTATGTGCCCCTCGACTTCTGGGAAAATGCGCGCGCCGAGCTTGATGCGGTCAAGCCCGTTTTCATGCTGGCTGAATTCAACCATCGCGATGTGCACCGCGCCGCGTTTGACGCCAGCTATGCGTGGGCGTGGAACAATGCGCTGCACGATATTTCGGCAGGCAAAGCCAACACAGGCGCGCTTTACGGGTATTTTTCCGAGAACGAAAGCGCCTTTCCCGTCGAGGCTATGCGCATGACGTATGTTGAAAACCACGACCAGAATGCGTGGGAGGGAACGTCGTTCGAGCGTTTTGGTCCGGCGCTTCCTGCCGCGATGGTGTTGTCGTTTGTCGGGGAGGGAATTCCGCTTGTCCATAATGGTCTTGAGGCTGGCAATGAAAAGCGGCTCGAATTTTTCGAGAAGGACGCGATTGCCTGGCGCCAGCATCCGAACGGCGAGCTCATCAAACGCCTGATTGCCTATCGCAAGGCGCATCCCGCGCTCGCCAACGGCCAATGGGGCGCGCGCATGGTCGGCGTCGAGAACTCATCGCCGCAGCAAGTCTTTTCGTTCCTGCGAGAGAAGGGCGACGACCGCATTTTCGTCATGATGAATTTTTCAGCCGAGGCGAAAACCGTGACCTTCCCGACGGCGCAAGCCAAAGGCGACTATGTCGATTTCAACGGCGGCAAGGTAACAATCGCTCCGGACGCGCCATTGACCATCGATCCATGGGGCTGGCGCGTCATGGCGCGGTGAGGCTACACCGTGAAGCCGCCCCTCATCCTCGCCATCGACCAAGGCACCACATCGAGCCGCGCGATTGTCTTTGACGCGTCGGCCTCAATTGTCGCTGCCGCGCAGGAAGAATTTGAGCAGCTCTACCCGCGCCCCGGTTGGGTTGAGCATGACCCGGCGCTGATCTGGGCGACGACGCTGAGCACTGCGCGCGCGGCGCTGACGCGCGCTGAAGAAAAGGGCGGGCGCGTCGTTGCAATCGGCGTAACGAACCAGCGCGAGACGGCAATCATCTGGGACCGCAGGACGCTAAAGCCAGTCCACAATGCAATTGTCTGGCAGGACCGGCGCACGGCCGACGTTTGTGCGGGCCTGCAAGCGCGCGGTCTCGAGGCCGAAATTCGCGCGCGCACCGGGCTGGTGCTAGACCCTTATTTCTCGGCAACGAAGCTTGCCGCGATCCTCGATAGCGACGCCAGCCTCCGGGCGCGTGCGGTGCGCAGTGAGCTGGCGTTCGGCACGGTTGACAGTTTCGTCCTTGCACGCCTTACCGGCGGAGCGCACCTGACCGATGCAACGAACGCGAGCCGCACCAGCCTTTTCAACATCCGCGACAACGTCTGGGACGATATGCTGCTCGGCATCTTTGATACGCCGCGCGCATGCCTGCCGGAAGTGCGCGATACGATCAGCGATTTTGGCGACTCCCTTGCGGAGCATTTCGGCCGGCCGATCCCCATTTGCGCGATGGTCGGCGATCAGCAGGCTGCCGCGATCGGGCAGGCGTGTCTTGCGCCAGGCGATATCAAAAGCACCTATGGCACGGGGTGCTTCGTGCTGGCGCCGACGGCCGGGTTTTTGCTGTCCGGCAACCGGATGCTGACGACTATTGCCCGCCGCATTGATGGTGAAACGCACTATGCACTTGAGGGGTCGATCTTCATCGCTGGCGCGGCTGTGCAATGGCTGCGCGACGGCCTCGGAATCATCAAGTCCTCGGACGAGACGGAGGCGCTTGCCCGGTCGATTGAAACGAACAACGGCGTCTATCTGGTCCCGGGATTTACGGGGCTCGGCGCGCCGCACTGGGCGCCGGACGCGCGCGGGCTGATTTCAGGTCTGACACGCGGCGCCGGCAGGGCGGAACTTGTACGCGCCGCGCTCGAATGCGTCGCCTATCAGACGGCTGACTTGATCGACGCGATGTTGGCGGACGGCGCGGCGTGCGCGGCGTTGAAGGTCGATGGCGGCATGGTCGCCAACAACTGGCTGATGCAGTTTCTCGCCGACATTCAGAATGCGCCGGTTGACCGGCCAGCTGTCATGGAGACAACAGCGCTCGGCGCGGCGTTTCTCGCAGGTGTCAAGACAGGGGTATACGGATCGATTGAGGAGATCGCCCGCCTGCGCAAGACCGAGCGCCGGTTTGCGCCGTCGATGATGCCGGGCCAGCGTGCCACGCTGCGATTGGGTTGGCGCAATGCGCTTGAAAGAACATTGCGATGACGTCAACGGACATTGCCGCCTTGCGTAATTGGTGCATGGAGCGCCTCGCAGCTCATGAGGCCGTAACCCAGCGCGACCCGATGGCGTCGGGCGTGCGTCTTTTGATGGTCGATCTGCGTGAGAAGCTCAGCTCTGGCGAGATCAATCACGATATGGTGTCAGCGCTCGCCGGGCTGATCGCGGCCGAGGCGCTCGCCGCGCGGGCGCGCCGCCTCGCGGCGAAAGCCGGGCGCGGCAATTGGGACGATCTCATCGCGAAGGCGTTTGCCCGTCTCGACAACGAGCCGTTCGAGATTGCCAGGCAAACGCTTGAGCAAACGCAGGCCGGTGTTGTCTTCACGGCGCACCCGACCTTTGCGCTGTCGCGCGGGGCCCGACGGCTGATCGGCGACCTTGCATCCAATGGGCCCGCTGGCGTCGAGCTTCAGCGTCAGACGCCAGATCGGCCAATTTCGCTTCTTGATGAGCATGAAGACGTACAAAGCGCAATCGGGAGCGCGCAGGATGCAATCCGTTCTTTGACGGCTGCCTCGCTGCGCTGGCTCAGGGAGCGCTACCCGGATCGCTGGCGAGAGGCCTCGCCGGCGCCGCTTAGTCTTGCGACGTGGGTTGGCTATGATCTCGATGGGCGCACCGATATTCATTGGGCAACGACAGTGCGCTTGCGCCTTGAGGAAAAAGCGCTGCAGCTTTTCCGCTACGCCAAGGCATTGCAAAAATTCGCGGCTGCGCGGGCGCTCGCCGCTGCGCTAGCCGGCGCGGGGGCCGAGGCTGCCGAACAGGCCGAAGCCTTCGCTTGCGACCCCCAGGACGCTGCAGCCGTCGCCGCCGCCGCCAATCGTCTGACCGCTGATGGACCTGCGCGCCTTACCTCGCTTCGCGAGGTCCGATCAGCGCTGACCGCGGTGATCGACGCTGCAGACGATGACACGGCGCTCGCCCTTGCGGCCATTCGCGTAGAAATGGACCTTTACGGCCTCGGCGTTGCTCGCATCCACTTGCGTGTCAATGCCGCCCAGGTTCGCTCGGCTCTGCGCGCCGATCTGGGGCTTGGCGGCGCCCGTGATTTTCTCGACCGGACGGCGCTCGACGCCGCGGCGGCGAAGTCAGCGGCGGCTGAGCATCGCGCCGTCAATTTCGCGAGCGTCTTCGAAGAGCAGATGACGGCGCGGCGGCAGTTCATGTTGTCCGCGCAAATCTTGAAACACATCGACGAGGATGCGCCGATCCGCTTCCTGATCGCCGAGGTCGAGTCGCCGGCGACCGTTATGGGGGCAATTTATCTCGCGCGCCTTTACGGGGTCGATCATCGCCTCGACATTTCGCCGCTGTTTGAAACTCCGGATGCAATCGAGCGCGGCGGGCGCTTGATCGAGCGTCTGCTCGAAGAGGAGGAATATGTCGACTACATCCGCCGGCGGGGGCGGGTGGCAATTCAGTGCGGATTTTCCGACAGCGGGCGCTTTATGGGCCAGGTCGCCGCCGACCTTGCGATTGAACGCCTGCATATCCTTTGCAGTCGCGCGCTCAGCAGCCGGCGTATTTCCGATGTCGACATTATCGTCTTCAACACACACGGCGAATCGATGGGCCGCGGCGCGCATCCCGGCAGCTTTGTCGAGCGGCTCGACTATTTGATGACATCATGGGCGCGCAGCCGCTTCGCGCGAGACGGGCTGCGCGTCAACGCCGAGACAAGTTTTCAAGGCGGCGACGGGTTTCTTCATTTCCAGACCCCGGCGCTTGCCGACGCCGCGCTGCAATCGATCTTTGCATGGTCGCAAACCGCGCCGCAGGCGGATTTCAGCGACCGGTATTACAAGGACATCAATTTTTCCTGGGACGTCTATCGTGCGATCAAAGGCTGGCAGGAAAATTTGTGGGCGGATGAAAATTATCAGGCCGTGCTCGCCGCCTTTTCAAGAAATCTTCTCCCGCCGTCCGGTTCCCGCCAAATCAGGCGCGGCAAGCCCGGCGCAAAGGACGAGTCGCGCGCGCTTCGCGCGATTCCGCATAACGCGATTCTGCAACAGCTGGCGGCGGTCGCCAACGTCATGGGCGGCATGGGCACGGCTGCGGAGCGCGAACCGGAACGTTTCCGCGACCTTGTTATGGGCTCGGCGCGCATGCGCAACGTGCTCGGCGTTGCCGCGGCAGCGCGTTCGCTGACATCTCTCTCGATCCTGCGCACTTATGCCAGCCTCTACGATCCGGCGTTCTGGACGGTGACGGCGGCCCGGCTCGACAATCGTCTGGCCGCGCTTGCCCTGCACCGCGTCGCCGCGCGCCTTGAGGCGCGCGCTCTCGACGTCGCACTGGGGCGGCTCGCCAATCATCTTTCTGTCGACCGGCAGAAATTCGATGCGGCGATCGCGTCACTCGAAGAGGGCGCTGCCCCGCCATTTCCCCAACCGCTTTATGTGCTTCATGCAGCACGCCTGGCGCTGATTGGCGACGGCTTTGCGCTTGCTGCCTCAACCCCGCCATTCTCGTCACGGCACGAGATGGCGCATGCCGAGCTCGTCGATATGGCGCTCGACCTTCGCTTCGCGGAGGTCGCAAATGTTATATCGGATATTTTTCCAGAATCATCGGCTGTCCCAGCCGCGTTGTCAGGCCTCAATGAGTCTGCGCCGCGCGGCGAAGAAGGGGGCGGTTACCCGCAAATCCAGCGAGAAATCGTAGAGCCGCTGCGCGCGCTTGACCGGCGCATCAAAGAGATCGCTGTCGCCATATCGCACTTTTATGATGCATTCGGCTAATGCGAAGCGTCCATTCCCCGATTGCGGCAGCGGCATGGCTTCAGCTGCCGCCATTCCGCGGCCGCCCACTGGCGGATCCCGGAATCGATGGCGAATAAGGGGGCCGCGTTTTGAGGTGGAATAGGGCTCTGGATCGGCCGGCCCCAGTAGACGGCCCGATCAGCGACTTCCGTCAATGCGACGTAATATTAACCATGTTTGACGATTCACTGACCGCGCGGTCAGCGTATGCAACGCTTTGGCGTATTGGCTACTGTGAATGCACCCGCCGGATGAATCGGCGACGGACGTCCAAATAAATTAAAAATCCGCGACGGAATTTGGCCCCCGTGCCGTTAAAGGGTGATGGTTCGTTGCTCTCTCTCCGTCACCGCCAACCCGCTCGCCGAGGCGCGCCCTAGCGCAACGAAAGCGGGAAGTGCGCCTTTTGGCGCTGAGGTCTTTGAAATCCCTCATAAAAGCAGAGCACTGCGCCGTTCACCCGGCGCCGAGCCGCTCATAGAAGTGCTTGCGGCAAAGCGGGACATAGCGCTCATTGCCGCCGATTTCGATCGACTGGCCGCCCGTGACCGCCGCGCCGCTGACATCGATGCGCAAATTCATCGTCGCCTTGCGCCCGCAAGCGCAAATGGTCTTCAACTCGCTCAGTTCATCGGCAATCGCCAGCAGTCGTTCGCTGCCGGGAAAGAGCGCGCCGCGGAAATCGGTACGCAAGCCGAAGCACAGGACCGGGACGCCGAGATAGTCGACTGCGCGCGCAAGCTGCATCACCTGCTCGCGCGAGAGGAACTGCGCCTCATCAACGAAGACGCAGGCAACCTCGTCATCGCGAATGGCGGCTTCGATCGCGTGGAAAAGGTCGGCGCCACTGTCGAAAGCGCACGCGGGCGCGGCCAGCCCGATGCGCGACGCGACGATTCCGTGCCCGGTGCGGCTGTCGATGCTGGCCGTGAAAATGAGGCACTTCATGCCGCGTTCGCGATAGTTGAACGCCGCCTGCAACAGCATCGTCGATTTGCCGGCGTTCATCGCTGCGTAGTTGAAATAGAGCTTGGCCACGGGTCAAAGCCCTTCCGGCAACACGCCGTCGAATTCAAACTCGTAAGGACCGGTCATGATGACGTGGTCGTCCGCGCGCCATTCGATCGCCAGAAGCCCGCCGTCAAGCTCGACGCTCGCCCGCCGCTCGGTCAGGCGGCGCCGGCTGGCGGCGACGACGGCCGCGCACGCGGCGGTGCCGCACGCCTTGGTGATGCCCGCACCGCGCTCCCACACGCGCAGACGAATCAGCTGACGGCCTTTTACTTCGGCAATCGACACATTGGCGCGCTCCGGGAACAGCGGGTGGTTCTCGATCATCGGGCCGAAGAGGTCGAGCCTGTGGGCGCTCACGTCGTCAACGAAAAAAATGCAGTGCGGATTGCCCATATTGACGGCGGAGGGGCCCCACAGAACCGGCTTGTCGATAGGGCCGAGCTTGATGTCGACAAAGCGCGTGTCTTGCGTTTCTTCACTGAGCGGGATTTGCTTCCAGTGAAATTTCGGCATGCCCATGTCGACGGCGATGCGCGTCGGCGCAATGCGCTCCGCCGAGATCAGCCCCGACATCGTTTCAAATGCCGCGCCGCTGTCGCCGCTCTCGTCCATCAGGATCGCGCCGACGCAGCGCGCCGCGTTGCCGCATGCGCCAACTTCTGTGCCGTCAGCATTCCACACGCCCATGAAGGGGCCGTCGCGATCCTCGATGGTGATCACCTGGTCGCACCCGATTCCCGCCTTGCGGTCGGCGATCTCGCGGGCGGCCACTTCCGTCATCCGCGCATCGCGGCCGCGCAGATCGACAATGACAAAATCATTGCCAAGGCCGTTCATCTTTCGAAAGGGAAGTCCGGAAAGCGGCATCGGGGACATACTCCACCGCCAATATCGGCGCGCCCGCCGCGCAATTCAATCGCGCGCACCGCCATGTCAGTCAAAGCCCAGCGAGCGGAGCGCGCTGCGGCGCCTTTCCCGCGCGCCCTTGCTCAATCCGTGTTCGGTCTTTTCCCAATAATGTGGCCGGGTCAGGAGCTGGAAAAGCGCCACATAGGCTGCAGCCGACATCATCAGCCAGTAAATGGGCATCAGCAGCGAATAGGGGCTAAGACGCCCGAGCCCCCGGCGGAGTGGCGCCGCCGCGGCAAGCAGAATGAGCGCAAGATTGCCGGCGGCGAGCGACGCGGCGGCGATGACGCCAGCAGGGCCGGGCAGGAACACTTCCGCCGATGCGCCAGTCGTCCACTGCGCAGCGCTGGCGACCCACAAAAGCGGATTGACGAGCGCGGCGATGACGGTTCCGCCGACAAAAAGATCGATGCTGAGCACCGCGCGCCAGTTGGACGCGGCGCCGCCGCGCCTATGAACGAGCCAGGTTTGCATGAAACCTTTCATCCAGCGCGAGCGCTGGCGCAGCCAGTTCGGCAATCGGCAATTGGCTTCTTCATAGGTCGTCGCGTCGATCACCGCGGTGCGATAGCCGCGGCGCGCGAGCCGGAGGCCGAGATCTGCGTCCTCGGTCACGTTGTGCGGATCCCATCCGCCAACTTCGATCAGCGCGTCGGTGCGAAAAATGTTCGACGTGCCGCCGAGCGGCACCGGCGCGCCAAGCCGGTCGAGCGCCGGCAACAGATGGTCGAACCACAGGCAATATTCGAGCGTGAAAAGCCGCGTCAGCCAGTTTTCGTCGGCGTTATAGAAATTGAGCCGCGCCTGCACGCAGGCAAGATCGTCGCCGGCGTTCGCAAAAGTGCCGCCGCCAACCGCAATTGCGCAGGCTCTGGTTCATCTTCGGCGTCATAAATGACGAGCAGGTCGCCTCGCGCGGTCGGCAGCGCATAGTTGCAAGCCTTGGGTTTCGTTTGCGGCGCGCCTTGCGGCACGATGACGAAATCGAAGCAGCGATCGAGTTGAAGGCGATGCGCCTCGGCAATGGTTTCGCCGTCGCGCTCTTCAAAGAGCAGTTTGATGTCAAATTTTTCCGGTGGATAGTCTAGGCGCGACAACGCAGCCGCGAGCCCCGCAAGCGCGTCAGCTTCGCGAAAGAGGGGAACCAGAATAGTGACCGCCGGCAAAGCCGCCATGGGAAGCGTGACCGGCGCATCAGCGCGCGGCGCCCAAGCGCTGATCGCCGCAAGCAACAGCCGCGTGACAATCATCAGCGAGAACAGAGCCGCTATGCCGGCGACCATGACACCGGCGGCTGCCAATGGCGCGGCTATAAAGAGCCCGACGGCGACGAGCAGCGCGAGAACGCCTGTCGCGCGTTGTTGAGGCGATATCACTGTGCGCGCGCTGCTTTCTGGCGAGCGGGTTGCAAGGCCTGCTGTTGCTTCCGTCATCAAGTCATCGGTGAAACGGGCGCGCAATGCGCCTGCGAAGTCACCGGGCGCGAGGCAAATGTCCGGCCCCTTATCGTTAGCGGCGCCGTCGTTGCGGCAGGTGAGGAAAGTCAGGCGGCCTTCCTCGCGCTGCCACGGCGCGCGGCCGGCCCGCACATAGGCGCGCAGGCGCTCAAACCGCTGAAGCGAGGCGTCGGGCGTCATCAAAATTCCGACCAAAGCCCGAGTGTCACCGCATCGCCTGGTTCGATGTTGCGCGCCGCAAACTCCGTGCGTGCGGCGGCAACGAGCGCCCAGCGCCTGGTTGCACGCCAAACCACGGACGCCTGCGCCTTGAACAGGTCGAAATCGTCAAAGCCCATGTCATTATTCCGCAAGGAGACGATCAATTGGCTTTCGAGCAGCACGAGGAGGCGGGTTGAGGGCTCCAGGCCGACAAGCGCTTCAGCGCGGACCTGGTCGGCGGCCCCCGAAAAGCGGCGGCGATATCCCGCTTCCGCGGCAACGAAAATTTTGAAGGGCTGAAGGACTACATCACGGCCATGCAGCGCTCTTACATCGGCGTCGATACCGCCGGTCTCCTCTCCCGGGGGGGCCCCTTGCGTCTGATCACCGGACCAGACGCCTGCAACCCGGACAGCAGTCGCCGAATGCTTGGCGCGCTGAATCTGGCGCTGAACGAAAACCTCCGACTCCCCAAAGCCGGCGATCGTCGATGTCCCGTTCGCATTGGTGACGAAGGCGGTGCCATAAGCGGTTTTGCCGCCAGCCATCCAGCGTTCGGTGAGACCCCATTCGAGATACGTGTCGCTGTCGACGCGCGAATAAGCGCTGACGGGTGTCGACGACCGGAAATATTCAATGCGGCTTGCCACGAACAGGCCGCCATCCGTGCGATTCCAAGGGCTGGCCTCCGCGCTGGCGGACGCTGCAACAAGGTTGGCGGCAAGCCAAACGGCATGCCGACAACGCATTCCCCGGCGCTTTTGTCCCCCGCGCTTGCGCACGCATCCCCCGCAACCAAGGCCATTCGATGCGACCAAAGGTTGCGGCAGTCTAGTTGCTGCGCCCTATCGCGCCACCAACCCGGGGTTGCCGCACTACGCCGCCGCCAGTTGGCGGACGACGTAATGCAGGATGCCGCCATGGCGATAATATTCGAGCTCGTCGGCGGTATCGATCCGTACAAGGACGGCGACGTCACGCGACAAGCCGCTGGCGTCCATAATCGTCATGCGCGCCTCAGTGCGCGGCGACAGCGTTTCGACGCCGTGGATCGTGATTGTCTCGTCGCCCTTAAGGCCATGCATGCGCCAGCTATCCTCACCTTTGAACTGCAATGGCAGAACGCCCATGCCAATCAGGTTCGACCGGTGAATGCGCTCGAAGCTTTCGGCGATGACGGCGCGCACGCCGAGAAGAACCGTGCCTTTCGCCGCCCAGTCGCGCGACGAGCCGGTGCCGTATTCCTTGCCGGCAAAGACGACGAGCGGCGTTCCCTCGGCCTTGTACTTCATTGCCGCGTCATAAATCGCCATCTGCTGTCCCGAGGGGATATGACGCGTCAATCCGCCCTCAACGCCGTCCAGCATTTGATTCCTGATGCGGATGTTGGCGAAGGTTCCGCGCATCATCACTTCATGGTGGCCGCGCCGCGAGCCATAGGAATTGAACTCGCTGACCGGCACTTGCCGCTCCTTCAAGAATTGCCCGGCGGGGCCCTTTTCCTTGATATCGCCGGCAGGCGAGATGTGGTCTGTCGTAATCGAATCGCCGAACAGCGACAAAATTCGAGCCTTGGCAATCGGTTCGATTGGTTTGGGCGTCATCGTCATGCCCTCGAAATAAGGCGGGTTCGCGACATAAGTCGATGTCGGCCAGCGATAGGTCTGCCCGTCGCCAGCGTCGATCGCGCGCCACTGCGCATCGCCCTTGAAGACATCCGCATAGCGCGCCGCGAACATGGTCGCTGTGACGTGCTGGCGAACGACATCAGCTATGTCGCGGTTCGTCGGCCAGATGTCCTTGAGGAATACGTCTTGGCCCTGATTGTCCTTGCCGAGCGGCTCGGATGTCAGGTCGATATTGAGCGAGCCGGCCAGCGCGTAAGCGACAACAAGCGGCGGCGAGGCAAGATAATTCGCGCGCGCGTCCGGCGAGACTCGGCCCTCGAAATTGCGGTTGCCCGACAAGACGGAGCACACAGCAAGATCATTCTCGCTGATCGCGGCGCTGATCGCTTCTGGAAGCGGGCCAGAATTGCCAATGCAGGTGGTGCAGCCATAGCCGACAAGATTGAAGCCGAGCGCGTCGAGATCTTCCTGCAACCCCGCAGCCTTCAAATAGTCGGTGACGACCTGGCTGCCGGGCGCGAGAGAAGTTTTGACCCATGGCTTCGATGTGAGCCC
>JBJXFO010000150.1:0-30648 GCA_046154725.1 Parvularculaceae bacterium | reverse complement strand
CAAAGGATGGCATCTTCGTCTTCCTGACGAACCACGCGCAGGACTTCTTCTATTGACGTGAAGCCCGCAAGGACATGCTTGAATCCAGACTGCGCCAGCGTATCGGCGCGCCGGAACACATGCGCGGTAATTTCCTGCTCGCCCGCATTTTCGTGGATCAGCTTGCGCGCGACTTCATCGACGACCATCAGTTCATAAACGCCGATGCGGCTCTCATACCCCGTATGGCCGCAACGCCCGCAGCCCTTGGGACGATAAATCGTCACGTCCGGCCCGGCGCCAAGAAGGCGCTGCTCGGCCGTGTCGGGCGCGTGCGGCTCCTTGCAGGTCGGGCACAACCGCCGGACCAGCCGCTGCGCCAGCACGGCCGCAACCGTCGACGACAGCAGGAACGGCTCGGCGCCCATGTCGCGCAGGCGCGTTATTGCCCCAACTGCGGAATTGGTGTGCACCGTCGATAAAACGAGGTGACCGGTGAGCGAGGCCTGAATGGCGATCTCGGCGGTTTCGACGTCGCGGATCTCGCCGACCATGACAATGTCCGGGTCCTGACGAAGGATCGCGCGGAGGCCCGTCGCGAAAGTCATGCCGACCTTCGGATTGATCTGCGTCTGGCCGACGCCGTCGATTGCATATTCGACGGGGTCTTCGACGGTCAGGATATTGCGTGACGGATCGTTGAGCAGCTTCAGCGCCGCATAGAGCGTCGTCGTCTTGCCCGACCCTGTTGGTCCGGTAACAAGGATAACGCCGTTCGGCCGCTGCAACGCCTGCTGCAAGCGCCGCAGCGTTTCCGCGGGCATGCCGAGCGCATCGAGATCGAAGCTTGCCTCTTCCTTGTCGAGAATACGCATCACGACACGCTCGCCGAACCGCGCTGGCAAGGTCGAGACGCGCACATCGATCATCTTGCCGCCAAGCGACAGCGAGATTCGCCCGTCCTGCGGCAGTCGCTTTTCTGCAATATCGAGGCGCGCCATCACCTTGACGCGGCTGGTCAGCACCGGCGTCATGCGGGCAGGCAGCGAGAGCACTTCGCGCAAGACGCCATCGATCCGTAGACGGATCGACAAGGTCTTTTCATAAGGCTCGACATGGATGTCGGAAGCCTTCAGCTTGACCGCCTCGGCGATGATCGCATTGATGAGGCGGATGACGGGCGCGTCGTCTTCCGTGTCGAGGAGGTCGGCCGTCGTCGGCAGGCCCTCCGCCAGCGAAGCAAGATCGTCCTCGCCGGCGTCCATCTTGAAATCGTCCGCTCTGATGCCGTCGGCGGAATAAATCTCGGACAAGCGCCGCTCGAATGCATCGGACGGCATTTCATCAAGCGCAATCGGCGCATTGACGAGGCGGCGCACTTCGAGGAGCGCGCGCGGATCGGGCTTTCCCCGCACGCCAATGCGCGCCGGCCGCGCGACCGCATCAAGCACCACGAGGCCGTTCTCCTTGGCGAACGCATAAGCGAGCTTCAGCGCCGGCAAGGGTCTGGCCTCACTCATTGAGGACCGCGGGCGGCTCTTGCGCCACGTCTTCGAACGACGGGGCAGCCGGCGTATCGGCCGTTGCCGGCGTAGTCCCGCCTGTCACCTGGTCGATCAGCCGCTCTAGCTCTGACTGCGGATTGCCCGTCGACAATTGCTCGCGCGCCTTGATGTAGTCGAACTTCTTGCGCGTCACTGCATCGGCCGATGCGCGGTCGCGGATGATCGTCGGCCTGATGAACACCATCAGATTGCGGCGGTCGCGGGAGCGCGAGGAAGATTTGAAAAGATTGCCGGCGATCGGAATGTCGCCGAGCAGCGGCACTTTGTCTTCCGTCACGCCGTCCGTCTGGTCGATCAGTCCGCCGATGACAAGAATGCCGCCGTCATCGACAACTGCAACCGTCTCGAACTCGCGTTTGTTGGTGATCAGATCGGTCGAAGAATTGATGATCTGACCGGCGATGCTCGACGTTTCCTGCCGCACCTGCATGGTGACCGTGCCGCCTTCATTGATTTGCGGCGTGACTTCGAGAATGACGCCGACTTGCTCGCGCGTCACGGTTCGAAAAGCATTCTGAAAATTGTCGCCGACGGCCTCGCCCGTTGTAATTGGAATTTCCTGGCCCACCGATAATTTGGCAGCCTCATTGTCGAGCGTGACGATTGAGGGAAACGACAGCACGTTTGACTGCGTGTCGCGCTTGAGCGCCGTTACGATCGCGCCGAAGACAGCGTCATTGCCAATGCGACCGCCTGCCCCGCCGATAAAGCCATTATTCGAAAGCAGCGAAGTGACCGCCGTATTGGCCAGCGTATTGCTGAGCGTCACGTTCGTGCCGGAAGTGTCGTCGTCATCGTCATCGTCACTGCCAGTATCGCTGTCGTCGCCGCCGAGGATCTCTGGGTTGAGCAACAAGGCCCCCGCCGCGGCAAGCAGGTTTGGCGACACGCCGGTGAAATTGGTCGCGGTGAACGGCACGCGTTTGCCGTCGAGCGGGGCGAGAAAATATTCAACGCCGAGCGCACGCGCCGTATTGTCGGTGACTTCAACGATGATCGCTTCGATCTGCACCTGCGCGCGGCGCACGTCGAGCTGCTGCACCACTTTGCGCAGCGTCTGCTGGATGTCGGCGTCGCCGGAAATGATGACGGAGTTTGTTGCCTTGTGGAACGAAATATTGGCGCGCCTCGGGCCGGATGCTGTTGGCGCAGCGCCGTCTGCCGCGGCGGCGGCCGCCACTTCGGAATTGGCGAGTTCCTTCAGCAGCGTCGACATTTCCTCCGCGTCCGCATGATTGAGCGTGATGACGGAAAGATCGCTTTTCGCCTGACCGATGCGGTCAAGCTCGGCGACGACGCCAACGAGGCGCGACAGGATCACCGGTTCGGCGCGCACGAGGATCGAATTGCTGCCCGAAACGGGAACGACGCTCACCGACGAGGCGCCAGGCGCGCCCTCTTCGGAAATCTCCCGCGCGAGATTGGTAAGCACGCGCGCAACTTCCGTCGCCGAAGCGTTTTCGAGGGGAATGGTGCGATAGACGGTCGTGTCGCGGTCAAGTTGGGCGAGCACCTGGCGCAGGCGCTCAATGTTGTCGGCAGCGTCAACCAGAATGACAGCGTTGCCGCTTCTGACCGGGGCGACAACGCCGCGTTCGGAAATAATCTGCGCAAGATTGGCCGCAGCCTCGCGCGCATCGATATGGTTGAGGCGGACGATTTGTGTCACGAAATCGCCTGGCTCGCCCTTGCCGACGGGCCCGGCTGCGCGCGAGCCCTCCTGCACCGGGATAATGCGATAGCTGTCGCCATTGATCGGCGCCGCCGTAAAGCCGATGACGCGCAGCGCCGCCTGAAAAAGCTCCCACGCTTCATCGGCGCAAAGCCCGCCATTGGGACCCGACTTGATCGACACGCGCCCTTGCACGCGCGGGTCCAGCACAAATTTCTTGCCCGTCCGCACGGCGATCTCGTCAACGACCGAGCGGATGTCCGCGTCCTCAAGATTGAGCGCTTCGCCGCACCCTTCCTGCGCAGCCGCGACGCCGCCTTGCAGGACCGCAGCGCTCATCAACAAAGCCGCTCGCCGGAAAAACCCCTTAACCGCCATTCGCCGACGCACCCTTCAGATCAATTTCAATCGGCGTCACAACGCCCCCGCGGTTGACATTGACCGTAATCTTGTTCCGGCCCGCAACCGTTTGCAGGTATTCAATATCGGCGCCGATGTCCTTCCCGACCACCTGACCGTCAACGGCGACAAGCACATCGCCCGGGCGAAGACCTGACGCAAGGAATGCGGCGTAGTCGTCGCCGGGTTCCAGCACAAGGTTAACGCCGCCGACATTATCGTTTTCGGGCAGCACCGAAATGATCGAGCCGAGGGTTGCAAAGACTTCGCCTGATGCGGGTTCATCCGCCTTTGCAGCGCCGGCTTGCGGTTCTGGCGCTTTCGCATCCCGGCCGACAAGGCTCAATGTTTCGAGGACGCCGTCGCGGTTGATGACGACCTGATCGCGGAATACGCGCTCGAGCGTTACGTTTTCCCAGACCTGCGCGCCGCGCGTGAAGCGTCCCTGTTTGTCGTCGGGCGTCTTGATGATGGCCGTGCCGCCGCTGGCGTCGATCCAGGTGCCATGCAAGGTCAAGTTCAGCGTCGTTTCCGCAAGGTCGGGCCCCGGAACGAGTTCGGCGCCGGACGCCTGGGCGGCCGGCGCGCTTTCGCCGAAAGGATTGACGCTCGCAGTCGAGGCCGCCGTAACAACAGGCGCAGGCCGGGGGGCCGGGGCCGCTGCGGGCTGCGGCAGCGGGCCCAGACCCAGCCAAAAAAGAATGCCAATTGAAACGCCAATGGCTCCGACGAGACCATATTCGGTAACGCGCACTAAGGACGCCGGCGCCGGCGCGCGCTTGGGGCACCGTGCGATAAAAGTTGCAACGCGCGCTCTCAGCGCGTTCGCCGCCGCCCCATCCGGCGCGAATCGATCAATTCTGAAAACCGCCACGACCTGACTGTCCGTTCCGTTTCCGGCCCCCGGGGGTGCAAAACCCTAGCCGCTTTTTTTCCGGAAGGGGAGCGCTTTCGGAGGCGGAATCGCGCCAAAATCAAGGCTTTGGGTTAATTTTCGGACCGGCCCCGGGATAACTGACCCATAACAAGGCCGAAACGGGCGTGAGAATTGGCGTCAAGACGGGCCGGGCCAAAGCGATTTCCCGGCAAATATTTCACCTATAAGTTGAGGGCCCATAAGTTGGCCGGCCGTCCTTTCGAACAGCCGGCCAAATTCTCCCCCACCCGCAAGCGAGCCGGCAGCCCCCACCGCCGGCAACGCCCCCTAGAAACTACGCTTGATGCTAGCTGAGAGCTCACGGCCAAGATCGTAAGTGTCAAACAAAGCGACGGTTGCGTCCGGGAACGCCTGCGTCGCCTCGTAATCGTCGCCGAGAATGTTGCGGATCGCGAGCCCAAGTTCCCACTCGCCGCCCCAATTCTCGATCGTCCGGCTCCAGACAAAATCCACGGTGACCGGAGGACGTTCAATGACGTCCGGACCGCCAGTAATAATGTTCTGGGTCTGGCGAATGCGCCCCGACGACCAGTTGACGAGGATGGTCGCACGGGAATTGAGGTCCGAATCCTCAAAGCCGAACTGGAAGTTGACAAGATGATTCGACTGGCCCTGCAATTGACGGCCGTCGATGATGAAGCCCGACGCGGGCGTCACAACCGGAACAGCACCCGTCGCCGAACTGACGAGCGCGGTTGTGACATCGCCGTCCGCGCTGACTTCAGATTGGCTCCACGTATAGTTCGTCTTGAGAATAAGGTCCTTGGACTCGAAGCGATTGCCGAGGATATCGCCGAGGCCGAAGGTGCGTTCATATTCGAATTCAAAACCGTAGAGTGTCGCTGACGGGGCGTTGACATAGGTCTGCGCCTCGTTGCCGCCGATCTGCGTCGAGCTGACTTCGATCGGGCTCGAGAGGTCTTTGTAGAAGCCGCCAATGGTCACAAACTGGCCGCGGCCAAAATAGTACTCAGCCCGCAGATCGTAGTTACGGAGCTCGGTGTTCTCCAGGAACGGGTTGCCGATCACAAGTTGATCGGTTTCATCGTCGAGGAACGTCGCCGGCGTCAACTCACGAAACTGCGGACGGTTGATCGTGTGCGAATAGCCAGCCCGCACCTGCAAGTCTCCAAGCGGGTTCCAGGTCAGCGTAACCGCCGGCAGGAAATAGGCCTCGTTGATCGCGGTCTGGGTTCTGGAAGTCGGAATGCCGGTTGCGACCGCGTCGGTGATCTGTTCGCCGTCCTCATACCGAAGGCCGGCCGCCAGCCGCAAATAGGAGCCGATCGGATAATCGACGCCAAAATACCCGGCATGGACCAGCAAGGATGAGTCCGCATTGTCGAGCGAGATCTGGTTGGTCGTGAAACGTATGTCGAGGGCGTCCGACGAGCCAATGTCACGGATCAGAACATCCGGACGTGCGGCAAGACCGGCGTCAGGAACAAATCCAAGCGTTCCGACCTCGTAGAAGAAGTCACGCACCAGCGCCGATCGCGATTTGTCCGTGTACGCATAACCGAATTTGACGTCGCCTTCCGAGCCCAAGAGCGGCAACGGGAGGGTGAAGTCAATGCCGGCGTCGATGTTCTGATCTTCAACGTCCGAGAATGAAATGGTCGCCGCGTCGTTATCGAAATCCTCGTTGACGCCGAACGGAAACAGGAACTCACCATTCGCGGTATCGCGGATACGGCGGAACTGCCGCTGATACGGCGCGTCGCGGAACGCTTCGCCATAGGCGCCGCGCCAGATGACGGACAGCCCGTTCAGCGACGGGAAATAGTGATCCCCGCGCAGCTGCGTCTGCCAAACCTGGCGTTCGAAAAACTCGAGGTTTTCCTGAAAGAATTCGAGCGACTCGTCGTCGCCGTCGATGCCTTGAGTAAAGCGCGCGTCCTTGATCGTCGAGCGTAGGAATAGATTGGTGGAATTGATCTTGTGATCGTCGCCGATCTCAACGCCAAAGGTGGCAGCGCCGTTGACGTCCGCCGTCAGAGTCGTGCTGGTAAAGTCAGCGACGGCGGCGTTGTTTGGCAATTGCAGGGTCGGATCTTCAAACGCATCGGCGGATGCGCCAGCGGCCGAAGTCGTCAAGCCCTGCTCGCGCCGTCCTTCCCGGGTCTGGTAGTCGTTGCCGAGGCTGCCGGCGATATTGAATCCGAAACGGATCGTATCCGACAGGTCGCGGTAACCGCCGCCAGCAACACTCACGCCCCAGTTAACGGGAAGCGTCTCTTCGAAGATGACCGTCGTGGCTGCGCTGTCGAAGCTGGAGTCGATTGCATTCTGAAATGCGCGATCCGCCGTGCCGGCACCCTGGATGCGCAACGGGTCGCCGAAAAGCCCCGCGGGAAGATTTCGCGTGCCGTCATCAAAACCGAGCCAGTCGCGCGAGCCGCCTTCATAGGTCAAACCGGTCTGGCCGTTGGTCACGAGGTCAAGCCCCGCGGACGCGCCAATGTTGAAATACCACTCATCCGGGATTGGCTTTGTCCGCAATTCGATGACGCCGCCGCCGAATTCAGCCGAATATTGCGGAGAGAAGGTCTTTTGAACCAGCGAGCCAGACAGGATCGAGGTCGGGATGATGTCGAGAGGAACGATACGGCGCAGCGGCTCGGGGCTCGGCAGCGGCGAGCCGTCAATCGTCACCGACGAATACCGCTCGTTGAGGCCTCGAACAATGACGAACTTGCCGTCACTGATAGAAAGCCCGGTAACGCGGCGCAGCGCCGATGCAATATCAGTGTCGCCGGTTCTCTGAAAAGACGCCTCGTCAAGAACGGCGGAAATCTCCGACGTTGCCCGCTTCTCGTCAGGAATGTTGACGCCGCGAACAACGATTTCATCGACAAGCGAAGAGTCATCGGTTTGCGCGAGCGCGGCGGATGCGACGGTCATCGCCGTCGTTCCCAGCAGCGCGGACACAGCCGCCTTAAATCTGAATTTCATTTTCTTACCCCTGAGCAGGCCAGCACAGCCGCCTTGAACAATTGCACTTTCAGACAATGGCAGCCGGCGGGCGCTTGTGGCGCCCGCCGGGCATTTTACAATCAGAGGCCGAGCGTCCAGCCCGCGTACCAGGTGTCGCTGGCGTTTTGGACTGCGCCAACATAGGTCGTCGCTTCAAGCGATGAGCAAGGGTTCGGGGTTGGCGGGTTCACGACGCCCGTAAAGAGCGTGTTGCAAAGCGTGACCGGGTTGGAGGCCACGATCGCCGGGGCGCTTTCATTGGCGCCCGGCAAGATCCGCGTCACGAAGCCGGCTGGAGCCGTCAGCGTGTTGGCAGCCGTGTTCGTGTTGTTGCCGCTTGCGCTGAACAGGGTGAGCGATGTCGCGCCGGTCAGCACGCCAAGCGTCGGCGGCGTCTGGATGCCTGAGAAGGCCGTTGAGTTCAGCGTCGGATCTCCGCCGGTGCCGGCGAGATTGTATTCGAGCGCTTCGGCGAAGTTCGTCACAATCGAATTGCTGACGGCAGCCTGGGTGCCTGCGCGCAGTTGGATGCCTTCACCAGATGCGCCGTCGCCGATCAGTGTCATATTGGCGACCGCCGCGCGCGAGCGAGGGGCAGCGTCTGGCGATGTATCGCCGTTATTGTCGCCCTCCACGCCATTATCATCGCCGGCGTTCTGGCGGGCGATCACATATTGAACGGTGCCGGCCCAGCCGTCCGTCCAGTCAATCGAGTCGTCATTGGCGCCGAGCACAACAACATGCGAAACGTTGACGTTGCCGCCGAACCATTCAACGCCGTCATCCGCGCCATTGATGACTTGGATGAAGTCAACCAGCGTAGCATTGCCGACACCCTGCAAAGCGATCGAATTCAGCTCGTTGGTCGGGGTGAACGGGAAACCTGCGTAACGCACCTGCATGTACGTGATGCGGCCTGAGTTGTCCGTCGGCGTGCCGCCGCCGAAAGCGCCGGAGCCGCCTTCTCCATTCTGCGCGCAGGCAGCAGTTGCCGGCGTTGCAGCTGGATTGATGGTGCATTCGTTCAATGGCGCGCGGCCGTTGATCGCGATGCCGCCGATCTCACCCGTCGCCGTCGGCCGAATGACGCCGCCATTGGCAAGGTCGCTGCGGCTGGTCAGAACAACCGGCGCAACTGCCGACCCGTTAGCGAAGATCTGGTTGCCGCGCGAGACAACGAGAAGATCGACAATGCCAGTCTGCTGGTTGCCAAACATCGTCACGCCGGGGTCGATCGTCAGCACGGATTGTATGGTGCCGGGCGTCGGGACCGCCGGGTCGCCGCCGCGGTCGGCGCCGACAAACACGCTGCCGTCGAGACGATAGAGATTGCCGGAGGTGAGGCGCACGTTGCCAACGACCGGGTTCGTCACGATGCAGATCAACGATTCCGTCCGGCCGGCAAAGCCGGCGGCGGCTGGCGTCTGGCTTGATGCCGTCGTGCCGGTCGGGCAGGCAGCAGCGGGAACGCCGGGGATCGAGTTTGCGACTGTCCAGCCCGTCGTCCAGTTCAGCGCCGGCGTATCCGTGCCGCCAAAGGCGCCGACATACGAGCCCGCGACAAAGGTTGGGTCGATCGTCGTCGGATTGACTGCCGGGGTGTTGGTCTCATTCGCACCCGGGAACACGCCGTTGAGCGTGCTTGCGACCGAAGTGATGTTGTTGGTTCCAGCGCTGAAAAGCGTTGCGCCCGAACCCGAGAAATTGACTACGTTTCCGCCAAGCACTGTGGAACGGACCGTCGGGTTCGGACCGGTTCCCGCCGGGTTGAATTCCAAACCTTCGGCGAAATTTGCAACAGTTACGTTGGCGAGCGCTCCGGCGGTGCCGGCGCGAACCTGGATGCCTTCGCCGGACACGCCGTCGCCAATCAAGGTCAAGTTCGAAAGGCGCGGGCTGGAGCGCGGCGCGGCGTCCGGCGACGTGTCGCCGTTGTTGTCGCCTTCAATGCCGTTATCGTCGCCGGTTTGTTGCACGACAACAGCGAATTGCACGGCGCCCGACCAGCCATCAGTCCAGTCAAGGCTGTCATCATTTGCGCCTGTGACAACCAGGTGGTTGGCGTTCACGGTGCCGCCGAACCACTCAAACCCGTCGTCGGCGCCGCGGTGCACCTGCACAAACTCAAAGGTCGTGCCGCGGCCAACGCCTTGCAGCGCGACGCTGTTCAATTCGTTTGTCGGGGTGAACGGGAAGCCCGCATGCTGGACGCGGACATAGCGGAAAACGCCAGAACTGTCGTTTGCGTCAGCGCCGCCAAATACGCCCGATCCGCCCTCGCCGTTTTGCCGGCACGCGTCCGTTCCCGCCAACGCTGCGGGATTGACCGTGCACTCGTTCAACGGCGCGCGGCCGTTGATCGCGATGCCGCCCCATTCGCCCGTGCCCGTCGAGCCGTTCGGCATGCCGTCGTCATTGAAATCCTGCATCGATGTAAAGACAATCGGGCTTGCCGCCGTGCCCGCCGCATTCAGCAGCGAACCGCGAGCCACGACAAGAAGATCGACGATCCCGGAAACGCTATGGGTGACGAACCGCTGTCCGGCCGCGAATGTCACGTTAGCCGCTGTGCCCGCGGCGTCGCCGAGAAACACCGTGCCTGAAATCAAAATTGGATCCGCTGTGAGCGGAATGTTGCGCGTACCGGTGATCGTGCCGCCGCCGAGCGGGGTCAGCGAGCAAAAGTTGGTCTGATTGCCAGTCGCCAGAACCTGGACGCCCGTGACGAACGTTGTGCCGGCAGGGCAATTCGAGGCAGTGATTGGCGCGGTCGAACGCGTTGCAAAGCCGCTGCCAGTGCCCGTGCCAGGCGGAATGGGATTGATGATGATCGGCGTGCCGTTGCCCGGCGAGGCGACATCGGCGTCGGAGCACGCCGTAACGAGCGCAATCGCGCTGCCAGCGAGAAGCATGAGTTTGGAAGTACGAGAAATGCGCATGAGGAAAGACCCCCGGGGGTTTGCTGACGCTGAAGTGACCTGATCGCGACGCCCCACGCGCCGCTGACGGGAGGCTGGCTAACGGCCCGGCGTGACAGGTCGGTGACCGAAATATTTCAGTTTTATGAAGCGGTTGAAAATGCATTCAGTGCGTATGCGCATTGAATGCGTCATAATGCCGAATTGCTGTTGCAATTGTGAAGGTTGCGAACCATGCGATAACGGCTCGGCCGCTTGGGAACGCGGCAAAGGGAAGTGCAATCGACGATGGAAAGTGTCGTTTACGCCACGATTTTTCTCGCGGGGCTGGCAGCGGGCAGCTTTCTGAATGTTGTCATTCATCGCGGCCCCGTGATGTGGAAACTGGCCGACGGCGAGGCGCGCGGCAATCTCATCGGCCCGCGCTCCTATTGTCCGGCATGCAAGACGACGCTTGCCGCATCGAGCCTCATTCCCGTCGTCAGCTATCTGGCGCAACGCGCGCGGTGCGCCGCTTGCGGGGCGAAAATTTCCGCGCGCTATCCTGTGGTGGAGCTGCTCGGCGCATTGAGCGCGCTGCTATCCGTGCTCGCGTTTGGCCTGTCGCCTGCGGCGCTCGTCAGCACCCTGTTCGGTCTCGCGCTGATCGCGCTTGCTTTCATCGACGCCGAGACCGGCTACCTGCCCGACGCGATCACCCTGCCCTTGATCGCGGTTGGTCTTGCGGCGAACGGATTCGGGATTTTCATTTCCTTGCGCGACGCGGCAATCGGGGCGGGCGCCGGCTTCCTTATTTTCTCGGCAATCGGCGTTGCCTATGAGCGCTTGCGCGGCAAGGAGGGGCTGGGCCTCGGCGACGCCAAATTGCTCGCCGCCATTGGCGCTTTTGGGGGCTGGATGATCCTGCCGGCCGTTGTTTTCGTGGCGGCGCTTGGGACGCTCGCAGCGCTCGGCGTCTATGCGTTGATGGCGAGCGCGCCAGGCCGCGACCAGCCGGTTCCGTTTGGGCCGGGACTGTGCGCGGCGGGTTTTGCCGTTCTGATCGGCGAGCGGTTGTTTAGCGGCCTTTGAACTGCGGCTTTCGCTTCTCCATCAGCGCCATCACGCCTTCGCGGCAATCTTCCGATGCGATGGCGGTTTTCTGCAGCATCGCTTCGAGCGCCATCGCGTTGCGCAGGCCGCTCTGCGCGGCGGCGCGAAAAGCCCGCTTGGTGAGGCTCATGGCAATCGGCGCGCGCGCGGCAACGGACTGCGCCCACTGGGCCGCATTGGCGACAACATCCGTAGCCGGAACAACGCGGTTGACAAGACCGAGGTCAAGGCAGGCTTGCGCGGAAATTTTTTCCGCCTCGATGGCAAGCTGATAAGCCCGCGCATAGCCGACCTCTTGTGTCAACAGCCACGACAGGCCGCCATCGGGAACAAGGCCAATATTTGAGAAGGCGCTCATCAGATACGCGTCAGCGCCCATCACGCGAAGGTCGCAGGTCAAGGCCAGCGTCATGCCGATGCCAGCCGCGGGACCGTTGATCGCGGCGATCACCGGCTTGTCGCACGCCTGAATGACGCTGAGAAACGCGCCGTATTCGGCGTTCAGAACATCTTCGACGTTCCGGGGCCCGCCGACATCGGTGACATCGGCCCCGGCGGAAAACCCTCTGCCCGCGCCGGTGATGATAAAGCACCGCACCGCCGCGTCGGACGAGGCTCTGGCGACCGCGTCGAGCAAGTCCCGCCGCATGTCCGCGTTAAAGGCGTTCAGCGCATGCGGGCGATTGAGCGTGATGAGGGCAACAGCGTCGGAGCGCATTTCATAGGTGACGGTCATGGCGGCGGCTTTCTTGAACGAACATCCGCATTCTCGCGGCTCACGCCCGCGACGCCAAGTCCCTCGCGCAGTTCATTGCCGCATTGAATGCGCGCCCCGGCGGCGGGGGGCGCGCAATTCATCGAAGGCAGGCAATAATGGTGTTGACGAGGGGCGCCCGAACGCGCCAGCGTTCCGGGATGATGGAGACCTCCAAGCGCCGTTTCCTCGACATTGTTGCGTCGATCTACATTTATAATGAGCATCGCGGCTATCGGAGCATCGACCGCGTCATGGCGGCAGTTGAAACGCGCCATCCGGGCGAGCACGCATTCATCGCCGCGATTGCCAAGCACCGGCGCGACGAGCGCAAGCATTATCTGATGTTCAAGCGCTATTTCGAGAAGCGCGGGACCATGCCGTATCGTGTCGATCGCACGTGCGGGCATATCGACAAGCTCATTCACCTGACGTTCGGCTGCGCCATAGACGATCTCGATACCGGCGCGATCGCTGGCGACGAGCGGCTGTTCGGCAAGCTGTGCCGCATCATTATGATCACCGAAATCCGGGGCATGAACCAGCTTGACGTGCTCTTGGAGAACCGGCTGGTGCGATCTGACCCGGACCTCCTGCGCATTTATGAGGTTGTTCGCCGGGATGAGCCAAGCCATTGGCGGCCCTATCGAGACTGGCTGACCGCGCACGGCGATTGCCGGCCGACAGCGTCCGAGCGCGCCGCCGACGGGTTAGTCCATGCAAGTCTCGTCCTCGTGAAGGTCCCGGCGTTGTTTCTCAATCCGAACCTGCTTCGGCGCGACGACTGGCTCGATGCCGGCGAAGACGCGCCAGCCCAGCGCGCGCAACGCGAACCGATGGCCTTGCCCGCCGCCTGATAGCAACGCGGTCGCATCTTGATCGCATCTGGCGACCGGTGTGATTTGCGGCTATCGACCAGCATCAATGGCAAAAGGCGCCGCCTCATGACTGACAGCCGCTTTTTTCGCGAGGAGTGCTATATCGACGGCCGCTGGAGTGGCGGCCCAAAAACTCAGCTCGACCGGATAAAAGTCAATAATCCGGCGACCGGCGAGATCATCGGCACAGTTCCGAAGTTCGGCGCCAGGGAAACGGCTGAGGCGATCGACGCGGCGCACGGCGCTTTCCTCCTCTGGCGCGAGAGGACGGCGGCTGAACGCGCCGATTTCTGCCGGAAATTTTATCAGGCCCTGATGGATAATCAGGAGCCGCTCGCCCGCATCCTGACGATCGAAATGGGCAAGTCCTTGCGCGAGGCGCGCGGCGAGGTCGCCTACGCCGCAGCATTTTTCAAATGGTTTGGCGAGGAGGCGCGGCGCATTTATGGCGATGTTATTCCTTCTCCGTGGGCGGACAAACGGATTATCGTAACGAAAGAGCCGGTCGGCGTTGTCGGCTCGATCACGCCGTGGAATTTTCCAACCGCGATGATTGCGCGCAAAGCCGCCGCCGCCCTCGCCGCCGGCTGCACGATTGTCGCCAAACCCGCGAGCCAGACGCCGTTCTCAGCGCTTGCCTATGGCGTTCTCGCTGATGATGCCGGCATTCCCAAAGGCGTTCTGAACATCATCACAGGCTCGGCGGCCGCAATCGCCGGCGAAATGTGCGAGAACCCGAAACTTCGAAAGATCACGTTCACCGGCTCGACCCCGATCGGCAAGGATCTCGCATCGACAGCGATGAAGCATATGAAACGCGTCTCCATGGAGCTTGGCGGCAATGCGCCCGTCATCGTCTTCGATGACGCCGATCTGAACCGCGCCGTCGAAGGCGCGATGATCTCGAAATACCGGAATTCCGGCCAGACGTGCGTCTGCGCCAACCGCATCCTTGTTCAGTCCGGCGTCTACGAGGAGTTCGCGGAAAAATTTGCAAGCGCTGTTGCAAAGCTCAAGGTCGGCGACGGTCGTGACGACGGCGTCGACCAGGGCCCGTTAATCGACGAAGCCGCCGTCGCAAAGGTCGAGGAGCACATAGCGGACGCAACCTCAAAAGGCGCGCGCGTCATCTCCGGCGGCCAGCGCCACGCAAAGGGCCTATCGTTTTTCGAACCGACCGTCTTGCGCGACGTAACACCAGCAATGCTGATTGCACGCGATGAAACCTTTGGCCCGGTGGCGCCGCTCTTCCGATTTGAGACCGAGGATGAAGCCATCGCGATGGCCAACGACACCGAATACGGCCTCGCCTCCTATTTCTTCACTAAAGACCTCGCGCGCGCGTTTCGCGTCATGGAAAAGCTCGAATACGGCATGGTCGCGATCAACGAGGGCATTCTCTCAACCGAAGTCGCGCCATTCGGCGGCGTCAAGGACTCCGGCCTCGGCCGCGAGGGGTCGAAATACGGCATCGAAGATTATGTGCACACGAAGTTCGCGCTGATCGGCGGGCTCGGGAAGTAACCACTCATTTACCAATCCGGGCGACCTTCCGGCGGCCCTCACGCCATTAAAACCATGCGCTTGTTGCTGACCACCCTCGCGGCTTTCCTTGCGCTCGCCGCTTGCGGCAAAAAATCGTTTACAGCTCCGCCGGATGGCGGCGCCGTCCTTGGCATGGCGCGCCTTGCGTACGTCGATGAAGAGCGGCGCTCCTGGGCCGGCGATGCCTACCGCCCGCTGGCGACGACGCTCTGGTATCCAGCGGCAGCCGACGCAAAGATCGAAGAAATTGTCATCCCCGCCGGCAACCCTGCCTTCATCGGCGGCTGGGCGGCGCGCGATGCGGCGCCATTGGACGCAAAACGCCCGCTCATCGTCCTGTCACACGGAACCGGCGGCGCTGCGTTTCAGATGATGTGGCTGGCGCGCCGGCTTGTCGCTGCCGGTTACATTGTCGCGGCCGTCGATCATCATGGAAATTCGGCAGCGGAAGCGAAGTACGACGCGCGCGGTTTTATGCTGCCGGCGGAGCGGGCAGCAGATGTCACGGCGGTCATTGATCGACTTCTTGAAGACCCGGCTTACGGTCCGCTGATCGACGGCGCGCGTATCGGCGTTGCGGGCTTCTCGCTGGGCGGGCACACTGTTGTCACGCTCGCGGGCGGCGTTTCTTCATTTGCGCAGTTCGAGGCTTTTTGCGCTGGCGCGCCAGCGGACGCGGCCTGCAAGCCGCAGGCGGAATTTCCCGAAGCGAGGGCGACCTTCGACGCGATGCTGGCTGACGATGCCGTCTTGCGGCGCCGCCTGACTGAACAGGGCGCGTCCTATGCTGACCCCCGGATTAAAAGCTTTGTCGCGATTGCGCCCGCGCTTGCGCAGGCTTTCACCGACGATAGCCTTCGCAAAATCACCGCGCCGATCGCAATCATCAGCGCGGGCGCGGACACCGTTGCGCCGGTTGCAACGAATGCCGAACGGTTAGCCGGCAAAATATTTGACGCCAAGGCAACGACGATTGACGGCGCCGCACACTACTCGTTCCTCAACGAGTGCACGCCGCGCGGCCGCCGCTTTTTGCCGATCTGCAAGGACGCCGGCGCCGCGCGCGCGGATCTGCATGACCGCGCCGCGACACTTGCCATCGAGCACTTTCGGATGGCGTTGGGACCAATCCAATAGCACCTCGTTAACCCTTCGTTAAGGATTGCGAATCACCTTTGCGCCTGACCGGTCTTTCCGGACCGGCGATCATTGCGGGGCGGGGCATGAAACGGGCGTCAGGCGTATCGGTCGAGGAACTGTTTCAAAAACTGGGCGAGACGCCGATGCGCCGCCGGGCGCGCGCCGACAGCCTGTTCCGGCGCTTGCGCGAAACCGATGAGGATGCGCTGCGCGGCGCGTTCATCAGCACCCCCACCGCCAGTGGCGGCGCTCAGCCGGGCGTAAAAGGCCGCACTACGCCAGCGACGAGAGCCAAACCCAACGCGGCCGACTGACAGGCCAATAGCTCCTGGCCTTGACCTTCCGGCGACCGTCGGCGCACTCTTTTGACGTCTTCAGGGTGCGTACGGAGTGGTCATGGGGTCCAGCAGCGGGATAGCACGCGCATTCTCAGCACTGTGCGCAACGGCCGCCTTGGCGTCGTGCGCCTCTGGGCCTGATCTTGTCGTAAGTGAACTTCGACTTTCAACGGGCGCAGCGGCGCCGGGCGCGCCGGTTGTCGTCAATTCGGCCGTGCGCAATGACGGCAGCAAGCCGGTCACCGACGAGTACGGCGCGCCCATTTCGGCAAACGTTGCCCTTGGGCTTTTTGCTGGCGCGGATGATCGCGGCCCGGCATGGCCGCTCTCGTCGTGGTCGCTGGCTGGCGATTACCCCCTCGCCCCCGGCGAGGAAGCCGGCGAGCGATCGAGCGTCCTTGCGCCCTCCGGGATCAAGCCCGGCCCGTATCTTGTTTGCGCCGACGCTGACAGCGACGACATCGTTGACGAAGCCGACGAAGGCAACAACCGCCGCTGCGCCCCGCTGTCCATTCTTGCCGGACCGCTAACGCGCGCCGACCTCATCGTCGAGCAGGTGAAAACGCTCGGCCATGAACTCGCCAGCGCCAAGGTTTCCATCCGTGTCAAGAATGTCGGCGAGGCGAATGCGGGCCTCTTCCCGGTGATGGCGTTCACGCGCTGGCCGCGCCGCCCGGTCTTGCTGACCGCTTGCCCGCTGACCGAAGCGCAGCGCGTTTCCGGATCGACGCCCGCCTGCGGGGGCCTCTGGACGCGCCAGCAATTGCCGCCCGGCGGCGCCGTCGAGTGGATTGGCTATCTGACGTTCTCGTTTGGCGGCTCGAATATGCCGACAACGCCAGTCGGCCCGCAAACCCCGCGCGTGGAGCGCGAGACGATCGACTTCATGGCTGACGGCTGCTTTGCCCCGACAGAACAAGAACCCCTCGCCCGCTGGTGCCGCATCGACGAGATCGACGAGATCAATAACTTCGCGGCGAAGGAAATAAGGGTAAAGTGAGTTGTCAATTGTCAGTGGTTGGAAAGCAAGTCGCTCACTGACCACTAAATACTGACCACTACGTCTTCGGCAGCAAACACACCTGCCCGCGCCGCCAGGGCGTGAGATAGATTGGCGTTCCGATTTTTGCGATCGTCTCGTGATAAAACTCGCGTTGCGCGTCGTGGATGATCATCAGGCCGCCGGCCTCTAGGAGGTCCCAACCCGTCTCTATACAGAAGTTGCGGGCGCGGCCGTCGACGAAAATGCAGTCAAATGTCAGCCCGAGCGCCGCCGGAGCGTCGATATAGTCATTGAAGACGCTGCGGTCGGATTCCGCGCGCCGGCGCCAGCCGGCGCGTTTGCCGCGATAGAGCCCGAAAAATTCCGCCGGCGGCTCCCTGCTGGCGCCTTCTTTCAGCAAATAGGTGAGGCGCGGATCGGTCGCTTCGGCCTTCACTTTTTCATACCAGAGCGGGTCGTGTTCAACCGAGACCATTTTCTCGATCGACGCATAGCGCTTCAGGAAATCGATCGTCGATCCGCCCGAGCCCCATTCGAGGAATCGCTTCGGCTGCAGCGCCGTCACTGCCGCGGTGATCTGCGAATATTCGATCGCATCCATGTAGACGCGCATCAAAGGCTCTCCTCAAAAAGAAAACGCCCCGCTTGACCGGGGCGCTTTCCAAATCGGCGCTTGCAATAGACTAGCGCTTCGAGAACTGGAACGAACGGCGCGCCTTCTTGCGGCCGTACTTCTTGCGCTCGACCGAACGGCTGTCACGCGTCAGGAAGCCACCCTTTTTCAGCACCGCGCGCAATGCAGGCTCATAAAACGTGAGCGCGCGGGCGATGCCATGGCGAACAGCGCCCGCCTGACCCGAAGGGCCGGATCCTGCAACGGTGCAAAAAACGTCGAACTGACCGTTACGCTCCGCCGCGACGAGCGGCTGCTTGATGATCATCTGCAGAACCGGGCGGCCGAAATAGGCGGCGTGGTCCTTGTCATTTACGACGATGCGCCCCTTGCCCGGTTTGATCCAGACGCGCGCAACAGCGGTCTTGCGCTTGCCGGTCGCATACGAGCGGCCAAGCTTGTCAATCTTCGGTTCACGGACGAGTTCTATGACGGGGATAAGGCCCGCGTCTCCGGCGATCGACTTCAGGTCTTCAAACGATGTCGCGCTCATTGGCTCAGTCGTCCCTGTGGTTCTTGGCGTTCAGCGCCGCGACATCGAGTTTCTGCGGATTTTGCGCCGCGTGCGGATGCTCGCCGCCGGCATAGATTTTGAGATTGGTCATCTGGCCGCGCGCCAGCGGGCTATCTTTCGGCATCATGCGGCGAACCGCATTTTCCAGCACGCGCTCGGGATAGCGCCCGTCGAGGAGCGCGCCGGAGGTGCGCTCCTTGATGCCGCCCGGATAGCCGGTGTGCCAATAGAACGTGTGCTGGCGGCGCTTGTCGCCGGTCAGCGCCACTTTGGCCGCGTTGACGACAATGATATTGTCGCCGCAATCGACGTGGGGGGTGAACATCGGCTTGTGCTTGCCACGCAGCCGCATTGCGATCAGCGAAGCAAGGCGGCCGACGACCAGCCCATCGGCGTCGATCAGCATCCACTTCTTGTCAACGTCCGCGGCCTTGGCGGAATAGGTTTTCATGGCCTGTCCTTTAATCGTTCAGAAAAACAGCCAGAAGCAATCGTGCGAACCGGCCAATTTGGACGCGGCGAATAACCCGGCTTTCAAGAGCGGTCAACACGTTTTCAGCAAGGCCCGCATCATAAGGGTAAAACGCATGTGGTATTCAAATACCGGAAATTCAGGGAGTGCTGAATCCGGCGCCGGTTTCTGCTATCAGCGCCCGCGGAAACCGGGAGTTAACATGCGTTTCAAGTCCGCTGCCCTTGCCCCCCTCTTCGTTCTTATCGCCTGCGAGAAGAAGCCGGACATTGTGCCAGCTTCCGAGCCGCCCCCCGCCGCGGCGCAGGCGGCCGAAGTCGCGGCGGCGGATTCTTATGGGTCGCCGGGAACAAGCGTCACCGACGTCGATTTCTGGTCGCACGCGTCAATTACGTTTCAGGGGCTTTTGCTGGCAGCGACACCTGCCGGCATTGACGCCTTCCGGATCGAAACCGGCGAACTGGCGTTCGCCATTCCAGGCGGCGCAAGCGCCCTCGAAATCTTTTATGCAGGCGCCGGGGCGGCTGCTGGCGGGTACCTGCTGGCTGCGGGGGACGGCAGCTATCGTCTTTACGCGATCAATCCGGACGGCGCCGGTTATGCGCCGGTTGCTGCGCCGAATGCGCCGCCGGGCAAGGCGGTGTTTTGCACAGGCGGCGGACTTTCACCGCAGCTTTTCGAGATTGCTGGCGGCGCCGTCACAGCGCGCAGCCTCATGATTGTCCCTAATGGCGCGGAGTTCGGGCCAGCGCGGCCAGTCGCGACAGTCCCCGGCGCGATCGGCTGCAGTGTTGATCCGCTCACAGATCAAATTGTGGCTGTGGGCGCTGACGGGGCCATCCGGCGCATTGACGCCGATACCGGCGCCGTGTTTGGCGTCGCGCTGCCGGAAAACCTCAACCCGGCGGGCGCAGCGCTGGCGGCCGGACGCAACGATGCTGGCGAGACATCAGGGCAAGTTGCGCTTCTGGATGCGGCCAGCGGCGTCGTCAGTCTCTTCGACGCCAAAGACGGCCATGCGCTCGGATCGGTCCGGGTTAAAGCGACGTTCGATCTTGACGCTGTCGCGAGCGCGAAAGGCATTGCCATTGGCTCGGCCAATTATGGCGGCGTCTATCGCGACGGGGCGCTGGCGGTCGTTGCGTCAGGCGACGCCGCGCCCATCAGGCTGGTGCCGTGGAATGGCGTATTGGGCGCTTTGTCTTTGCCCCTTTCGGGGGCCATTGACCCGCGCGCGCCAGCCGGCAACCCCGCCGAAGAACGCGTGATCTCGATCGACCTCATCGAGCCGTGAGCGAGATAAAGCGCCGCCGACAACACAAGGATCGCCATCGCCTGATGCGCGAGCCCAAGCGCCAGCGGCGTTGCCGCGATGACCGTCCAGACGCCGAGCGCGCCTTGCATGAGGACCGCAAAGAAAAGCAGGCCCGCGCGCGGCGCGAGCGCGGTCTTGCGGGCGACGAACAAAAATGCCGCCGCCGCGGCGAAAAGCGCATAAGCGGCAAGGCGGTGATTGAACTGCGCAGCGGCAGCCGTTTCAAACACATCCGCAAGGCGCGGCGCGCCGGAAAAATAGTCCTCGGGAATAAATCTCCCTTCCATCAGAGGCCATGTGTTGTAAACGCGCCCCGCGCGCAGACCCGCGACAAAGGCGCCAAGGATGATCTGCCCATAAACGCCGATCGCCAACGCGACTGCGAACGGCGCGAGGCGGTGGCCCCCGCCCTTCTGCACAGCCCGTCGGCGCGCTTCAATCAAATCGAGCGCGATCCAGGCCATTGCGGCAAACAGCAGCACGGCAAGGCCCAAATGCGCCGCGAGGCGGTACTGGCTGACGTCAACGCGTTCGGTGAGCCCGCTCGACACCATCCACCAGCCGAGCGCGCCTTGCAGGCCGCCGAGCATAAAGACCGCGAAGAGCTTTACGCCCAGCGCGCGGCTGAGGCGGCGTGTCGCCGCAAAGACAATGAAGGGGATCAAGAACGCGAGGCCGATGATGCGGCCAAGAAAACGATGACCCCATTCCCACCAATAAATCGTCTTGAACTCATCGAGCGTCATGCCGAGATTGACCTGATGATATTCAGGAATCGTCTTGTACTTCTCGAACTCGGCGACCCAGTCGGCTTGCGACAGCGGCGGGACAGCGCCCGTCACGGGGCGCCACTCGACAATCGACAGCCCGGAATCGGTAAGCCGCGTCGCGCCTCCGACAACAATCATCAAGGCGACCAGCGCGCACATCGCGAGGAGCCAAACGGCAACCGCCCGGCTATCGCGTTCGCTTGGCAACGGATGAGTCCTCGTCATGCGGTCTCTTTACGCCCTGACGGTGCGAACCGGCTGCGGCGCGCCGTCGCGGAGGCGCCGCGATGAGCCCAAGTGCGCGGAAATTCGTCGGGATGATCGCCCTTCTGGCGGGCCTTGCACTCTATGTCATCGGCGCTGTCGTCCTCGCGGACTATGTGCCGACGCATTGGCTCGCACAGCTTGTCTACTTCGCCGTCGCCGGTATCAGCTGGGCAGCGCCCGCCATCCCGCTTCTCAAGTGGATCAACGCTGCGCCGCAAGGCGGCAAAAAGTGATCAGGGGCAAAGCGCGTCTAGCGCGGCGGTCCGCCGCCGCCCTGCTGCTGGCCGCCAAGGCCGCCGGCCGGAAGCTGCCCGACGTTCCCGAGCAGCTGCTCCCAGAAGCCGAGCTCCTTGCCGCGGGTTGGCGTCTCGCGCGACGCCATTTTGACATCGACGCTGTCGGCAAGGTTGATCTCATTGACGTCGGTCACCTTGCCGTCCTCGGCAAAGCGGAACTCGATCACCGTGCGGGCAGTGATCCTTGGCCGGAAGAATGCGCGCGCCGCGTCGAGGCTATAAAGATAGTACCAGCGATTGCGGTCGAACGTACCGATCATCGAGGGTTCGCCGTATTTGGCGAGCACGCTCTCTTTGGTGTCGACGCCAGACTTGGCGGTCAGTTCCGTTTCGCCGCGCTCCAGCACGTAGCCGTGCGCGCTACGGTAGGAAACGCATCCCGAAAGTCCGGCAAGGACAACGAGAAGCGCAATGATGCGTCCCGAATTGATAGCGCCAGCCTTCACGCAACCGGATTTCATTCCATGAACCTCATACATCCGGCATTGACGAACCGGCAGCTTTGGGGCGAAGGGTCCCGCCCATGATTGCTCAATGGTTTAGAAAAGATCAGACGCAAAGCCAAGCGGAAACGCTTTTCGCGGCGCTCAACGATCAGGCGCGACGGCCGGCGTTCTATGCCGCCGGGGGCGCCCCCGACACGGTCGAAGGGCGCTTTGAGGTTTTGGCGGCCCATCTGTTCCTGCTCATTCGCCGTTTGAAGCGCGACGCCCCAGCCAGTGACCGCCTGTCTGCGGCGCTGCAATCGATCTTCTTCCGGCGCCTTGACGACGCGCTGCGGGAGATGGGGGTCGGCGATCTGTCGGTCGGGCGAAAAATCAGGGGATTTGCCGAGTCCTTCTACGGCCGGGCCACCGCCTACGATGCAGCGCTCGGCGATCAAGACGACGCGTTCGCCGAGGCTCTTGCCCGCAATGTATACGAAAGCGACGACCCCCAGCGTGCGCGCCTGCTTGCGGCGTATATGAGACGGGCGGATATTCGTCTTGCCGCGACCCCGCCGGCCGACCTCGCCGCGGCAATCGGCCAGCTCGGCGAGGTCAGCGATGACTCTTGAGCCAGAAGCAGCCGCGCCGCCTGTTATTGTTGAGATCGCGGCGCTTGGGCCCGGCGAGAACCATTATACGATAACTGTCGGCCCAGGAGCATGCGCCGACATTGCAGCGCGTCTCGGCGAACCGGGCCTCGAGCGCCTTCAAGGCGATTTTACGCTGACGCCGTTCAAGGGCGGCCTCACGCTCGACCTTCGGATTATCGCGAACGCCAATCGGCTCTGCGTCGTCAGCCTTGAGCCGATGACCGAGGAAATCGACGAACGCTATACAATCCGGTTCGAGCGCGGTTTTAGCGATGACATCGCCGCAACCGAGGCGCAAGATGAAGCCGCTCACGAGCCGCTCGAGACCGACGCGCTCGACCTGACCGAGATATTGATCCAGCACCTGTCCTTGTCGCTTGACCCGCATCCGCGAAAGCCGGGGGCAACAAGCCTCACGGAAACTTACCGCGATGCGGCAAAGCTGTCCCCTTTCGCTGTTCTCGACGGACTTGTTGACGATGGCGCGTGAACGAACCCATAAGCGCCCAACGCTTTTCGCCGCCGCGACGAGGCTCGCCGTAAGGCCCGCCCCGTTTCGCGCAAGGAGCACTTTGAGCCTTGACCGGAATGCCCGACGATAAAGGCTTCATCGCGATCGGCGTCGACGCCATGGGAACGGACGCCGGGCCCACCGCGCTTGTCGACGGGGCCGCGCAAGCGCTTGCCGCCGGCGCCAAGGCGCGCATCACATTCTTTGGCGATGAACCAACGCTAAGGTCCCTGATCGCCGCGCATCAAGAGCTTGCCGACGCGACGGTTGAGCATTGCTCCGCCAGCGTTGCGATGACCGACAAGCCGATGCATGTGCTTCGTCGCGGCCGCAACACGTCCATGTGGAAAGCGATCGAAGCGCAAAAAGACGGCCGCATCAAAGCGGTTGTCTCGGGCGGCAACACCGGCGCGCTGATGGCGGTCTCGCGCATGCAGCTTGGCATGATTGACGGCGTTGATCGCCCGGCGGTGACGGCGCTTTGGCCAACGCCGCGCGGGCGCGTTGTCGTCCTCGATGTCGGCGCGAATGTCGAAGCGAGCGAGAAGGAGCTCGTGACCTTTGCAATCATGGGCGAGGCGTTATTCCGTGCCCTGACAGGCAAGGCAAAGCCGACAGTCGGGCTTCTCAATGTTGGCGCCGAAGAATTGAAGGGTCACGAACTCATCCGGGCGGCGGCGCGGACCTTGCGCGAGGCCGACCCCGACATGGCTTTCATCGGCTTTGTCGAAGGCAATGATATCTCCGAGGGCGCCGCTGATGTGGTCGTCACTGACGGTTTTACCGGCAATATCGCTTTGAAATCGGCCGAGGGCGCGGCGCGCCTTGTTGGCGGCTGGATCAAGGAGGCGTTGACGGGCTCGATCCTGTCCAAGCTGGGCGCGCTGTTAATGGTTGGCGACCTCAAGAAGCTGAAGGCCAAGATCGATCCGTCGTCGGTCAATGGCGGCGTTTTCCTTGGCGTCAACGGCGTCGTCATCAAAAGTCACGGCGGCGCCGACGCGCGCGGCGTTGCAAGCGCTATCGCAATGGCCGCCAATCTCGTCGGCAAAGGCTTTCGCCGCGAAGTTTCGCAGACCGTGGCGCTGGTGCGCGCTCGCGCGGAAAAGGCTGCTGGCAATCCCCCGCCCGATCAATCGATCAAGGCGGCAGAATGACGATCAAAGCCGTCGTTACCGGATGCGGGTCGTACCTGCCGGCCGATATCATGACCAATCACGACCTCGCCGCCATCGTCGAAACAAGCGACGAATGGATCCGCGAGCGCACCGGCATCCGCCAGCGCCACATCGCCAGCGACGATGAGCGCACGTCCGACCTCGCCGTCGCGGCGGCAAAGCGGGCGCTCGATAATGCAGGCCGCAGCGCCGGCGACATCGATCTCATCATCGTTGCAACGACGACACCGGATCTTACATTCCCGGCGACCGCTGCGATCGTGCAGGCAAAACTCGGCGCGCCGCCTGGAACGGCGTTTGATATCCAGGCCGTGTGCACAGGCTTTATTTACGCGCTCGCGACTGCAGAGAAATTTCTCGCGTCCGGCCAGCACAAATGTGCGCTTGTCATCGGCGCCGAAACATTTTCGCGCATCCTTGACTGGAAGGACCGTGCAACCTGTGTGCTGTTCGGCGACGGCGCCGGCGCATTCATTGTCGAGGCAATGGATGAAAAGGCGGCAGGCGCAAGCGGCGTCATCGGGTCGTTCCTGCGCTGCGACGGCAGGCTCGTCGAATTGCTCTATGTCGATGGCGGCGTGTCATCGACGCAGACGACGGGCCGCGTGCGCATGCAAGGCAACAAAGTCTTCCGCGAAGGCGTCGAGCGCATTTCCGCCGCGATGGTCGCTGTCGCCGCAGAAGCTAAGATCGACCCGAAGACGATCGACTGGTTCGTGCCACACCAGGCGAACGAGCGCATCCTGCAAGGCGTCGTGAAAAAATTGCACCTCCGGCCTGAGCAGGTCATTTCAACGATTGCCCGCCACGGCAACACGTCCGCCGCGTCAATCCCGCTCGCCTATTGCGAAGGCGTCGCCGATGGGCGCATCAAGACGGGCGATCTTGTGATGCTTGAAGGCATGGGCGGCGGCCTGACCTGGGGCGCTGCACTCTTCCGCGTTTGATACTGAACGAGCGCGCGAACAAATCAGGAAATTCAATCGGTTATTGACCAAGCCTGCTGGCGGGGCCTAAGTTTCACGCCTGCCGTATCAATCGCGAGGCGCCTATGACTGACGGAACCTTGACCCGCGCGGACCTGACAGACGCCATCTATCGCGCCCTCGGCATTTCGCGCAACGAATCCGCCGATTTCGTCGAGCGCATACTTGAGGAGCTGACCGTCTCGCTCGAGAGCGGGGACACCGTCAAAATTTCCTCGTTCGGCACGTTTTCCGTCCGGCAGAAAAAGCTCCGTATGGGGAGGAACCCCAAGACGGGCGAGGAAGTGCCGATCACCCCGCGCCGCGTCGTGACGTTCCGCGCGTCGCACGTTCTGAAAGATCAGATCAACACCGCGCGCGGCCGCAAGAGCGCCGCCGCCGCCGCTGAATGACGGAACGCAACATCATGGCGCTCGCAAAATCAGCTGAAGCGTTCCGCACCATTAGCGAAGCCTCGGGCGAGCTTGACGTTCCCCAGCATGTCTTGCGCCATTGGGAAGACGTGTTCGGACAGATCAGGCCGATGCGGCGCGCCGGCGGCCGGCGCTATTACCGGCCTGTTGATATTGACGTTCTGCGGGGCGTGCGGGCGCTTCTTTATGATGCGCGCTATTAAACGCGCGGCGTGCAGAAAATCTTTCGCGACCACGGCGTCAAATATGTCGCCGAGCTTGGCCGCCTTGCCGCCGCCGGCCAGCCGCTCGACCTTGCGCCGTTTGTCGCTGACGACGACGCGGAGCGCGCGAGCCAAGCGACAGCGCCGCCGGCTGTCCCGGCGATCGCGCCAGAGGAAGCGCGCCTGCCTGCCGCCGTTCGTGAACGCCTTGCCGCCCTTGTCTCAAGGCTTGAACGCGCGCAGCGCGCGCTCGATGACGCGGTCGTTGCCATCGAAGCAATCGAGGTCGCTGACAGCGCCTGACATCACACCTGACGCTGCGCAAATCGCGCATTGCGGCGACGATCGCGCCCGCCTATAACCCGCCTCGCTTCTCGGAGTGTCCCTCCGATGCGAGGTCGGAGCGTGGCGCAGCCTGGTAGCGCACTTGACTGGGGGTCAAGGGGTCGCAGGTTCAAATCCTGTCGCTCCGACCATTTTTTCAACGCGAAAAATGATCGAAGCCGTGCTGCGGCGCATCGACGATGTTGCCGTTTTCACCAATCAACCGAACGCCTGACCCTCGAGTGACCGAGCCTATTCGCGCGACCGGCGTTTTTGTCACCTGTGACGCCATCTCAATCGACCGGCGCCGGGACGGCGGCGCGGTGAAGAGGATCTCATAGTCGTCGCCGCAACTCGCAAGGTCCGCGATTGCGGAAGGTCCCTCGCCGCTTGCGACAACAAGGGCGGCCGCCGTCTCCGACAGCGGGATCTTGTCGCTAGCGATGTCGATTGCAACGCCCGACTGACGGGCAAGATGGCCGGCGTCCGCGAGAAGACCGTCCGAGACGTCGATTGCCGACGTTGCAAGACCCGCGAGCGCGCCGCCGATCGCCAATCTTGGCAATGGGAGGCGGTAGCGGTCGCCGAGCAACTTTTTTGGGGCTGCCGGGACTTTGATCGCCCCGGTGAGCGCGCGAAGCCCGAGCCCCGCATCCCCAATTGTGCCCGTCACATAGAGATCGTCGCCGGCAGCCGCGCCGTTGCGCCGGATTATTCCGGACGCGGATGGATAGCCGAACATCGTTATGGATATCGTCAGGGGGGCGCCCTTGACAACATGCACGGTCGTGTCGCCGCCAAGCAGCGCGATCCGGAATGTTTCCTGATCTTCGCCGAGACCGCGCGCAAAATCCCCGATCGCGTCCTCCTTGACGCCGGCGGGCCAAACGCAACCGAGAAAATATCCAACAGGTTTGGCGCCCTTGGCGGCGAGGTCGGAGAGATTGACCCGCAAAGACTTCCTCGCCACCAGATCGCGCGGGTCTTTGGGCAGGAAATGCACGCCCTCAACCAGCACATCTTTGGTCACGATATACGCGCTGGCGGCAAGAAGCGCGGCGTCGTCGGTCAATCCGAAAGCGCCGGGGTCGGTTGCAAGCGGCGCGAAGTGCCTCGCGATAATATCGAATTCGCCGCTCAAGAGCGGCGCGCCAGCGCGGCTGCCGCGATTTCTTCCGGGCGCATATCGCGCGCCATGCCGTCGAGCGCTGCGTTGATGAACTTTGGCTCCGCGCCCTCAAAGAAGCTGTTCGCAACGTCCATATACTCGTCGATGATGACGAACGCGGGCGTCGATGCATGCTGGATCAGTTCGTAGCCCGCGCTTCTGAGGATCGCGCGCGCCGTGGCGTCAAGGCGCGGGAGCGTCCAGTTCGACGCGAGCCGCCGCTCGATCGCCGGATCGATTTTCGTCTGTAAGCGGACGACACCCCTGATGATATCTTCAAAGAAGCCAGCGTCGGCGTCGCCATAGGGCGCGCCGTCAATATCGGCGCCGATCCAGTGCGAGCGAAATTCGGCAACAACCGCGTCGACGCCGGCGCCGCTCGTTTCCATCTGGTAGAGCGCCTGCACGGCGGCAAGCCGTGCATTTGACCGGTGCTGCATTGGTTCGCGTGGCGCGGAGGAACTTGTCACTGATGCAATAAGGCCGCGACTACGCGCCGCCCGATCCTTCCTGGTCTTCAAGCTCGCCGATAAACTCGCCGAAATCGCGGGCTTCGCGGAAATTCCGGTAAACGGACGCATAGCGGACATAAGCGACATCGTCGAGCCCGGCGAGGCCTTCCATGACAAATTCGCCAACGGCCTTGGAAGGAATATCCGTGTCGCCGAGCGCTTCCAGCCGCCGGACAACGCCGCTGACCATCTGATCGACCCGGTCCTGATCGACATTGCGCTTTCGCAGCGAGATCTGCACCGATCGCATCAGTTTGTCGCGATTGAAAATCTCGCGCCGTCCCGAACTTTTGACAACGACAAGCTCGCGCAGCTGCACGCGCTCGAATGTCGTGAACCGGCCGCTGCACGCAACGCATTGCCGGCGCCGGCGGATCGACGACCCGTCTTCAGCCGACCGCGAGTCTTTGACTTGCGTATCCTCGCACCCGCAGAACGGACAGCGCATTGTCTTTTTCCGTCCCTTCGCCGGTCAGCTATTCAACGTCAGGCGTAAATGGGAAAGCGCCCGGTTAGAGCCTTGACCTTCGGCCCGATGGCGCTGGCAATCGCGCTTGCGTCTCCTCCGGCGGCAAGCCCGTCGAGCGTTTCGGCCATCAGTTGCCCGACATCGCGGAACTCGGCGGCGCCAAATCCGCGCGTGGTGCACGCCGGCGAGCCGACGCGAATTCCGGACGTGACTGTCGGCTTTTCCGGATCGAACGGCACGCCGTTCTTGTTACAGGTGATCCCCGCCGCTTCGAGCGTTTGTTCGGCGGCGTTCCCCTTGACGCCTTTGGGCCGCAGATCGATGAGCGCAAGGTGAGTGTCGGTGCCCCCCGAGACGACGGCATAGCCCGCCTCGACGAGCGTTGCGGCGAGCGCCTTTGCGTTGACGACGACCTGACGCGCGTACTCCTTGAACTCCGGTTCCAGCGCTTCGCCGAACGCGACCGCCTTCGCCGCGACAACATGCATCAGGGGACCGCCCTGAATACCGGGGAAAAGCGCGGAGCGCACTTTTTTGGCAAGGTCCTCGTCATTGGTAAGCACCATGCCGCCGCGCGGGCCGCGTAGCGTTTTGTGCGTCGTCGTTGTCACGACGTCGGCAACGCCGATCGGCGTTGGATAAATGCCGGCTGCAACGAGGCCGGCAAAGTGCGCCATATCAACCATCAGTTTCGCGCCGACGCTGTCGGCAATCGCCTTGAAGCGCTTGAAATCGATGAAGCGCGAATACGCGCTGCCGCCCGCAATGATAATCTTCGGACGATGCTCGTCGGCGAGCTTTGCCGCCTGTTCATAATCGATGAGGCAATCGTCGGGCTTGACGCCGTAATGCACCGCTTTGAACCATTTGCCTGACTGGTTCGCGCGCCCGCCATGCGTCAGATGTCCGCCTGCGGAAAGATCCATGCCGAGGAAACAATCGCCGGGTTGTAGCAGCGCCATGAACACGGCCTGGTTCGCCTGGCTGCCGGAATGCGGTTGCACGATTGCTTCCGAGCAACCGAACAGGCGTCGCGCGCGATCGATTGCGAGCTCTTCAGCCTGATCGACGAATTCGCACCCGCCGTAATAGCGCTTTCCAGGATAGCCTTCCGCGTACTTGTTCGTCAGTACTGACCCTTGCGCTTCGAGAACGGCGCGGCTGACAATATTCTCCGACGCAATCAGTTCGATCTGGTCCCGCTGACGCTGCAATTCCCGCGCGATCATGGCGGCAAGATCGGCATCGCGGCTGGCCAGCGCGCCAGAGAAAAAGTCGTTTGAATTCAAGGCCTCGGCGCGGCGCATGGCGGCTCCTTCGGGAATGGGCGCGGGGACAGCGGCGGAACTTTTTCTCCTATAGCCGCGCCTGCCGCCAGCGGCAATGCGCTCTGGTGCGCAAGACAGACGCCAATTGAGCACGCCACAGCAGCGAAACCAGCGGCGGCGTATGCCGACATCGATCAATCAGGTCGTCGCAAAAGCCGCCGCAAGTCTTGCCTTTGTTGGCGACTGTTCTTGAAAGAGCGCGCGCACAGGTTTATGGCCCAACGCTTCCTAGCGGTTGAATTGGGCGACTAGGAATAATCGGGAGCGCTAAACCGCTTCTCCTTTGCGGTCATCGACTATCGGCTGATGTGTTTTGAACGACGCAAATTCGATGACGCGCCAACTATGCAACAGAAGGACTACTCTTAATGCCGGATAATGACTCGACGCTCGGACCGAGCGAGACGCTGCATCTTGCAACAGATATCGTGACGGCTTTTGTGTCTAACAACACGATCTCGCCGGACAAGCTTCCCGCCTTGCTTCAGGACGTGCATGACGCTGTGCGCGCGCTCGCCGCAGGCGGCACGGCCAGCGCAGGCAGCCAGCAGCCAGCGGTGCCCGTAAAGAAGTCGATTACGCCAGACTTCATCATCTGCCTTGAAGACGGCAAGAAGCTGAAAATGCTGAAGCGGTATCTCAGGACCCAATACGGCCTGTCGCCGGAAGACTATCGCCGCAAATGGAATCTGCCAGCGGATTACCCAATGGTCGCGCCGAATTACTCAGTGCGCCGGTCGAATTTCGCCAAGGAAATCGGCCTTGGCCGCGCGGGCGGCAATGCTGCTCCGCGGCGCAATGCCGCCAAGAAAGTCGCGACGAGGGGTCGCGGGCGCCCGCGCAAAGCGGCCTAGCCCGTCTTATTCACCGTAGGATAGCGTAATGACCCGATTGCTGGAAGTTGTTTCGCGGCGCGCGCGTCTGCTTTGCGTGCCCGGCGCCGCGATTTGATTTTTGGTTCCGGATTTTTTGCAG
>JBJXFO010000135.1:0-20893 GCA_046154725.1 Parvularculaceae bacterium | reverse complement strand
TCACGAGGGCACCCGGCCGATCAACGGCTCGGCGTTGGCCTCGGGCGGCCTCTTCCCGGGCAATTCTACGCCAGCGACGGCGGGACCGTGCGTCGCAAACGGCTCGCTCTGGGACATCAGCAACTTTGACCTGACGGCGCTCTTCACGCTCGGCATCAACAACCTCACCGTCAGCCTCAATGCGCTCAACGATGCGCTGAGCGCCATTGTCGCGGCGGTCAATCTTCCCGCGGGCGCTGCGCCCCCTGACCCGGATCCGATCCCGGTTCCGCCAGCCGCGCTTTTGTTGTTGACGGGCGCTGGCGCACTCGCCGGCCTTCGCCGCCGCCGTCAGGCTGCGAAGTAACGCATCGAAAAACGTTTCCTGAAAGGCCGGTGCAACTCGCGCCGGCCTTTTTTGTCAGAGTGCCGCCAGCGCCTCGCGCAAGCGATTGAAGTCCTCCGGCGGCTCGGCCTCGAACCGCATTGTCTCGGCCGTCATCGGGTGCGCGAACCCAAGCACGCGCGCGTGCAACGCTTGGCGGCGAAACGCCGAGACGGCAGCGATTGCGCGGTCCGCGGCGGGCTCGCCGGGTTTCAGACCGGAGAGGCCCGGGCCGCGGCCATAAACCTGGTCGCCAATCAGCGGATGGCCGATCGAGGCGAGGTGAACGCGAATCTGGTGCGTCCGCCCCGTTTCCAGAGTGCAGTCGATGAGGCTCGCAAGCACATCGCCGGCGAGCCGGGCGCGGCCTCGGCCATAAGTCTCGGCAACGCGGAAATGCGTGACGGCTGCGCGCTGATCGGGCCGCGTGTTGGTCTCGGCAACGACGGTCATCCGCATGCGGTCGGCTGTCGCGCGTGCGAGAGCCGCGTTGATCGTCCCGACGGCGGGGCGCGGGCAGCCGATCGCAATCGCTGAATAGACCCGCTCTATGTCGTGTACCGAAAATGCTGCCGACAGCGCCTGATGCGCCGCGTCATGCTTGGCGACAACGAGGAGGCCTGACGTGTCCTTGTCAAGGCGATGCACAATGCCGGGCCGGGCAACGCCGCCAATGCCGGAAAGGCTCGCCCCGCAATGCGCAATGAGCGCGTTGACGAGCGTCCCGCTCCAATTGCCGGCGCCCGGATGGGTTACAAGGCCCGCCGGCTTGTTAACGACGACGAGGTCGTCGTCCTCATAGCGGATGTCGAGCGACACGTTTTCGGCTGCCGGCTCGGCCGGCTCCGGCGGCGGCACGGCGAGGCCATAGGTCTCGCCCGCGCGCACTTTCCACGAAACATCCGTAAACGGCGCTCCGCTCTTGGTCAGCGCGCCCGCCTCGATGAGGGCTTTGACCCGCGAGCGCGTCAGCCCGCTTGCTGCTTCCGACAACCATTTATCAAGCCTTGCGCCGGCATAATCGGGGTTAACGGTCAAGATCAGGGAGCGGCCGTTTGGCGCGTCGAGGCGGTGCGTCATGCGCCTGCCGATCCCATGACGAGGAAGGCCTGTCAAATGACCCGCCAGACGCCGGCCCCCAGGATGTACCATGAGCCGAACTTTGTGCTTGTGCCGCCAGACGCTGCGACCGCGCGCGTCGAGCGCTTGCGCCGCCAGGCGTTGCGCCTGCTCACCGACGATCACGCGCACACGCGCCGCGAAGAAGCCGATCTGCAATCGGCGGCGCCGGCAATGGCGCCCTCGCCCGATGAGCCGCCAGTGGATCGCCCGGCGTCATCGATGATTGTCGGCATCGTGACGATGCCGACCGTGTTTCTGGCGCTGGTTTTTGGCGCGCTTGCCCTCTTCGGCAAACCAGGCTCGCACAACGGGGCCGTTGACGGGGGCAACGCCGCGAACAGATCGGCCGAGGCCCTTTCCCAGACCGCGGCGCGGCGCGCGCGGGCGCCGCATACGGCTTCGGCGCAAGGCCTGCAGCCGGGCGCGATCCGGCTTGGCGACGACTGGCGCGTCCAGTCGATTGCGCTCGACGGCGACCGCGTGGCGCTGCATGTTGAAGGGCCAGAGGGACGCGAGATCCTTGTCTATGATTATCGCGACGGCCGCCTGATCGGCGAAGCCATCATCGAAACGGTCGCGACGGACGCCGTCGATACGCTCAGCATGCTGATCGGCCCGCCGCCTGCGGCAGCAACTTCCGGGTTTCCCGTCGCGTTGCCCGTCGTGACGTCAGTAATTCCAGCGGCCTCGACGGCAATCGGCGAGGCGGCGGGGGATGACGCCGCTTCGGTCATGGCCCGAACGCCTGCGCGCGCGCCAACGCCCAAGCCAAGAAGCCTGCCCTAAGCGCTCTCGCCTGTTCGCGGTGGCGGGCCTTCGCTGTTGCATCGCGCTTCTTTATTATCAGTGTAAGGCCCGAAGACGCCAAGCGGCCGGGCGTGACTGAGGCAATATGGGATTGCGGTTACCGCCCCTCAAAAACCGTTTTCATCCCGGGCTCGCGCGCCGCGCGAGAGTTCGGGACCCATGGCGAGGCATGTGAATTGTTGCGACGTGGACCCCGGGCCCGCGCGAAGTCGCGCCTCCCCGGGTTGACGGATCTGATCTGGGATTGCGTCAATGAAAGCTCAGATTAAGCGCTGACCTGGCATGCGAAATCGCATTCGCTTGACCAGCCGTTTGCGCGCACGAAAGCGCCGCCCAAATCACATCCTGTCGATGCGGGGTTTTAATGGAATCGTCCGGCCAGCAAGGCCGCACCGGACGAGAAACCGAACTTTTCAACCAAAAGCAACGCGAGTAGGTGCGCCTTGCAATTCTTTATTGGACATAAAGCCAATTGAGTTCGAAATCAAACAATCAATAAGGCGATTGATTATGGTTAATTACCCCAAAGAGGCGAGTTGACGGCGCGCCCCTGATCCATTTTTCCGCGAGCAGGCAGGCTTATCGCATAGGAGACAGAACCCTCTCCCGCTTGCGGGAGAGGGCAGGGCGAGGGGGCGTCAACATGTAACAATCTCGCATTTTTCGCCCCCTCACCCCGTCAAACGCATGCGTTGGACCCTCTCCCGCAAGCGGGCGAGGGGAGAAGTATGCGCCGCGTCCAATGCGATTGCTCCGCGCAAGCGGTAGAGGGGAGGCTGCGGCAATCCGAACACGCCTTGCATTGCCCCCCGACCGCGCCCACTTTGTTTTCCAAAGTGCCAGCTGTAACACTGCAGCAAGGAAGGCGATCGCCATGCAAAAATCATCGACTGCAGATCTCGCGAGCGAGGTCGCGTACGTAAAATCGCTGGCCGAAGAGGGGCGCAATGCGCCGCTCGTTGGCGGCGTTCATTACGTGATCTGGGGCGTCGCGATGGCGGCCGCCGCTCTTGCGACCTATGGCCGGAGCGCGGGTCTTGTTACGTGGCCATTTGTTGGCGGCGTGTGGTTCTGGGCGGCCTCGCTCGGCATCGGCTGGGCCGCGAGTTTTGCAATCGGCGCGCGCGAGACGGCCAAGCCCGGCGCTTTGACGATCGGCAACCAGACTGCACGAGCTGCATGGCTCGGGATCGGCGTTTTCATGTCGCTGTTCTGGATTGCCTCGATGCTGTTTGAAGGGCGCCTGAAAGCTGCCGGCGTCGAGCCGCGCTTTCTTTATGGGCTGATGTTTCCGCTGGCCTTCGGGCTTTACGGCGTCGCGTTCTTTGCAACGGCGATTGCGGCGCGCCTCGACTGGATGCGTGGGATCGCCGCCGCATCGTGGATATTTTCAATCGCCGCCCTCTATTTTCTCGGAGACGCGCGCCAGTTTCTTGTCGGGGCGGCGGGGTCGCTCATCTGCGCGGCGTTGCCTGGCATCATCCTGATGCGCCATGAGCCATCCGACCTTGTCTGATGCGATGGCCTCCGGCACGATGCCTGTGATCGATTTCGATTACCGCGAGATCGACGATGTCATCCACGGCCGCGTGCGCCTCAGCGTGATGGCGTATCTGTCGGGCGCGGGCGCGGCGGACTTTCTCGAACTGAAGGCGAAAGTTGGCGGCACCGACGGTAATTTATCCGTACACCTCAGAAAGCTGGAAGACGCAGGCTATGTCGACGTTGAGAAGAAATTCGAAAACAGAAAGCCGCGAACGATTTGCCGCCTCTCCGCACGCGGTCGCGAGGCGTGGATCAGATATATTGAGCGGCTGGAAGCGCTGATCGCCGCCACGGGGAAACCCTAGGCGAAGGCCCACTGCGACACTTAAGGCACCGTCATCCCGGGGCTCGCGCAACGCGCGAGAGCCCGGGATCCAACTTCCTTGCACAGATGAATCTGCACGTGGACCCCGGGACCCGGCTTCGCCGGCCCCGGGGTGACGGTTATGTCGCTGCGTCTAACGGCGCGAACTGCCGTCGCCGTTCAGGACGCGAACAAGGAGCCAGACAGGCACGACAATCGCCGCGCCGAAGAGGAGATAGGTGAGGAGGTTCGTCACCACCTCGCCAACCGACTCGCCAAGCCAGCCGACAATCCCCTTGAAGAAATTAAAGGCGCCGCTCCAGAATTCGCGTGGCGAAATGCCCCAGAAGGCGAGAAACGCGCCAACAACGACGCTGGCGATGATGAGCTGAAAAGCGGTCCGGCGCGGCCGCGACCCGATAAGCTTTCGGCTTAGGGCGCCTTCTGATTTCGAATCGCCTGATTTCAACCCGTCCGCCATTGCCCGCTCCAGCGCCGCTCAAAACTGTCAGCGCTCAAGGTACCCGATGCAATGACCACAAGAAAGAGCAGCCTCAGGCGGGCCGGAACGTCAGCGCCACGCCGTTGTTGCAATAGCGCAAGCCCGTCGGCGACGGGCCGTCGTCGAAGACATGGCCCTGATGGCCGCCGCAGCGCGCGCAGTGATACTCCGTACGCGGCAAGATGAGCTTGAAATCGGTCTTCGTGCCAAGTGCGCCGGGGATATAGTCGAAGAAGGACGGCCAGCCTGTGCCGGAATCAAATTTCGTCGCGGAAGCAAAAAGGTCATAGCCGCATCCGGCGCAGGCATAGACGCCGTCGCGCTTTTCTTCATTCAGGGGACTCGAAAACGGACGCTCTGTCGCCTCTTTGCGCAGAACCTGGAATGCCTCGCCTTTGTTGCCAAGGCGCTCGCGCCATTCGCGCTCGGTCAATTGCCACTTTTCGTAGTCCGGAATTTTAGTCGTGTCTGGTTTCACGTCCTTTGCCCATGCCGAAAAGGAAGCAGCGCCTGCGACCGCCGCCGCGCCTAGGAAAAGTGTTCGCCGGTCAATCATCTATCGTCCTATCGTCTATGACGCACTGACATGCATTCTGGTTAGATCACCTACAAGACCGCAGCCAATAAAAAGGGCGCGAGCATCAACAGCCCCGCATCACGATTTGAGCGGAAAATCGTGAGGCATGAGGAGGGGTCGTCGATGTTTGCCTTACCGATCTGCCGCCAGAAATGCCATCCCGTCGCCGCGAACAGCAAAAGCCCGGCAATCGGGCCGCCGCCAATTGCATAGGCGCTCATCCCCAGAACGAGCGCCGCGCCGTAAAAGATGCGCAGCGCAGGCTTTGTTTTGGGGCCGAGGCGCCGCGCCGACGACCGGACGCCGATCAGCGCATCGTCCTCTTTGTCCTGATGGGCGTAAATCGTGTCATAACCGAGCGTCCACGCAACCCCCGACGCATAAAGCAACGCCGCCGGCAGGGCGAGGTCGCTTGTCAATGAGGCGTAGCCCATCAACGCGCCCCAGTTGAAGGTGAGGCCAAGCCATGCCTGCGGCCACCAGGTGATGCGCTTCATAAAGGGATAAACGGCAACCAGCGCGAGCGAGGCAATCCCGAGAATGATCGTTGCGCGATTGAACTGTACGAGCACGCCAAGACCGGCGAGCGACAACAGGACGAGAAAAGCCGATGCGGCCCGAACGGAAATCTGGCCTGCGGGAATCGGCCTTCCCGCCGTGCGGGCGACCTTTGCGTCAATGTCGCGGTCGGCGATGTCGTTATAGGCGCAGCCCGCGCCGCGCATGATGACGGCGCCAAGGCCGAACAAAAGTGCATACCAGATCGCCGTCATCGGTTCCGGTCTCGCGGCGATGGCCCCGAGCGCAAGCCCCTGCCAGCAAGGGATGGCGAGCAGCCAAGTCCCGATGGGCCGGTCCGCGCGCATCAGGCGCAGATAAGGGCGCGCTGGGCCGGGGGCGTAGCGATCGACCCAGTTGCCTGCGGCAGCGTTGGCGGGTGCGGGTATCATCATGCCGGTTTACGGCTTTCCGGCGGGGCGTGTCATCTTTGGCGATGTCGCGCTAAAGGGTGCGCCATGATTCCCCGACTTTACCTCGATGCGCCCCTTGCCGAGGGCGCCGGCGCCGCGCTGGCGCTTGAACAGGCGCATTATCTTCGCAATGTCCTGCGGCGCGAGGCTGGCGCGGGCATGCGTCTCTTCAACGCCCGCGACGGCGAATTTGATGCAACGCTCGCCGAGATCGGCAAGAAGGGCGCGCTGGCCGCGATTGGCGCCCGCCGGCGCGCACCGGAACCGGAGCCCGATATCGCGCTCGTCATAGCGCCGGTCAAGCGCGCCGCCATGGAGGTTATCGTCCAGAAAGCAACGGAGCTTGGCGCCAGCCGGTTCATCCCGGTGCTGACCGAGCGCACCAATGCGGACCGTTTGCGTACGGACCGGTTGTCGGCAATCGCGATCGAGGCGGCCGAGCAATGCGGGCGCCTGTCGGTTCCGGTTGTTGCCGAGGCGGCCGCGCTTCCCGGCGCGCTGTTGCGCTGGGACGCTGGGCGCACATTGTTCTACTGCGACGAGGCGGGCGATAATCCGGACGAAGAGTGGGGCGGTGCAACGGGCCGGGCAAAGCCAATGCTCGATGTCGCGCGCGCGCGCGGCGCGGGACCCGCCGCTGTTCTCGTTGGACCGGAGGGCGGCTTTTCTCCGCAAGAGCGATCGTGGCTGCGCAGCCTTCCTTTTGTTGCGCCGGTGACGCTTGGCCCCCGCATTCTGCGCGCGGACACGGCGGCGATCGTTTCGCTCGCCCTGTGGCAAGCCGCCCACGGCGATCTTGCACGATGAGGCCAAGGCGCGCTTCACGCGCGCGTGAGGGAAATTCGCTTGGCGAGGGGCGCCGCCGGGTCTAGACGCAAGGGCCGCGCAACAGGCGGCGCATTTCTTCGGAGACGGCTTTGAGCGTTGAACGGCAAGCAACGGGCGATCTTCCTCCGATTGAATCGCTGGACGAGCTGTCAGCGTTCATGGCGTCGGGCTCCAAGCCCAAAGACCAATGGCGCATTGGCACCGAGCACGAGAAATTCATCTACTGCCGCGACACGCTGAAGCCTGTGGGCTTTGAAGGGCGCAACGGCATCAGAGCTATCCTCGAGCGCCTGAGCGAGACGACGGGGTGGGAGATCCTGCGCGAGGGCGATACGCCGATCGGCCTCAAGGGCGAGGGCGCGTCGGTCTCCCTTGAACCGGGCGGGCAGGTTGAGCTGTCCGGCGCGCCGGTCGAGACGCTGCATCAGACCTGCGACGAAATCAGCCGCCATCTCGATGCCGTCAAGGCGGTCGCCGACCCTTTGAATATCGCCTTTTTCGGCATGGGTTTCACGCCCATCTGGACGCTCGCCGAGATGCCGCACATGCCCAAAGCGCGCTATACGATCATGCGCAATTACATGCCGAAGGTCGGCAGCCTCGGCCTCGACATGATGCACCGGACCTGCACCGTGCAGGTCAATCTCGATTATGCGAGCGAAGCGGACATGGTCGCAAAGTTCCGCACGTCGCTCGCGCTGCAGCCGATCGCGACGGCGCTCTTTGCCTACTCGTCGCTGGTTGAAGGCAAGGATAGCGGCTTTGCCTCCTGGCGCGCCAATATCTGGACCGACACCGACCGCGACCGCACCGGCCTTCTGCACTTTGTGTTCGAGGACGGCTTCGGCTTTGATCGGTACCGGGATTATCTGCTCGATGTGCCGATGTATTTCGTCCGCCGCGAAGGGCGCTATATTGACGCCGCCGGCCTGTCGTTTCGCGATTTTCTCAATGGCCGCCTGGCGGTTGTCCCGGGCGAGCGCCCGCACATCATGGACTGGGAAGACCACATGTCGACGGCGTTCCCGGAAGTGCGCCTCAAGCGCTTTCTTGAAATGCGCGGCGCGGACAGCGGGCCATGGTCGCGCATTTGCGCGCTGCCGGCCTTCTGGGTCGGGCTTCTCTACGACAGTGATGCGCTTGCCGCGGCCTGGGACGTCGCCAAGGACTGGACGGCCGGGATGCGCGACCAGCTGCGCCTTGACGCCGCGCGCCACGGGCTGAAGGCCAAAATCGGCACACGGTCGGTTCAGGATGTCGCCAAGGAGATCGTCGCGATTTCGCGCGAGGGCTTGCGCCGCCGCGCGCGGGCAGGGTCGATGGCGATCGACGAGACGCATTTCATAGAACCCTTGCAGTCGATCGCCGACAGCGGCGTCACCATGGGCGAATATTCCGCGCATCGCTTCCTCAAAGACCTCAATGGCGACGCAAAGCGCCTGCTCGCGGAAGCCGCGTTCTGAGCGTGGCGCGAAGCGTGTCTGAGATCGATGTGTTCTCGGACGTTGCGCCGGCCGTGCGCGCACTCTCGCGCCGGGACCCCGCGTTGAAAGCCGCCGCGCGCGCGATTGGCGCGCCGGTCATTCGCCGCCGCGCGGGCGGATTTGAAGGCCTCTTTCGGATCATTGTCGAACAGCAAGTCTCGGTCGCGAGCGCGCAGGCAATCTGGAAACGCTGCGGCGACGGTCTTGATTGCATGTCGCCTTTGGCCGTCGCGTCGGCTGGCATCGAAGGGCTGAAGGCGCACGGGCTGTCGGGGCCGAAGGCGCGCTATGTCGACGGGCTCGCGCGTCTTGTCGCGGATGGCGCGTTCGACCTCAGCGCGCTCCCGCGCCTTAGCGACGCGGATGCCGCGGAAGCGTTGATCGCGGTCAAAGGCATTGGGCCGTGGACAGCCTCGATCTATCATCTCTTCTGCGAAGGACGGGTCGACATCTGGCCGCCGAACGATGTTGCGCTGAAACACGCCTATAACGCGGCGGCGGGCGAGGTTTTTGACCAGCGCGCACTTGATGCGCGCGCCAGCAACTGGTCGCCCTTTCGCGGCGTCGCGGCGCATGTCTTGTGGACCTATTACGCCGTCCTGAAAGGCCGCACGCCGATATAGGCCATCACATGCCCCCCAATCTTTCAAACGGCCCAGTCTTCAATTTCGAGCCCTGGCACTCGCGAAAAATCCGCCGTGCTGTGCGAGACAAGCGCAAGCCCGCGCGCGCGCGCATGGCCGGCAATCATTGCATCGTAAGGCCCGATCGGGGTCCCGGCGCGCTTCAGCAGCGCGCGAATCTCACCGGTGTGTACGGCCGCGCGTCTGTCGTAGTCGAGCACTGTGATTGCCGCCGCAAAATCCGCAAGCGTTGCACGATTGCGCTCAGGGTTTGCTGAATGCTCCGCGCCGTAAGCTAGCTCCATATAAGTGATGATCGAAATGCAAATCCGGTCAGCTGCGCGATTGAACCGGTCACGCAGTTCGGGTGGCCGTTCTCGCATCGCGTAAATGCAAATGTCCGTGTCCAGCATATTCCGGAGCATAAACGCTAAGCGCGATCTTGATCGTCGGGCTGGCCGCGCTCGCGCATGAAATCGGATGAGGCTCCGGGTCCATCGAAAAAAGCGTCCCACCGGCTGCCGACGGGGCTGATGATCCGGTTTTTGCCCGCCACAGAGATCTCAACCTCCGTCACGCCTTCGGGGAGCGCGACGGCGCGCGGCAACCGTACCGCCTGGCTCGTATTGTTGCGAAAAAGGGTCACTCGGACCATGCCGACTCCTTACATATACATAAGGTATATGTGGGCGGCGACCCCCATCCGTCAAGACCTGCGCAGCTGTGCCTTGTTGTTTTACCGCGCCGTTGATCCGAAAAACCGCCCGCTTTTCGGCGACGTTTTCCAGCAGTTGTGTCCTGCGCGCAATTTCCTTGATAATTGTCAAATTAAAGTCACGGTGAATCAGCTAGAGATTTCCCCAAGGCGAGGACCTTCGGATAAGCTTCGTCGTAGGCGAGGAGAATGCGTCTTCAGTAGCATCGGTCTGGTCATTGGTCGGTATGGGCATGGCAAGCCTGTTCCCCGTCGCACATGGTGTTCGCCATGCAGGTGATCCGTCATTCGCCGGATGGCTGCCCCGCCCTCGTGCTCAACGCCGATTTCCGGCCGCTCTCTTATTTTCCGCTGTCGCTGTGGTCGTGGCAGGACACGCTGAAAGCTGTGTTCCTTGAGCGGGTCGATGTCGTCGCGCAATACGACACGGTCGTGCGCTCGACGAATTTTCAGATGCAACTGCCGTCGGTCGTTTCGCTGAAGACCTATGTCAACCACACGCGCTCGCCAGCGTTTACGCGCTTCAACGTGTTCCTTCGCGACGGGTTTGCCTGCCAATATTGCGGCGCGTCCGAACGCGATCAGCTGACGTTCGATCATGTGACGCCGCGCTCGAAAGGCGGGCGCACGACATGGGAGAACATCGTCGCGGCGTGCTCGGTGTGCAATCTGCGCAAAGGCGGGCGCATGCCGGCGCAAGCCAAAATGTTCCCGGCTAGAAAACCTGTGCGCCCCACCATGTTCGAACTCAACGAACGCGGCCGCGCGTTTCCGCCAAACTATCTGCACCAGAGCTGGCAGGATTTTCTCTATTGGGATTCGGTGCTGGAGCCGTAAAGCAAGTCATTGTTACTGCGGCGCGTGTGGCGTAACGTTCAGGCGTCATTGCCCGAGGAGTGCTCATGCATCGCGACGCCATTCCGACACCCGCCAACCCGTTCACCGCCGTCACGCGCCGCAGCGCTCTGTCGCTTCTCGGCTGCGGCTGCGTCGCGGCTGCCGGTTCTGCGTGCGCCTATAACGAAGAGCTTGGCCGCAGCCAGCTCGTGTTCGTGTCGTCGGGCCAGATGGCGCAATTGGCGTCCGGCGCATGGAGCGACCTGAAAAAACAGGAAAAGGTTTCGACCGACCCGAAATATACAAGCCGCGTCAGGCGCGTTGCGCCGAAGATCATCCAGGCGTCGGGCGGCAATCCGTCCGAATGGGAAGTTCAAGTGTTCGCCTCGAAAGATCTCAACGCGTTTGCGCTGCCCGGCGGCAAGATCGGCTTTTACACTGGCATCCTCGATCTGATGGAAAACGACGATCAGATCGCGGCGGTGATGGGCCACGAAGTCGCGCATGTGAATTACAACCACTCGGGCGAGCGCTATTCGCAGCAGGTCGGGTCAAGCGTTGCCCTTTCCGCCGCGCAAGCCGCGATTGGGTCGGGCAGCCAGACCAGCCAGCTGGCGCTTGGCGCCCTTGGCCTTGGCGCGCAGGTTGGCGTTCTCTTGCCGTTTTCGCGCAAGCACGAGCTCGAAGCCGACAAATTCGGTCTGCGCTACATGCACCGCGCCGGCTACAAGCCGGACGAAGCCGTGCGATTCTGGCGCAAGATGGCGTCGCAGAAATCAGCCCAAGGGTCCGGCGCCCCGCCGGAATTCCTCTCGACGCATCCGGCGGACCAGACCCGCATCGCCCAACTGGAGCGCGAGATCGCGCTCCTCAAATAGTTGCAAAGGCGCAAAGCGCCGCCTAGGTTCCGCGCCCGCGCCGGGAACCCGTCGTGGGCGTTCTTCGTGTCTGTTCTCACGCGCCTGAAAAAAATAAATGCCGCCTTAGCTCAGTTGGTTAGAGCGCTAGATTGTGGATCTAGAGGTCCCCGGTTCAAGACCGGGAGGCGGTACCATAAATAAAACAGAAACAACGAGTAAATTACTATATAGAATACAGCGGAAATCAGTATTTGATAATGTTATACGGCGTAAAATAGTAATATGAGTTGTATACGGAGTAAATTCCAGCCAGAATTGGTCAGCCCTTTTTGGCCGAATAAGTTAGAAAATACGTACACAGAGCGGAACCATTCTTCAATTGAAAATGCGTTAGGAGAGTAGGACGCCGCTCGCTGAAACGCACCACCACAACAGGCGATGGGGGCGAACTCCGGAAATTTGGTTCATTTTTGGTTCATGTTTCCGGAGGCTACAACAATTCCGCGTGGCGCCTCGGGATTTGCAATTCCGGGCGAATGGCGACGCCTGAACCGGCAGCTTGTCCAGATTGGCTCATCGACCCGCTCGTTGCGCCGCCGCGCGTTCCTTGTGTTCGAAGGCGTCTGCAAAGGCGTCGAGGTCTTCGGCGGTCATGCCGAGCGCGCGAGCCTCGTCGCGCCATCCACTGACGGCGTCTTCGACTTCCGCCAGAATGACTTTTGCGCGGTCTTCACTGATCCGGAAGTAAGGCGTCACCGACATCAGCGCTTCAATTGTCGCTTCAGGGCCCGCTTCCGGCGAAATCCAGGTCTTGAGCTCCCGCACGCGGTCCGGGAACGGATTGACGTCGAAGGCCGGCGACAGCCGCCATTGCCCGCGATCGACGTGCAAAAATCCGTGATTGCGCAAATGGTCATCGACATTCGTGATGAGAATGGAGAAGGCGATGCGGCGCCATAGTTCCTCGATATCGGCGGCAGGCCGGCCGCCATACTGACGGAGCGCGTCGACGAGGTCGGTGTAACTGCGCTCGCTGGTCTCGTCGGCGCCGAGCATGGTTGCCGCCGAAACATACATCAGCCGTCCGCCGTCCTCGGTCCGATCGAATCGCCGGACCAGTGCGACCGGAGCGCCGTCGCTTTCGACGAGACGCGCGTCCGCCGCGTCAATCCCGGCCGTGCGCGCGAGGCGCAAGGCGAGAACTTCGCCCCTTGTGACCGCGCGTTCATCGGAAACGCTCGGGAATTTTCCGATCGTAAGGAAGCCGTCGCCGTCGATGATTGAGCATTTCGGACGCAATCCGCCGAGCGACGTGCCGCGGCCGCGCAAGAACTCGAGATCGGCCGTCGTCTCCGAATTGGTCTCAACAGCGCGGGTGGCGGAAAGGAGCTGCGCCAGTTCCACAAGCGGCGGCGTTCTTCTCGCACCCTCCTCGACGGCGCGTTGATACCGGCCCTCCTCATCCTTCAGCCGAAGTGCGCCGACGCGGGAGGCATCATCGACCGCGAGGAGATAATCGAGCGCGTTCAGCGGACGCGCCTCGACGCTGGTTCCAGTACGCCGCGCTTCCTGACGGCGTTTCGCATGATCACGCTGTATGACGCGCCGCCCCCAGCCGTCAGGTTCCGTGTCGGCGAGCGCCGCATGAAAGACCGACCCCTCGCGCGTCTTTCGATGGAACTGCGGACCGGCGACAAGGGGAAGTCCCGGTTCGATGGCGAACCGGCTTGCCGAGGCGAGCCATTGGGCGCCGTATTCGAAGCCGGCGCTCTCGCGGGCGCCCTGCTGATCATAGAAGAGCATGCCGAGCGGCGTCTCTTCCCTGCCAAGATGGACAGTGATCGTGCGTCTCATAAGGGCTGCGGCGTCCTCTTCGGACGGACGCGTTTTGGCAGCCGCTCCCCGTCAAGGAGGATTCCTTGATCATCGCGTTTGGCGTCGAGAATTTCGCTGAGCGCCTCATCAAAACCGAGCGCGAAAAACGCCATTGCATAGGCGCCCATGGAAACGCTTGGGTCCCCTTTTTCGATTTTGAGATAGGTGCTTTTCGCGACGCCGATCCGCTCGGCCATCATCGATGTCGTCAGGCTCCGCCTCTTGCGCGCGACCGCGATATCCGCGCCGAGCTTCGCGAGCGCACGCTTGATTTTCGGCGGCAGGGTGTCAGTGACGGTGGAGCGCATAAGGTTTTATGTAGCGTGCTTTATCGTATCTAAGCACTGCTTTATAATACTTTAAGCAAATTTTGGTCAATCCACCAATGACTGAACCCCGCAACTTCAGAAAATTATGCATCTAAATCAATAGGTTATTCAGATTTGGCCCAGAAGCCGACGCCCGGGTCTCGCGCCTGTGCAATAGCCGCTTGATTCTTGCCCTCAGCAAGGAGCGGCCGGCCCCGAATGCGCCGAACGCCGCGTGGCCAGCGGAAAAGGAACGCTGCAAAGTGGCAATGCGACGATAAAATGCCCTTCGCGCGAAGCGCCTTAAGGAAGCAAGCAAGACCTGCGATGAGAGGCGTTCGCGAGAGCCATGACCGTCCGCTTCGACCTAGAAATCGTGAAGGCGTTCGTCGGCGACAAGGCCTTCGCACGGGGCGAGGCTTATTGGCGCGACGGCCTCGTGACGATCATCGACATGAACGCGGCGCGGGTGAGGGCGCAGGTTTCGGGAACGGAGATTTATCGCACGACCGTCACAGGAAGAGGCGCTAATATCGGCGGCGATTGTTCGTGTCCCGCTTTTTCAGATTTCGGGCCGTGCAAACACATCGCAGCGACGGCGCTCGCCGCCAATGACGCCGCTGCGATAGGCGGCGGCGACGCGCTGACGCGCATCCGCGCGCATCTTGAAACGAAGGATGTCGCGGCGCTTGTCGATATCCTTGTCGATCTTGCCGAACGTGACCCCGCGGTCTTCCAGCGTCTCGAGCTCGCGGCTGCCGATTCAACCGGCGACGATGGGACGCTCGAAACGCGCCTGAAAAAAGCAGTTGATTCAGCGACGCGGTCGGGGCGGTTCGTCGACTATCGCGCGGCGGGCGGCTGGGCGGCGGAGGTCGACAGCGCGCTCGACGCGCTGGAGACGATCGCCAAAGGGCGGACAGCGCCGATCGCCATGCGTCTCGCGCTTCAGGCGATCGCACGCATCGAGAAGGCGATCGGCCACATGGACGATTCCGACGGCCATTGCACCAATCTGATGGCGCGCGCGGCGGACATTCATCTCGGCGCCTGCCGCGAAGCCAAGCCCGACGGCGTTGAACTCGCGCGGACGCACTACGCCCGCGAGATGGAAGAAGAATACGATACTTTCAGCGGCGCGGCGGCGACCTATGCAGATGTTCTCGGAAAAAAAGGACTTGAGGAATATCGCCGCCTCGCCGAGGCAGCGTTCCGGAAGCTGCCGCCGCGTGGCCGGAAAAAGGCGTATGACCAGGAGCGCCCGCGCCTCTCGCGCGTGATGGACTTCTTCGCGGAGCAAGACGGCGATCTTGAAGCGCGCATCGCCATTCGTGAAGCGAACCAGTCGTCGCCCTGGGACGTGCTTCAGCTTGCGGTATTCTGTCTTGAGCACGGGCGCGAGGAGGAAGCGCTGCGTCGCGCCGAGGAGGGCCTCTGGCTGTTCGAGGATGAGCGATCCGACGAGCGCCTTTACGTCTTTCTTGCGCGCCTTCTCGGAAAGAAGGGCCGCAATGAGGACGCAGTCGCGCACCTGATGCGGGCCTTCGACAAGGCGCCATCGCTCACGCTGCATGAAAGTTTGAAGTCAGTAGGCGGAGCGAAAGCGAGCGAAGCGGCGATCGTAAAACTGCGATCGATGATCGCCGCGATCCAACCGACAGCGCGCGATGCTCGTTCGGACCTATTGATCGAAATCCTGATGGCGGAAGAACGATACGAAGAAGCATGGGCCGTTATGCGGGAACGCGGCGCAGGCGAATGGCTGGCGCTGAGACTGGCGGAAAAATCCGAGAATACCCATATGGCGGAGGTTATTGCGCTCTACCGGCAGCGCGTCGAAAGCCTCGTGAGCATGGGCGGCAATCGAAATTACGAAGAGGCGGCGAAGTACATTGCGCGACTGGCCGGTCTGCAAACGGCCGCCGCGCACGGCGCTTATGTCGACGACCTCCGTATCCGCCATAAGGCGAAGCGAAACTTCATCAAGCTGATTGGCTGACTGTCGGCCCTCAAAGCGACGTGCGCAAACGTGTACGCCGTTTTGCGCGAGAAGGCCGTAACACGCATGAGATTAAATCAGGATGCGCGTTCCAAAATCGCGTTTCCTGATCTGGCGCACCACATATGTGATGATGAGCGCTGCCGGTCGCCATGAACCCAATGGTGATTGAGCTGCGATCGAAGTCCGGACCGGCAGAGTCTTTCAGAGCCCTGCAATTTAACAGACTGATTGAGAATGACTTTTGGCCGTACGCCGGCGACTCGCCGGACCCCAGCGGGGCTCTTTAATAAAACAGCCCAGAATATACCATAGGTTTATTCTCGGATGATTTCATGAGGCCAGGCGAGGAATGGGCCTCCAGCGTCATCGGATTCTGTGATACGAATATACCATGAGTATAGCGAGGCCAGACAAAATAAAGCGGCTGCTGTCGGCGTGGGAGCCCCACACCGTGATGACGCGCGCGCGCCTGAAACAGTTAGGAATCACCCCTCAGCACAACCAGAAATACGTCGCGAGCGGCTGGGTGGAAGCGGTGGGGGTTGGCGACGACTCTGCGGCGCTTGCGAACGAACTCCGTCGCGCCGGCCTCCCGGCGCGATGACTTCATTCTAGACGCTTTTCAGCGCGCCGACCCTCGGCATTGGGCACATGGCGCAGGTCCCGCGGTTCGGCTGACGATTTCCTCTCCGGGAACTGAGGGGATCGCCCAACGTTCCCAACTGTCACATTCTCGCGCTATTCTAACATTCTGGTGACTAGAGGATTTGAAGTTCATGAGATGGCGTTTCCGTGTTTTCCCGGCAATGGCGGCGTTCGCTTTGTGCCTTGCGCCAGCAGCGCCAGGCGAGGCAAATGCTGCGGAAGCAACCGCCGAAAAAAACGCCGTCGCCTTCGAACCCAAAGTGGTGATCGTGACGTTTGACGGCGTGCGCTGGCAGGAGATCTTTCGCGGCGCTGACCCGGCTCTGATCGAGGCCGAGGTCGAAGCGGATCTGCAAGAGCCGATCACGGAGTCCTTCGTCAAGGTCGCCGACCGCGCCGGCGCCATCGCGCCGTTCCTGCATGAGGTTGTCGGCAAGCAGGGCGTTCTGATCGGCGATCGCGATCACAATTCCTGCGCGCGCGTGAAGAATGACATGTGGTTTTCCTATCCGGGCTATACGGAGCTTCTTGCGGGCAAGCCCAATCCGGCGCTGCTCGAGAACGACCCCATCTTCAACCCTGACGTCACCGTGCTCGAATGGGCGAACAAGGACCGCGCCTTCGCCGGCAAGGTCGAAATGGTTGGGACCTGGACGCTATTTCCCTTTATCGTCAACGACAAACGCAGCGGCGTCCCCGTCAACGCCGCCTTCGCCGGCCGCGCGCCGACGGACGTCATGACGGCGCGAGCTGGCATGCAATTGCTGCAAGAGAAAAAGCCGCGCCTCCTCTATATCGCCTTCGGCGATACCGACGAGCTCGCCCATATCGGCGACTATGACGGCTATGTTTCGGCAATCGAACGCGGCGACGAATATTTGCGTCTGTTGTGGGAGCGTCTGCAAGGCGATCCCTATTATCGCGGCCAGACGACGTTGATCGTTTCGACCGATCACGGCCGCGGACGCCAGCCACAGGAATCCTGGCGCGATCACTCAAGCCCGCGCTATCATGCGCTGTACCCGGACTATCAGCCGCAATATAACGGAACCGGCGTCATAGGGGCCGACGAAATCTGGGTCGCGGCGATCGGTCCGGCGGTCGCGCCCTACAAAGCCAAAAACTACACGCCTGAAAATTGCGGGCTGCAAGCATCGATCGCTGCAAGCGCCGTGGTCGCCCTCGGGCGCGACGCAAAGTCGTTTTCGGCTGACGCCGAAGCGCCCTTTTCCTTCATTGTTTCGCCAAAGCCGTGATTGCGCCAGCGCCGGGCGATGCGAAGGACTGGCTGGCGCGCGGGCGCGCGCTCGCAAAAGAAGGCCGCGGCGGCGAGGCAGACGCCGCATTTGAGCGCTATTTCTCTCTCGCTCCTGGTCGAAAGCGCGTCGCGGAGGGCGTCGAAGCGCAGCGGCGGGGCGATATTGAGAGCGCCGCGCGACACTACGCGGCCGCGCTCGAAGAAGATCCCGACAATGTCGACGCAATGCGCCTTCTCGGCGTAGTCCTCGCGCTTCTTGGACGGGGCGAGGAAGCGCTGCGGCGCGCAAGGCAGGCCGTCCTCCTGGCGCCGGACTATCTTTCAGCCTGGAGCAATCTCGGCGCCGCCTTGACGGAGCTTGACCGCATTGACGAGGCGGTCGACGCGTTTCGTCGCGCGCTGGCGCTCGATCCGAAAAACGTACAGTGCCAATATAATCTGGCCAACGCCTTGTCGGCGCACCAGGATTTTCAGGGCGCCCAATCGGCGTTTCGCGCAGCGCTGGCGATAGACCCCGCACAGGCGCCGAGCCTGAGGGGTCTTGGTCCCGCCCTGAACACGACCGGCGATCGGGGAGGCGCGCTTGACGCTTATCGCGCCAGCCTTGCAGCTGCGCCCTCGTTTGGCGAAGTTTGGTGGAGCCTCGCCAATCTGAAGACCTATCGCTTGGACGCGCAGGATTGCACGGCGATGGAAGCGCTCCTCGGCGGCGAGGAGCTTAGCCTCAACGCCCGCATCAGCGTCCTTTACGCTTTGGGAAAGGCGCTGGAAGACGCCGGCGAATTCGACGCGTCGTTCGAGCGTTACGCAGAAGGGGCCGCGCTGCAGCGCCAGCGCGTGCGCTATGATCCCGTTGAAACCGAAACGGTCAACGACCGGATTGTCAAATGCTTCACGCCTCAGCTTTTTGATCAATTAAAGAATGTCGGCTACGAAGATCCATCGCCGATCTTCATCGTCGGCTTGCCGCGTTCCGGTTCAACGCTGATCGAACAGATTTTGGCCAGCCACAAATCGGTCGACGGCGCGGCAGAGCTGCCGGCGCTGCAACGCGTCGGGCAGCAAATCGGTCGATTTCGCGCCGACGGCGTGCGTTTTCCAGAAGCCGTGAAGGATTTTGAGCGCCATGACTTTGACGCGCTCGGGCGCGCCTATCTGATGCGGACGCAGCGCTTTCGCGGCGACAAGCCGCGCTTCACCGACAAGATGCCGAACAACTTCGCGTTGATCGGTCTCATCAAGCTGATCTTGCCGAATGCGAAAGTCATCGATGCGCGACGTCACCCGCTCGACAGCTGCCTCGGCTCATTCAAGCAGCTGTTCGCGAGAGGCCAGACCTTCACGTACGACCTGTTCGAGCTTGGACATTACTATCTACAGTATGACCGCATGATGCGCTGGTGGGACGCTGTGTCGCCGGGCTTCGTTCTCCGCGTCGATTACGAACGCATGGTCATGAACCAGGAATGCGAAACACGGCGGCTGCTCGATTTCTGCGACCTCCCTTTTGAACCGGCCTGTCTCGAATTTCACCGGACGCAGCGGCCCGTCAACACCGCGAGCTCGGAGCAGGTGCGCCGTCCGATCTATCGCGGCTCGCTTCACAGCTACCGCCGCTTTGAGAAGCACCTCCGGAGACTTGACGAAATGCTGGCGCCGATTCTCGCGGGTCTGCCGGCGGACGTGCGCGCGCCGGTCCTTCCTGTCAATGCCGCCTAGAACGCGCCGAACGGCCACAGCGCAATCCCATGGACGGCGTTTCTGACATCGCGCGAAAGCGTCAGCACGGTCACCAGTTTGTTGGCGTCAAGATCATAAAGCGATAATGTCGAGGGTGATGATCCGCCGACCACGAGAGTGTCCGACAGCGGACAAAGTCCGCGGGCGAAAGCTTGCCGCGCCAGCCCGTCTGCGGCGAGGTCGCGATGCTCGAGGTCTTCCGGCACATAACGCGGCACCGGAAAGGTGCGCTGGCGCGACGGCGTCACCCAGCGTACGCTGTCGCCCCTGGTGTCATTGAAGAGGATGCCGCCGCCGAACAGCCGCGCATTGTGGGTTCCTTCCGGCAAGGAGGTAAGGATCGACAGCGTGTTGTTCGCGAAGCGCAAGAGCCCCGGGGTTCTGAGCCCCGCGAAACTGACGCCCTGCGCGCTAGCGGTGACGGAATTGAGATGGAAATTGTTGGTCAAACGCTGCGGCGTGACGGCCTCGGGGTCGAAGACCTCAAATTTCAGTCTTTGTCCGTCGAGCGACAGCCGGAGGCCCCAGTCGAAGCGCTGCACGCTTGTATCAAAGCCGAGGATCGCATCATGCCCTGTCGATGCGAGGAAGATGCGGCTGCCGAACAGAAAGATCTCATGGCAGTGCTTCAGCCAGGCGCAGCGATGCGAGCTGACAAGGTCGAAGGTTTGGCTGTAGATGAACAACTCGTCGCTCGCCGCAATGTAGATGCGGTCGTCGCTGCAAGCGACGCCCCTCAGTCCGCGGTCCCAGCCGCGGCCGGTCCAGTCGATCGCGACAGTGTTCCAGTCGATCACCTGTTTGACCTTGCGCGCCGAAAAATCAACGAGGTAGACGCCGCCATGGCTGTCGCCCTGCTGCGCGCCGCGGACGACGGACGTGGCGACGACGGCGGTCACGAGGCAGGCGGCAAGTAATCGAAGATGAAGCTGATGCGATCTTCATCGCTGAAATTCATCACCGAATGAACCCGCTGATTGTTGATCTCGATCGCGCGGCCAATGGCCATCGGGCAAGGCTTGCCGTCGACCGTGAAGCGCACGCCCGGATTGGTCGATAGCGGCAGGTGGACGCGATGCGAAGCGCGGAAAGACGGCAGGTGATCGATATGCGGTGCGATCCGGCCACCCGCGCGCAGTTTCGCCGCCATCGCCCGGATGACAGCGCCGCCGGGTGGAAAAGCCCGCTCGATGAGCGTTTCAATCAGCGGCGTCGCCTCGTTTGAAAGCCGCAGCCATCCAGGTTCGCGAGTAACCACCGGGTCCGGCCACGTCTCATCGCAAAACAACAGGACGATCGACGCCGTATCATGATGCACGTCGTACGCTCGTTGGCGATGTTCGTGCTCGCGCCAGGCTTCCTCGCCTTGCGCAAAGGTCGCCGCCTGTAAGGCCGCAACATTAACCCGTCTTATTCACCCTACGACGTGGTTTGAGCGACGGCTGTGGCGGGAAGCCGCGATTTGATTCATGATTCTGTTTGCGAGACCGAGTCATCGTCAGATCGAGGAGCGCCACACCCGTCAT
>JBJXFO010000132.1:0-24337 GCA_046154725.1 Parvularculaceae bacterium | reverse complement strand
GAGATGTCGTGCTTCGACATCGCTTGCAGCGCGGCCTCTCGCTTGGCGTGGGGCGTCGTCAGTTCTTTCCCAAGAGGTCTTTCAGGACGACGACGTCCAGCATGGTGTCCGCCAAAAGCCGCTTCAGACGCGCGTTCTCCGCCTCAAGCGTCTTCAGCTTGCGAGCGTCCGACACGTCCATGCCGCCGAACTTCGCTTTCCATTTGTAAAAGCTTGCAGGGCTGATCCCGTGCTTGCGGCAGACCTCCGCCGTCGCCACTCCGCGTTCCTGTTCGGTCAGGATCGCAATGATCTGTTCCTCAGTGAATCTCGACTTCCTCATCGTCCGTCTCCTTCATGACGGACTCTCCATTCAAATGAGGGACCAAACGGGGCTCACATCATGACACTCATTTTCATGGAAATCCGGCCAAAAATATCGTTTTCATGAAAATCGTTCTGTGTTATCGTTTTTCACGCAGACAGGCGTTCTGGCTCTATTTTGCACGGGCAGGAACGGCTTTGGCACGGACATGGACGCACAGAATCATTTTTCAGGGCCAGTTACGGTTTTTCAGGAGCGCAGGCTGCCTGAAAGAGCCACCCCAGCCGGATATGCAGCGCTTATTCACGCCTATGGCCTGAATGTCCCCCTGCCGCGCACGTTGAGCGCAATAGGCGAGCGCCATCGGCTTACCGAGGCCGAGAGCTGGCGCATCTATACTCCGCGCCATGCCCCTGAGGCGTCTCTGGAAGCCCATCTCGTTTTCGCGCTCAAGCACGAAGGGGTTGATCTGGCCGTCCTCAAACGTCTGTTCCTCGCAACCGGCGCAGGCGCGATTGAGACCATCGTTAAGGCAGCGCCGACCGGCAGCTACGCGCGCAGGATTTGGTTCCTGTACGAATGGTTGACGGGCTCGCGTCTTGATCTGCCTGACGCAATTCGCGGAGTCTATGCAGAAGTCGTCGATCCAAAGCTGCAATACGCGGCGAGCGGAAAGACTTCTTCGCGCCATCGTGTCAAAGACAATTTGCCCGGAACGCCTGAGTTCTGCCCGCTTATTTTCCGCACAGAGTTGCTGGAACGCTTTTTGGCGATGAACCTGCGCGAGCGCGCACAGGATGCGGTTACAGCGGTCCCGCGCGATCTGCTTGCCCGAACTGCGGCCTTTCTTCTCCTCAAGGACTCAAAGTCCAGCTTCGCCATTGAAGGCGAGAGTCCGCCGCAGGATCGTATCCAGCGATGGGGCCGCGCCATCGGCGAGTCCGGCAAACAGCCCATCGACTTGGACGAGCTATTACGCTTGCAGCGGATTGTCATTGGCGATGCGCGGTTTGTGCATCTTGGACTGCGCACCGAAGGCGGTTTTATCGGTGAGCATGATCGTGACAGCCGGATGCCGATCCCGGATCATATCAGCGCGCGCCACGAAGACTTGGGCGCGCTAATTGCAGGTTTGACAGCGTTCGACCGGATGGTCACGCCGCAGCTTGATCCGGTTCTTGCAGCGGCGGCGCTGGCCTTTGGATTTGTTTACATTCACCCGTTCGAGGATGGAAACGGACGGCTTCACCGTTACCTCATTCACCATGTTCTGGCTGAACGGGGTTTCAATCCGCTGGGGGTCGTATTTCCAGTTTCCGCCGCCATTCTGGAGCGCATCGACGATTATCGCAGGGTCTTGGAGGATTACTCCTCTCGCCTGTTGCCACTGATTGAATGGCAACCCACCGAAAGCGGCAATGTCCGCGTCCTGAATGATACCGGCGATTTCTACCGGTTCTTCGACGCCACGGCTCATGCCGAGTTCCTGTTCGAATGCGTCCAAAAGACGATTGAGCATGATTTGCCGGAAGAAGCGGAGTTCCTACGCCGTTACGATGCGTTCCGAGGCAAGCTATCACTGGTTGTCGATATGCCGGATCGCATTGCTGACCTTCTGTTCCGCTTCCTGAATCAAAACGGCGGCGTCCTTTCGCGCCGCGCTAGACAGAACGAGTTTTCCGCCTTGACGGACGATGAGGCCGAGACAATTCAGCGCCTATATGCGGAATTGTTTGCGCCTGAATCTGGTCATTAACACCCAGCTTCATTCCGTGCATTCTGTTCTCTTGATGACAGAAAAGGCTTAGAGCTGCGCCCTCAGCGCGTGAGAAGAACAATCAGCGGTTCCCGAGGCTCCTACGCTGGCGCTCTGTGCGCCCGCCGCAGATTCTTCTTCTCACTTGCACACCGCCTGTTCGCCACGAGGCAGGGTTGCATGAGCAACCCCTTCCTGTTGAAAGGAAAACCTCCGATGACGGACGAAACTGCAACCATCAAAATCTATGTGGCGTGTCTCGCCGCCTACAATAACGGCATCCTGCACGGGCACTGGATCGACGCCACGCAAGGCGAACAGCATATATGGCACGGCATCCGCGAAATGCTGAAAGCGTCCCCGATCCCCGGAGCCGAAGAACACGCGATCCATGACTATGAAGGCTTTGAAGGCGCAAAGCTTGGCGAATATTCTAGCGTTTCGCAGGTCGCGGAGATTGCCGCTTTCATTGATGAACACGGCGCAATTGCCGGGAAGCTGGTTGAGCATTTCGGCAGTGTGGACGAGGCCCGCGAGGCGATGGAGGACCGCTATTGCGGCGTCTATTCATCCGTTGCCGACTACGCGCAGGAGATTACCGAGCAAACCACGCAGATTCCCGCCAACCTGCAATATTACATCGACTATGAGCGTATGGCCCGCGATCTGGAAATGTCCGACATCCTCGCCATCGAGACGGGCTTCGAGGAGGTCCATATTTTCTGGCAAGGCTGAAACGCTTGGCGAAAGCGCCGCAAGGCGCTTTCCCGCCACTCAATCGACCGCGCGAAGCGGCTTTCGCGTCATCTGATCGTACAGCCCCAGAAATTCAGGGTATGCCCGTTCGCAGCATTCCGGTTCGCGGGCTTTGAGAGCGTGATACGCGCCGATTGATGAGACCTGTGCGCGGGTTGGCGCAGCGGTTTGATTTGAGACGCGCTTCGGGCTGCCGAAATCGAATATGAGCGAGGCCTGCGAACGCTGCCCGACCTGATCCAGTCCCGTATCGAGTTTGAGGAAGCCGCTATTGTGCGCATTGAAACCCATTTCGACCTGCTAAAACAAACGCTCGATCTGCTTGTCGTCACCAACTTGCTGCCGTTGTCGCGCTGAATGAAGCCGCATTTTTCCGAGTATTCCGGCTTAAGGGTTGCATCTCAGCCAGCGCAATTTCCCTATTTTCAATTGGCGTTGAAACGGGACCCGTTATCGGCGTGCAAATGGGCCTCCATTTTTGATCTGTGCACGGCGACGGCTGCGTTCGGAGGGTGGGGGAAAAACGACTTTAGAAGGGTGGAATAAACTCGGGAAATGTCGGCCGGTAAGCCCGGCGCGCCTCACGCGGCTTCACAGTTCTTGAAGCGCCAAGACGCGCTGCCGATGTCGATGATGTCGCAATGATGGAGGAGGCGGCCGAGGAGCGCATCCTCATTTGTGATTTATGGGTCAAGCTCCTAGCGAAGCTCGCTCAGCAGGCTGGCGAGTTCTTTGAGGCTAATGGCCTCGACGCCCGCCGCCTTGGAATAGCGGTCCTCGCCGGAATAGACGACGAAGGACTTGGCGGGCTGCACATCCTCAAGCGCGATGTGAAAGCCTTTTTCGGTTTTGGCGGTCAGACCGCGCTTGATTTCTATCGCCCAGATGCCGTGGCGCCCCCCGAGTTCAAGGAGAAGGTCGATCTCGGCGCCGCTTGCAGTGCGATAGAAGCTGGCGCGCGTGCGCTCCGGCGCGGCGGCGATCAGATTCTCGATCACGAACCCTTCCCAGGATGCGCCCGCCACTGGATGACCGAGCACGTCATCGAGGCTTTCCAGCCCCGGCAAGGCATGGGTGAGGCCGCTATCGCGCACATAGGTCTTGGGAGATTTTACCAGACGTTTGCCGACATTAGCGTGGAAGGGCTGCAAGCGGCGCACCAAAAGTAAATCCACGAGCAAGCCGATATAGTTTGTCACCGTAGGTGCGGACACGGACAAAGCGCTGGCGAGGCGAGAGGCGTTGAGCAACGTGCCTTGTGAATGCGCCAGCATCATCCATAAGCGTTCGAGCGTTTCGGACGGAATGCGCGGGCCGAAAATCGGCACGTCGCGTTCCAGATAGGTGCGAATAAAACTGCGGCGAATGCGAAAGCTGTCGATGTCGCTCGACGCCAGATAGCTATCGGGAAACCCGCCCCGCACCCACAGGCGATGAAGATCGGCGCCGCTCTCGGTTTCCAGAATATCGAGCGGCCCAAGATCGACATATTCAATTCGTCCGGCGAGGGTTTCTCCCGATTGCCGCAACAAATCGATCGCCGCTGAGCCGAGGATTAGAAATTGTCCGGTCCGTTGGCCGCCGCGACGCTTCTTGTCGATGATGCCGCGCAACGCTTGGAAGATCTCGGGCATACGGTGAATCTCATCGAGGATCACCAATTGGTCGGCGTGCTGCTCAATGAACAAAACCGGATCGGCAAGCTTCTCCCGATCCGCGCTTGCTTCGAGGTCTAGATAGACGGATGGACGGGTTTCGGCGATGGCGAGCGCCAAGGTGGTCTTGCCCACCTGGCGCGGCCCGATCACCGCCACGGCGGCTTGGCGGGACAGGGCGGCTTCAACAAGAGCAAGGGCGCGGCGGGGAATCATCCATGCATATTAAAAGTAATGCTTTCGATTTGCAATGATCGGCTTGCCCGCCGCCGATGCGGCTGACCGTTGCCTGCATAGGCGGAGGTCATCAGTGCGGCCAAAGCTGGCAACGAGAGACGGCGGCAAAGGACGTTTTAGCGCTGCCCGCCCAAGGCAGCGACAAGGGCAGAAAAATCGGTCAAAATTGAGAAAAATGGCTGGCAACGTGCTGGCAACTTTGTGCGTTGCTTTCTGGGTTTGTCCCGCTTTTTCTGACTACGTGGGGCTTCGTCGCGCACCTAAAATTTCAATGATTTAGGCGCCTTCTTGACGCCTCCGAAGGCAGAGGCCAGGGGTTCGAATCCCTTCGGGTGCGCCATTCCCATCATGTCCGAATGAGCTAGGCGTGTCAGTTGCGGAGGGGTAATCGAAATGATGCCATCGTTCAAACTTGAGCCGGAGGCTCTCATGCCAACCAGGCCCTGCCGCTGCACGGCGGAAAGTCAGGCCGTGATTCACCGCGCCAGCGGCATCGAGGTTGATGAGGCGTGGCTGGACCCGTTTCTGGCGCTGATGGAAGGCGTCTACGCAATCGGCGAAGCGGTCATCGAGAAGTATCCGACCTGCGGCGCGGTGATAACCACGCAGATCGTCTCCATCACGGGGCGCCATCCGGTTGGCGCGCCGGCGTTTGTGCATGGCCGTGTCGCCGCTTTCGAGGCCAATCCGAGTGGTCGCGCCCGCAAAAAGCTAGGCCTGACGAACGACACGCCGACTTTGCACATGAGTTTCACCGGCAATCCGGGGACTGGCAAGACGACCGTCGCAATGAAGATGGCGACCATTCTTCATCGCCTCGGCTATGTGCGCAAAGGTCATCTTGTAACGGTTACGCGCGACGATCTCGTCGGACAGTATATCGGGCATACTGCGCCGAAGACAAAAGAAGTGTTGAAAAAGGCGATGGGCGGCGTCCTCTTTATTGATGAGGCGTACTATCTCTACCGGCCGGAGAATGAGCGTGACTATGGCCAGGAAGCAATTGAGATCCTCCTGCAAATCATGGAAAATAACCGCGATGACCTCGTCGTCATTCTCGCGGGCTATGCGGACCGGATGAACAAGTTTTTTGAAAGCAATCCGGGCTTTCGCTCGCGCATTGCCCACCACATCGATTTTCCGGACTATTCGGATGGTGAGCTTCTAAGAATCGCCGATGTCATGCTTGAAAGTCAGGGGTATAAATTGAGCAGCGCGGCGCGCATCGCGCTTGGCGATTACATCCCGGCGCGGCGCGCGCAGTCGCACTTCGCCAATGCGCGCTCGCTCCGCAATGCGCTCGACCGGGCAAGGATGCGCCAGGCCAAGCGCCTCTTTGACACCGCAACCGGGCCGCTTGACGCCGCCGCGCTCAGCATGATTGAGGAAAGCGACATTCGCGCCAGCCGGGTGTTCAGGGGCGGGCTCGACGAGCCGCTCGGCGCGAACAGCGAACGGGTAGGCTCATGACGTCCTCGATCAAAATTGCGCCGTCTATTCTGTCGGCCGATTTCGCGCGCCTCGGCGAGGAAGTGCGCGCGATTGACGCTGCCGGATGCGACTGGATTCACGTCGATGTCATGGACGGACATTACGTGCCCAATATTACGATTGGCCCGGATGTCGTGAAGGCCTTGCGCCCGCATTCGTCGAAACTCTTTGACGTGCACCTGATGATTACGCCGTGCGATCCGTTTCTTGACGCGTTTGCCAACGCTGGCGCAGACATCATCACGGTGCACGCGGAAGCCGGGCCTCATCTTGACCGCTCGCTGCAGGCGATCCGCGCGCTCGGCAAGAAGGCTGGCGTTTCGCTCAATCCATCGACGCCCGAGACTGTAATTGAGTACGTGCTGGACCGGCTCGACCTGGTCCTCGTCATGTCGGTCAATCCCGGCTTCGGCGGCCAGTCGTTCATTCCCTCGCAGATTGAGAAAGTGCGCCGGATCAAATCGATGATCGGCGCGCAGCCGATTGAGATTGAGGTTGATGGCGGCGTCAACGCGTCAAACGCAGGCGCGCTCGCAGCGGCCGGCGCAACAGCCCTCGTTGCTGGCTCGGCAGTCTTCAAGGGCGGGCGCTACGCTGAAAATATTGCGGCGCTTCGCAGCGCTGCCGCCTGAGGGATTGAAACGATGGCGGCGACACCACCGGTCTGTGACTTCGGCTGGCGAGCGCCGGATTTCCACCTCCGCGCAACGGACGGTCGTGTTTATTCCTTTGCGGACGTCAAGGGCGCGAACGGAACGCTGATCATGTTCATCAGCAATCATTGCCCCTATGTCAAAGCCGTCCTTGACCGGATCATTCGTGATGCGCGAGACCTTACGCCGCTTGGCGTCGGCGTTGCAGCGATTTGCTCGAACGATGCGGCCGCCTATCCGGAAGACGGATTTGAAATGATGGCGCGCATTGCCAAAGAAAAGCAGCTCCCGTTCCCCTATTGCCATGACGAAACGCAAAGTGTTGCGCGCGCCTATGGCGCTGTATGCACGCCGGACTTCTTTGCCTTCGACGGGGATGGTGGGCTTCAATATCGCGGCCGCCTTGATGCCTCTCGCAAGGAGGCCGGTCCCCCGGATTTGCGGCGCGATCTCTTCGAGGCGATCAAAGAGATCGCCGCGACCGGGCGCGGACCGGAGACCCAAATCCCCTCAATCGGCTGTTCGATCAAATGGAAAGCCGCGTGAACGCCTCCGTGAATGCGGTTATCTTCGATCTGGACGGCACGCTGATCGACAGCGCGCCCGATATTGCCGCATCGCTCAATGAGTTCCTTGAGAGCCGCGGCGCGGCGCCCATTCCCGAGACCGGCGTGCGCCTCATGATTGGCGGCGGCGTGCGCAAACTGCTGGAACGCGCCTGGGCGTTGCAAGGCGCTGAGGCGCCAGCCGATCTCGATGCGCAAGCGGCGGCGTTCATCGATATCTACGCGCAGCGCCCCTTGCGGCTGTCGCGCCCTTATCCGAATGCCGGAGCGACATTAAACGCTATCCGGGCACGCGCGCTCCCAATCGGGCTCTGCACCAACAAGCCTGAAGCGATCACGCGGACCATTCTTGAGGGGCTTGGCTGGACTGAATTGTTTGGCGCGATCATCGGCGGCGACACAGCGCCCGCGAAAAAGCCCGATCCTATGCCAGTGCAGGCGTGCCTCGAAATGCTTGGCGCGAGTGCCGGGGCGGCGCTTCTGGTCGGCGATTCAGCACACGACCTGCACGCGGCGCGCGCCGCAGGCGTCAGATGCATTCTGGTGAAGCATGGCTACAGCACGAAGCCGGTTGCAGAGCTTGGAGCAGACGGCGTCATCGACGGGTTGGACGCGGCCCTGAATTTTCTTGACTGTCAAGCCAGTCGCGCCCTTTAACGGTCCATCAGTAAACGGATTACCTTAGATGACCCGCCGCCTTGCCGACTGCCATAATGTCGACGATTTGCGGGCGCTGGCGAAGCGGCGCCTGCCCGGGCCGATTTTTCATTACATTGACGGTGCGGCCGACGACGAGATCACTTATCGCCGCAATACCGAGGCGTTTGACCGGTGCGATCTTGTCCCGAATGTTCTTGCCGGAGTTTCCGACATCGATATGTCGGTGACGGTGATGGGGCAGAAACTGGCGATGCCGGTCTTTTGCTCGCCGACAGCGCTGCAGCGCCTCTTTCATCATGACGGCGAGCGCGCCGTTGCGCGCGCTGCTGAAAAGTTCGGTACGATGTTCGGCGTATCTTCGCTCGGCACTGTCAGCCTTGCCGAGGTCGGCGCGATGATTTCAACGCCGAAGATGTTTCAATTCTACTTTCACAAGGATCGCGGGCTCAACGACGCCATGCTCGCGAAAGCGCAAGCGGCGAACTTTGACGTTCTGGCGCTCACTGTCGATACAATCACCGGCGGCAATCGCGAGCGCGATCTGCACACGGGCTTCACCTCGCCGCCGCGCCTGACCTTGAAGAGCCTGTTGAGTTTTGCGGCGCATCCGGCATGGGCGTTCAACTATTTCACGCATGAGGGCTTTGAACTTGTCGAGTTGAAGAGTCACGTGCGCGAGGGTTCGAACGTCGCAGTGTCGGTCGGTGAGTATTTCTCGACCATGCTCGACCAAACGATGAGCTGGGCGGACGCCGAAGCCTTGCGCGCCAAATGGGGTAAGCCCTTCTGCCTCAAGGGCGTGATGAGCGTCGCAGACGCCCGCCGCGCCATCGACATCGGCGCCAGCGCCATCATGGTCTCGAACCATGGCGGACGCCAGCTCGACGGGTCGCGGTCGCCCTTCGACCAGATCGCCGAAATCGCCGACGCTGTCGGAGACAAGCTCGACGTGATCCTTGATGGCGGCGTGCGGCGCGGCACGCACGTCCTGAAAGCGATTGCGGCTGGCGCCAAGGCGTGCTCGGGCGGGCGCCTCTATCTTTATGCGCTTGCCGCAGCGGGTCAGCCGGGCGTCGAGCGCGCGCTCTCGAACCTCAAGACGGAAATCACACGCGATATGAAGCTGATGGGCGTCTCGAAGATCAGCGCGCTCACGCGCGATATGCTTCGCTATCGGTGATTTCCGGTAAGACCGGGCGGCGGGTAGCCTGTTGGATTGCCGCGCTGGCAGCTTTTTGACGTGACACCGACATTCGGGTTAGCAACAATACCAGCAGGCGCCGGCAAGGGGCGCAAGGTCAGGGGCGCCAAGCATGGAAATGCAGCAAATCCGGTACTTTCTGGCGCTGGCCGATACGCTGAATTTTACGCGCGCGGCAGAGGACTGCAATGTGTCGCAGCCCGCGCTGACGCGGGCGATCCAGGCGCTTGAATTCGAACTCGGCGGCGATCTGATCCGCCGCGAGGGGCGCAATTCCCATATCACCGAGCTTGGCAAGCGTATGCTGCCGCTGATGCGGCAGTGCTATGAAAGCGCGATCAGCGCCGTCGATCTCGCCCGCTCAGTTGCAAAAAACGAGGTTGCACCGCTCGCGCTTGCGCTATCTCACTCGGTCAATCTCGAACTGTTCATGGCGCCGATCGCGGAGGTGTTCCGGATCATTCCGGGACTGCAGCTTCGCCTCTTTCACGGGGCGGGAAGCGATATCCTCGCGACGCTGAAGCAGGGCGGCGCTGATCTCGCCATTGCGAGCGCGGTCGAGGACGGATGGGAAAGACTTGATCGCTGGCCGCTCTTTACCGAAGGATTTGAAGTCGCAGTGCATGCTGATCATCCCCTGGCGCAGCGCAATGGAATTGACGTCGGCGATCTCAACGGGCAATCCCTGATCAGACAGTCCGGTTCTGAAGACAGCCCGATCGTTGCGCGCTGGTTCGATGCCGGCGGCGCAGCGCTCACAGCTGTCCACGAGTTTGACAGCCACCATCATCTCGGTGGGCTTTTGCAGGCGAGTTCCGGCTTTGCCATCGTGCCGGCGAGCGCGCCGCGCGCGCAAGCATCGCGGCGCGTAAAACTGAATGGCGTTGGCCTGTCGCGCACCGTCTACATTTATGGCGTTGCAGGCCGCCTCAGAAGCGCGCCGGCGACGGCCTTGCTGACGCTGCTTCGTTCAGCCGAGAAGGCGTACGCGTCTGCGGCCTGAATAGCAGAAGAGCGCGTTACGAGAGTTGGTCCAGCGCGGTCATGATGTCTTCTATTTCCATGCGGGTGCGAAAATCGGCATCGACAAAACGCGCTGCAACAAGACCACGCTGCTCTACAACAAACGTTGCGGGAATCGGTAAAATCCAGCTTCCCGCCGATTGATAAGCCGGCACGTCCGCGCCGTCTTCAGCGATTAACCGGGCCAGTTCGTCATCGATGCAAATGGCGAGGTTCAGCGCGAGCGCATAGCCATTGTCGATGTCGGTGAGTACCGCGATCTTGTTGTTCGCATCGCCCGCAAGGCGACGCGCAAAGGGGCGGCTTTCCGGCGAGATGGCAACGATACTGGCCCGCTTGGCGGCGGCGGCGCCGGTAACTTCGCCAAGCGCGCTGGCGGTCGCCTGACAATAGGGGCACCAGTGCCCGCGCAGAAAAGCCACGACTACCGGGCCCTCGGCGCGCAATGCTGCAAGGCTCACCAGGCGTCCATTCTGGTCGGGAAGCATAAAGTCAGGAAACGGCGCGCCGATGACTGGGGCCGCCCCGCCAGCCTCGACGTCGTGAAGCCGGCTCACAAACCGGTCAATCGACGCCGCAAGGCGCGGGCTGTTGCTGCGGTCTTCGTCGGCGATCGCCAGCAAGCGATCGCGCAGATGGCGACCAGTCGCGATAATACTCGCTGGCGATATTGGAATGGCGGCGGGTTTGAGGGCGTCGGGCATGGATCGATCTCAGGGGTGCAAACCTGCGCCCCGTCGCAAGTCTGTCATAGTCGCCTTTGACCGGCAGCAACCGGCGGGGGGCGTCAAGCGTCACTCCGTATCATAATAATAACGCCCGCGTATCGCTTCCGCCAATGCGCGCCCCGCATCAAAGCCATGACTTAATACAAGTTCCGCCCAGCCGGGGCGGGTTGTATTCAGATCGCGTCTTCAAACGTACTGCGGCGCCCCTTGCTGCGGTCAACCCTCAGGAAGGAACGCCCATGTCGAACCGGATCTCTTCACTCGCAAGGCTTGGCCTTGGCGCGGCTGTTGCCGCAACGCTGGTTTTCACCGGCGCCGTCGCACAAGCGGGCGAATGCCCGGCTGGCAAGGTCAAGGCGGGCGCCCGCACGAGCGGCGAGACGATGCCAAAAGACGTGACCGACGAAGAACTGTCCTCGATCGATCTCGGGCAGGAAATTGCCGGATTCGACAACCGCCGTTTGCGGTTTCGCAAACTCGTCGTCCAGCCGGGCGGCGTCGTGCCGTGGCATGATCACACCGATCGTCCCGCGCTGATTTTCACGGCTTCGGGCGAGATCACCGAATTCCGCAGCGATTGCAGCGTTGGCGTCACCCACAAGGCTGGCGAGATCTCCAAGGAAGTCAAAGGCGTCATGCATTGGTGGAAGAACGAAAGCAAAACCGCGGCAGTCCTCTACGCCGCTGACGTCAAGCACGACGAATAATCGGCCAATCAACGCCCATTCAGTTGGCCGAGACCTCCGCAGCACGCCGCCCTCTCCCGCTGCGGACGCGCGTCGCGTCGATCTGCTCTCCCAGATCGGCGCGGCGCTTGTTTTAGAGGGGGGCGGCAGACACAGCGAACATTACATGCCATGCCCGAAGTGATGCCAGAAACAATTCACAACGAACGAGCGACGAACAGCACCACGCCGCTGATCATTGGCCTTATCGGCTTTCTCACCCTCGTCGATCTGTTTGCGGCGCAGGCGATCTTGCCTTCGCTGGCGGCGCGATTTGACGCTTCGCCCTCGGCGATCGGCTTTGCGGTCAACGCGTCGACTATCGGCATGGCGTTCGCCGGCATTGCCGTGGCGCTGTTCGGCGGCAAGATCGATCGGCGCACCGGCGTCTGGGTCAGCCTTGCGGCGCTAGCCGCGCCGACGCTTGCGCTCGCTTTCGTTGATGACCTGACGACCTTCGCGCTCCTGCGCATTGTGCAGGGCGTATTCATGGTGACCGCGTTTTCGCTGACGATGTCCTATCTCGCCGAGCGCTGTTCGGCAGCGCAAACGTCGACCGCGCTTGCCGCATATGTGACCGGGGTCGTCGCCAGCAATCTGATCGGCCGGCTGATGGCCGGGTCGGTCACGGGCGAGTTTGGCGTGCCGGCGAACTTCTATTTCTTCGCCGCGCTCAATCTTGCCGGTGCGGGTGTCGCTTACGCTGCTCTTCGGGCGGCAAAGCCGATGGCGGATGCGCAGGAGGTATTGCGGTCGCCCATTGCGGCGATGCGCGATCATCTGTCAAACGCGTGTCTGACGAAAAGCTTCGCCATCGGGTTTCTCATTCTCTTCGCCTTTATCGGCGTTTTCACTTATGTGAATTTCGTGCTGGCGGCGCCGCCCATCGCGCTGGCGCCAATGGCCCTCGGGTTCGTCTATTTCGTGTTTTTGCCATCGATGCTGACAACCCCGTTCGCCGGCGTTGCCGCCGCGCGAATTGGGGCGCGCAAGAGTTTCTTCCTCTCGCTGGGCCTTGCCCTCATTGGCTTGCCATTGCTGCTTTCGCCGTCGCTGCCGCTGATCCTTGCCGGACTATCAATTGTCGCTGTCGGGACATTCTTCGCACAGGCGACGGCGACGGGATTTGTCGGCCGCGCCGCCAAGCGCGACCGCGCCGCCGCGAGCGGTCTATATCTGTCGTCCTATTATCTCGGCGGGCTTGCCGGCGCCGCGCTCCTCGGGCGCATTTTTGAGGCGTCAGGATGGCCAGCGACAGTCGCCGCGGTCGGCGTCGCGCTCGGCCTTGCCGCGCTGCTTGCCGCGACGCTGAAACGGACGACCGCGGAACCGCCCCGCACGGCATGACGCACTGCTGCCCGAAGCGTGGTCCCATCCTCTCGGGTTAGCGACCGGCGCGCTTCGGCGACTGTGCGATCGGCCATTTTTCGAGCCGCGCCTGCTTCACAAAGGCGCCAACCGCCGGCGAATGGGGCCTGCCGCGCACGGTGACAAGGCTGACGGTGCGCGAGAAGGCGGGATCCACCAGCGGTTTCACAATGACCCCTGGGTCGGTGACCGCAAATTCCGGAAAATAGCCGATCCCGAGGCCAGCCTTGATCATGCCAATCACCCATTCGTCGCATTCGCTGGAGAAGACCTTGCGGGTGCGGATCCCGTTCGCGACGAACGTTTCGTGAACCACATCATAATACTCGCAGTTTGCACGATTGATGTAACGCTCACCGTCCAGCTCGCGGCAGGGCACGACATCCGCATTGGCGAGACGGTGCGTGAGCGCGAGGCCGAGCACGAAATTCTCATGAAATAGCGGCAATTCATGAAACTCCTCGCCGAGCGGCTCCGGCGCGCCGAGGAGTGCGACTTCAAACTCGCCGTTGAGCAGTTTCTGTTTAATCGGCGCGAGCGCCAGTGCGGATACATCGATTTCAATGGTTTCAAAGGCCAGCGAATAGCGGGCGATAAAATCAGCGACGATCGACGGGCCAATCGTGCACATCACGCCGATCTTCAGCTTTGCCCCGCCGAGCTGGCGAAACTCGATCGCCGTCGATCTGGCGGAAACGGACTGCTCGTAGATCGTCTGGAAATACGGGGTCATCATTCGTCCGAGCTCGGACAAATGCGTGTTGCGCTGCTCGCGGTTGATGAGCGGGCCACCAAGCTCGTCTTCCAGCGCCTTGATGGCGCGCGTCAGCGCCGGCTGGCTGATACTGCACCGCTCCGCTGCGCGCGTGAAATTCAATGTTTCCGCGACGGCGAGAAAATAGCGTATCTGCTGCATTTCCATGACACGCCTCCTTTTCGGGCGAGATAAAATAGGAAGATCTGCGGCTCCGGTCGAGGGCCGGGCCCCGCGCGGCCCTTTGGCTATCCGGCGTTGAGGGCTCTATCGCGCCTCTGGCGCAACAAAGGCGCGCAGGCGCACGACTAGCGTCCGAAGCTCCTTTTGGCGTAGCAATAACAGGACAATCGCGCCGATCCAGACCGCGCACGCGGTATAGAACAGCGCGCCGCCGTCCTGATCGACATTGATGCCGAGCGGCGTGAACAGGTGAAAGCTGATCGCGCCGGACATGATGGCGATCGACAGCATGGCCCCGAGCGGCTGCAGGAATCGATAGCGCTTCGCGAACATGGTCGAAATCAGCAAGAGCGCTGCGACGAGTTCGGCGCCACCGATTACGTACTGGCTGAAGAGGCCGCCCTGCGCAAACAGGCCCGGCGCGCCAAGGCCTGTGGACCATTGATCGAGATCGCCGAAAATGATCTGCGTTTTTGGCGCGTTGGAAAACTTGAAACGCAGCGAGTCGAGAAAGACGATCGCGATAAATGCCGTAAGGCCGTGCCCGGCCCATCGTTTGATGGGTGCAGGCGTTGCCGCGTTGCCGGCGGCGCTTTCGAATTTGGTCATGGCGCTCTCCAAAGGCTCAACGCGACCCTAAGGGCGTCAGCGCCCCGGTTGGAAATGCGCTTACGTCATGGTTTTGATGAGCCTTTCCTCAGTCGAGGATGGCGATGTCGATCGGCTCGCCAGCGCCGGCGACTGCAGCGGCGGCGACCCGGCGCTTGGGACGGCTCTGGGAGCCTTGCTGTTCGGCCCGCACCATAACGTCTTCCGCGGCGATGACGCGCGCCTTTTCGACCTTGGCGTGCTTTTCAAGCTTGGCGGCGAGATTAACGGCGTCGCCGATGACCGTATATTCGAGACGCTCGCCATAGCCGATTGCGCCATAGACAACATTGCCGGTTGCCAGCGCGATGCCGACATCGAGCGGCAGGGCGCCGGCTGCGATGCGGTCGGCTTTCCAGCGATCAACCTCGGCGGCGATTGCCAGCGCGGTCTCTACAGCGTTGGCGCATTCCCGGCCGGTGTCTTGCGCAGCGCCGAAGCTGACCAGCACACCGTCGCCCATGAATTTGTCGACCGACCCGCCGCCCGCTTCGATAATTGGCAATAGGCGTGCCTGATAATCCTTGAGCAGAGCAATAACGGCGGTCGGCGCGAGGCCCTTCGTCACCGTCGTGAAACCGCGCAAGTCAATCATCATGATGGCGGCGCGTCGTGTCTCGCCGTCGCCGGACCTGACGCCGTGATGCGAGGCCCTGATGCGTTCGGCCGCGTCGCGCCCGACAAACTTCGTCAGGTCGGCTGCCGCTGTGGTCTCGGTCGCTGTCCGATAGAGCAGCGACCTGGTGCGGTGGACGCCGAGCGCCAGCACCAGCGTCGTCGCCACGATAGAGGCGATCTTTTCCAGCTCCGCCCCCGGCAGCAGCGACATCGACGTCATATAGACGCGGTAGTCTGAAGTGATTGGTGCGCCGTCGATGGCCGCCCAGAGCGCAAGGCACGCCCACCCGACACCCGCAAGCACACCCGTAAAGAGCGTCAGGCGCGGATCGAAACGGAGCGCACGCAACGCGATCAAGATGAAGACGTAGAACAGCGTCGGCGCCTTCAGATAAAGCCCCGCAGGCTCGTTATACTGGAAGGGAAAGGCGGCAATCAGCGCGTAAAGCGCCACGATGTCGATCGCTGCCGACACATATTGCTGCGTGACGGACAGGCTCGAGCGATAGCTGCGCCGCAGCCGCCAGAGCGTAAAGCCGCCATAGAACACCAGCGCAACCGGCACCGGCTCGATCGCGTGATGCACCTCAAAGCCTGCATAGGTGGCGGCATAGAGCGCGGCAAACCCGATGACGCCGGCAAGCTGGATGGTGCTGACAATGCGCTCGCTTTGTTCCTCATAGATGGCGACCGCCGCCCGGATGCGCGCCGGCGCCGGCGGCGACGGCTGCAGGCCCGCAAGGGCGACGGCTCGCACGCCGAAACGCTCGACGAAAGAGCGCAAGCCTGTCTTTTGAATACCCCGCGCGACCACCGGCAAGTCTCCATCTTCAGGCGACGCTGTTCGGGCAATGCTCAACCGTCTGGCGACAAGCTAGAGGTATTTCTCCTCGATATCGACGGTCGCGTTTTTCCCGAGATCGTCATAATGCGCGTCGAGCCACGCCTCGGCGCTTGCGCGTCCGACATCCCTCAAATGGGTCAGGAACTCCCAGTCGGCGTTCATCTTGCTCGAGACACCGAGCTTTCTCATGAACTCTTCATCGTCGATCGCGTGGACGAGCATCCGCTTCATCTTGCCTTCATCGATCGTCCCGTCGTCGATCAGTTTGGTGACAAAGCTGATCGCCCGCATCTCGCGCATCAGGGACGAGTTAAAGCTGATTTCGTTGATTCGATTGAGGATATCACGGGCGTTTTTCGGCGTTTCCGATCGCATGATCGGATTGATATGGACGATGACGACATCGCGACTTTCGCAATGATAGATCAACGGAAAGATCGCTGGATTGCCCATGTAGCCGCCGTCCCAATAGGGCTCTCCTTCAATCTCGACGGCCTGAAACATGAAGGGAAGACAGGCGGAAGCAAGCACGGCATCCGCGCTGACGTCCTCATTCTTGAAAATGCGAACTTTGCCGCTTCGTACATTCGTCGCTGACAGAAAAAGCTTGATGGGGCTCTCGCGGCGAAGCTTTTCAAAGTCGACGCTAGCCTCGAGCGCTTTTCGCAGCGGATTGTGATTGTAGGGATTGAGTTCGTACGGCGAGTAGAGGCGGGACATGACGTCAAACATCGCGAAAAACGGCGATGTCTCTAGCGAATGATTATGGAACATCCGGTCCATCGGGCTCGGCTGCAGCGGGCTGAAAATCGCCGCATTGGCGATCTTGCGCCAGAATTTCGCCATCGCCGTCTTCGCGCCGTCGCGGCCGCCTTCGGCAAGCCCATAGGCGAGCAGCGCCGCGTTCATCGCGCCGGCGCTCGTCGCGCTGACCCCGTCAAAGGACAGCGCCTCCTCTTCCAGAAGACGGTCGAGTACGCCCCAGGCAAAGGCGCCGTGCGAGCCGCCGCCCTGGAGCGCGAGATTGATCGACTTCACTTCAGTGTGGCTGCGAGTGCGTGCCGGCTTCTTCGTTTTCTGGGCTTCGTCGTGGTGATGATGATCGTGGCTCATTGTGCTGTCCATCCGCCGTCTACCGGAAGCGCCGCGCCGGTCATTGAGGCGGCCGCTTCGGAACAAAGGAACGCTGTCAGCGCGCCGATCTCGCTGGTCTGCGCGAAGCGCTTGTTCGGCTGCGCTTTCAGCAGAATGTCAGTGATGACCTTGTCGCGCGGAATGTTATGAGTGCGCGCCTGATCTTCGATCTGCTTTTCGACAAGCGGCGTCCACACATAGCCCGGGCAAATCGTGTTGCAAGTGACGCCCGACTGTGCGGCTTCAAGCGCGACGACTTTCGACAAGCCGAGCACGCCATGCTTGGCCGCGACATATGCCGACTTGAATGGCGAGCCGACAAGCCCGTGCGCGGAGGCGATGTTGACGATCCGGCCCCATTGGCGCCGTTTCATCGCGGGTAGCGTCAGGCGGATGGCATGAAACGCCGATGACAGGTTGATCGCGAGGATTGCGTCCCATTTCTCCAGCGGAAACTCTTCGATTGCCGCGACGTGCTGGATGCCGGCATTGTTAACGAGGATATCGATCTCGCCGACTGCGTCTTCCGCAAAGCGGATCATCTCGACGATCTCGTTTGGAACCGACAGATCCGCATCGGAGTAAACGACGGGCACACTATGCTCGAAGGCGATGCGATCTTTTGTCTTTTCGATTTCACGCGGATCGCCGAAACCATTCAGCACAAGGCGGGCGCCGTCGGCGGCGAGGCGCTCGGCAATGCCAAGTCCGATGCCGCTTGTCGAGCCGGTAACCAGCGCGACGCGGCCCTCCAGCGGCCGAGGGCCGGATAGCCCGTTGATCGGGCGGCGTCCTTCATCGACTTCCATCATCATCTCCTGGTTGCAAGGCAAAGGGGTGCGCCGGCAGCGCCAGCGTCTTGCGGCGCACCATCGCGCCAACGTGCCGCCAAAGGGAAATGCCGAAACTGCATTGCATTCATGCGGCTAGCCTTCGCAGCCGCGCGATCGCCCGCGCGGCGCTATCATTCGCCAGCGTCATGAAGCCGATGCAGGAATGGTGTTGGCGCTGGAGCGCGACGGCCGCCTAGACTGGCGCTTGTAAACCATAACGGAGCCCTGCATGCGCGTGTTCTTTCGGATCGCCGGCGTTACGATCTTTGCCGCGTTGAGCCTTTTTCTGATGGCTTTCGGCGTGCTGTATGCGACGGTCGATGACATGCTGTGGTTTCATGCCGCCGCCGTGCCCGAAGCCGCGCGCGAGGCGGTGCGGCCTATTTACTTTGCGTTGATGACCCTCGTCGGCGCGGCCAGCGGCGCGCTCGGGCTCCTTGGCCTTTATGTGACGGCGGGTCCCCTCCGGCGCGGCGATCGCGGCGCGGCGATCGCGCTCGGCCTTGCCAATGCGACTGCGTTCATTGGCGCCGCGCTCGTTGCCGAACGGCTTGCGGCGGCAACCGGCGCGCCGACCTCGTGGCATATAATGGGCGCGCTCCTTGCGCTGACAATGGCCGCCGTCGTCACCAGCCTGCTTGCAAACCGGCCCGCGCAAGTTCAGCCAAAATTAGCCTAAGATCGCCATTTAGCGGGTCAACGCGAAGCTGTTCTGGCCAAAGCGACCCACTTGAAACAATTATTTGGCAACGCCGTTGATTTTTTGCTGCGGTGCAGCAAAAGTGTTGTTGAAAGTCATGCGGCGCGCAGACACGGCGGAAATCGCCAATTGCGCCGGCGATCAGGAGTGACTGCCTTGAACGAGCAAGTATTGGCGCCAAGCCTTAAGGGCAGTCCTGTGAGCAAGGCGCCTGCGGCGGCCGCAAGCGTTAAGAAGATCCAGATCGTCGTTGTCGGCGGCGGCGCGGGCGGGCTTGAACTCGCCGCGCGCCTTGGCAAGAAATTCGGGCGCGAGCGATACGACATCATCCTTGTCGAGAAGAATCCGACGCATATCTGGAAGCCGCTGCTCCATGAGGTGGCCGCCGGATCGCTCGACGCCAATCTCGACGAGGTCGGCTATCGCGGCCACGGCTATATATGCGGCTACCGGTTCTTTCTCGGCGCCATGCAGGGCGTCGATCGCGAGCGCCGCGAAGTAATTGTCGCGCCGCTTGTCGATGAGAACGGCTCGGAGATCATGGGCGAGCATCGCATCCGCTACGACTATCTCGTCATTGCGGTCGGGTCGGTCGCCAATGATTTTGGCGTCCCCGGCGTCAAGCAGCACTGCATGTTCCTGGAAAGCCGGCAGGAGGCGGACCGTTTCCGTCAAAAGCTCCTCAACCAATGCCTGCGCGTCTCGCGCACCATGGCGCGCTATCCGCATGCAGATGAATATGTCCGTATCGCAATCGTCGGCGGCGGCGCCACCGGCGTCGAGCTTGCGGCTGAACTTTATAATGCAGCGCGCGAATTGAAGCACTACGGACTTGAAGTCTTTGACGAAAGCCGCCTCAAGGTAACGCTTCTGGAGGCCGGCCCGCGCATCCTCCCGGCTTTGCCGGAGGAAATGGCCGACGCTGCAACGGAGGAACTTCGATCGCTCGGCGTCGATGTGCGCGTTAACGCGCAGGTCGAAGAAGCAAACGCCTATGGCATGAAGATCAAGAGCGGCGAGATGATCCCCGGCGATCTGAAGATCTGGGCGGCGGGCGTCAAGGCGCCCGATTTCCTGAAGGATCTTGACGGCCTGGAGACCGGGCGCGGCAATCAGCTGATCGTGCGGCCGACGATGCAGACGACACGCGATGATCGTATTTTTGCGATCGGCGATTGCGCGTTCTTCAAACCCGACGGCGCTGACCGCGCCGTGCCGCCACGCGCGCAGGCCGCGCACCAGATGGCGGAGACCGTCTTTCGCAATCTCTGCGCGATGAATAACGCAAGGCCCTTGAAGCCATTTGCCTACAAGGATTACGGCTCGCTCGTCTCGCTGTCGAAGTTTTCAACTGTTGGCAGCCTGATGGGCAACCTCGTCGGCGGGCGTATGGCGATCGAGGGCCGCGCCGCGCGCTTCATGTATGTTTCGCTCTACCGCATGCATCTGATCGCCATTCACGGCTGGCTGCGCGGGCTCTTTATGATCCTTGTCGGCCATGTGAATCAGGTCGTGCGGCCAAAGCTTAAATTGCATTAATTCTGACGCACGCGTTGCGCTGGCTCAAATGCGCTTCGACAAGGCGCGCGATTTGTGGGACGCCGGTCCGGATCGAACCGGCGGCGCAGGATGGCTGCGACGGCGGCGCTGGCAAACAATCCGGGCCGTTAGTATGAAGCTCTCAATTCCCTTTGCTTTAAGGCAGCTCTTTGCGCTGGCGGCGTTGCTCATACTGGCCGCGCCAACCGCGCATGCTGAACAGTCCGCAAACGGCCGCCCGACAATCGGTCTTGTGCTCGGCGGCGGCGGCGCGCGCGGCTTTGCGCATATCGGCGTCATCGAAGCGATGGAAGAAGCGGGGTTGAAGCCCGACGTCATCGCCGGGACGAGCATGGGCGCCGCCATCGGCGCGCTCTATGCGGTGGGCTACACGCCGGCCGAATTGCGCGCGATTGCAACCGACATCGACTGGACGGCGCTTTTCAACGACGCAACGCCGCGCGACCGGCTGATCTTCCGCAGGAAGACAGACGACCAATTATTCTCGACCCGCTACAAGCTAGGCTTCAAGGATGGGCGCATCGCGCTGCCGAAGGGGCTCATCCAGGGCCAGAAACTGTTCCTGACACTCAACGATCTGCTCAACACGCGCGCGCCGGGGGCGGCGTTTGACCAGACGCACATCCCCTTTCGCGCTGTCGCCACAGACATTGAGACGCGCGCCGCCGTTGCACTGGACAGCGGCGATCTTGCCCGTGCCGTGTTCGCCAGCATGGCCGTGCCGGGGCTTTTGCCGCCTGTCGAAATCGATGGCCGAACGCTGGTCGATGGCGGGCTTGCAAACAATTTGCCGGTCAGCATCGCGCGCGACATGGGCGCCGATTTCGTCATCGTTGTCGATCTCGGCACTGACCCTTTGCCCGCCGAAGATATCAATAGCTTCACCGACGTCATCTTGCAGCTGACCTCTTTCATGACGCTCGAAACGGCGACGCGGGAGATCGCCTCGCTGCGAGCCGGCGACGTGTTGATCCAGCCCGATCTTCGAAAAGAATCGCCGCTTGCCTTCAATCGCGGCGAAGCGCTGACAGATCTCGGCAAGATGGCGGCGCTGGCGCAAATGGACAAGCTTCGCGCGCTTGCCCTGCGCGCTGGCGATCGCACCGCGCCAGTCGCCGATGCGGCGCTCGCTCCGGTTATCAGTTTTGTCGCGCTCGACAATCGCACGATTTCGCCAGACCAGTTGATCGTTGAAGCGCTCGATATCGAAACCGGTGCGCCGCTCGATATTGAGCGGCTGCGCGGGAAGATTGACGATCTCTACGGTTATGATCTCTTTCGCCGCATCGATTATCGCATCGTGAAGCGTGATGACGCCTATGGCGTCGTCATCGCGGCAGACCCGCCGGACATCGGCAACAATTTCCTGCGTTTCGGGCTCGATTATAAGACCGATTTTTCGACCCTCGGCATCTTTAACGCGACCGTCGGGTACACACGGCGTAATATCAACGCCTGGGGCGGGGAGTGGCGCACCGTGGTGACGGTCGGCGACGAGCCGTCGGTTACCAGCGAATTCTACCAGCCGCTCGATGCCTTGCAGCGGTGGTTTGTGTCGGCGGAAGCCGGCGCTTCGCGCCAGCGCGTCGTTGCGTTTGACGACGACGCCAATGCGCTGGGCGTCGTCAAAGTTGACGCTCTTGCCTTGCGTCTGAGCGGCGGGCGCACGTTTGGCCGCAACGCTGAATTGAGGCTTGGCGTTGAAGGCGCAGCGGGGCGTTTGTCGCCAAGCATTGGCCTGCGCGATCTTGAGCCGGCAAGCGACGAAGGCGCCAGCGTCTTTGCGAGCTTCTCGGTCGATGCGCTCGACAGTTTCACCTTCCCGAAAGGCGGATACGCGGCGACCATTAACGCGGCCGGCAACCTGTCCGATGCAACGGGGCTTGTCGGCGATCGCACGCTTGAGGCGCAGTTCCTTGGCGCCAGAACCTTCGGGCGCACGACGTTCGTGCCGATTGTCAGCGGCGTCTTCGCGCTCGACCCGTCCGTTGATGAATTCGGCGGCGCGCTGCTTGGCGGTTTTCTGAACCTGTCGGGCTTGCCGCGCAACTCGCGCCAGGGCCGCCACGCGATTATCGGCTCAGCGGTCGTCTATCACGAGATCGCCGGCGGCAGCGGTTTGTTTTCGGCGCCGCTCTATGTCGGCGGTTCGCTCGAGACGGGGAACGTCTTTCGCTCGGTCGACGAGATCAGGATTGGCAATTTGACGCAGGCGGGCAGTCTTTTCCTGGCGATGGATACGCCGCTTGGCGCGCTGATCTTCGGCGGCGGGTTCACCGACGAAGGCGACAGATCGGCGTTTCTCTTCTTCGGGCAGCCATTCTAAATTATCCGCCTACTGACTTCCTCCCGCAGGGGTTGCCGCGCGATACCAGTCGGCGTTGCGCGCGCTGTTGGCCTCCGAGATGACATAGGCGCGGATCGCCTCGGCCGCCGCGTCGTCGAGGATCGCGGCATAGCTTGCCATGCCTTGCCCGGCGAGGGCGCCGCCCCGCACAACCTCACGCCAGGCATCCGCGTCGCCGAGCACTGGCGAGTGCCTGAGGTTTGGCACAAGGCCCGACGACATCGCGTGTTCTCCGTGACAGACCGTGCAGTTCTGCGCATAGGCGCGCGCGCCCACAGCGATGATCTCGGCGGCGGCGACCGATGGCGGCGGCGCGCTCGCCGCTGCGGCAATCGTGGTCGCCGCGGGCAACTGCCCCGTCGCGCCGGCCTTGAACGTCAGGATGCGGCCGACTTTGGCTTCGCTTCCGGTTGTCGCAACGCCGCCGGCGATAAGAGCATAAGCGCCGCCCCATCCCGTCGCGACCGTCACATACTGCTCCCCGTCGATTTCGTAGGAGACCGGCGCGGCCACAACGCCAGTCTGGGTGAAAAAGCGCCAGCGCTGTTCGCCCGTCAAGGCGTCATAAGCCGCGAAGTGCGCGTCCGACGCGCCCTGAAAAACGAGGCCCCCGGCCGTCGACAGGACGCCGCCATTCCACGGGCCTTGATGCTCGACTGTCCATCGCGGCTCTTGCGCGACGGGATCCCAGGCGATCAGGCGCCCTTTCAGCAAGCCGCGGATCGCCTTGAATGTTGCTTCGTCCGACGGAAACGCGCCAAGCAAAAACTCGGCGCCCGTGTTCCAGCCGGCGCCGGCGTTTGCGGTAAACGCCGTATCCTCGCCATAGAGGAACGGAATTTCCTGCGCCGGAATGTACACCAGACCCGTCCGTGGACTGAACGACATCGGGTGCCAGTTGTGCCCGCCAAGGGGTCCCGGCAATTGAAAGAAGGGGGCCTTTCCGGGCCAGCGCGCATCCGGGTTCTCAATCGGACGCCCGGTCGCGGGATCAACGCCGGATGCCCAGTTTACCGGCACGAAGTTCTTTGCGGAAATGAGCGCGCCGGTCGCGCGGTCGAGGACGTAGAAAAATCCATTCTTCGGCGCCTGCATGATCACTTTGCGCGGGGCGCCGCCGATTTCGAGATCGGCAAGGATCATGTGCTGCGTCGCTGTGTAATCCCATGTATCGCCGGGCGTTGTCTGATAGTGCCAGACGTACTCTCCGGTGTCGGGCTTCAGCGCGACGATCGACGACAGAAACAAGTTATCGCCGCCGCCTGGGCTTCTGAGACGCTGATTCCACGGCGAGCCGTTGCCGGTGCCACTATAGAGGAGATCGAGGTCTGGATCATACGCCATGGAATCCCAGACCGTACCGCCGCCGCCGAGCGCCCACCATTCGCCGGTCCACGTCTTGGCCGCCATTTCCATCGTCGCGTCTTCAAAGCCGTCCGCGGGGTTTCCCGGCACGGTGTGAAACCGCCACGCCAACTTGCCGGTGTCAGCATCGTAAGCGGACACATAGCCCCTGACGCCAAGTTCCGCCCCGCCATTGCCGATGATGACCTTGCCATTGATGACGCGCGGCGCTCCGGTGACGGAGTAGGG
>JBJXFO010000128.1:0-17909 GCA_046154725.1 Parvularculaceae bacterium | reverse complement strand
TCCGCGACGACGATCAAATATGGCGGCCGCTGGAAGCCGACTGAGGACCTCACCATCCGCGGCGGGTTTACGGAAGGCTTCCGCGCGGCTTCGATCGGCGAATTGTTCGGCACCGCGACGCGGTTCGACGCAACCTTGGAAGATCCGTGCTCGGACCTTCTTGGCCTCTTCGGCGGGCCCGTCGCGCCAGCGAATATTCTGGCAAACTGCATTGCGCTCGGCGTGCCGGCCAATGGCTCCTATCAACAGACCAACGCCCAGATCAGCACGCTGACCGGCGGCAACCCGGCGCTTGCGCCGGAAGAATCGAAAGGCTGGAACGTCGGCTTCACCTACGCGCCAACCTGGCTTGAGGAGCACAACGCCGTCGCCGAGTTCAACTATTACTCGATCAATATCGACGGCGCGATCCAGGCCCTCGACGCCCAGCTCCAGCTTGACAGCTGCGCGGCAACGCTCGATCCGACGCTTTGCGCTTCGATCGGGCGCGCCGCGTCCGGCACAGTTATCTCGTTCTCGAACCAGCTGACGAATATCGGCCGGATCGAAACGAGGGGGCTCGACGGGCGCGTCGCCTTCGACGTTGACGCCGGCAGCGCTGGAACGTTCAGCTTCCAGTCCCTGTCGAACTATCTGCTCGACTATACCGAAGCCAACCCGACCTCGACGGGCTTCATTGTGACCTCGCGCGAAGGGACAGTGCGCGGCTCGCCGACGTTCTCCTTCCCTGAGTTCAAGTCGACGGCGACGCTCTCCTGGACGATTGCCGATTTCCGGGTTCAGGGCGTCGGGCGCTATATCAGCTCGCTTACCGAGGTTTGCGGCGATCAGGCGGCGCTTCCCGCCGACGTCGGCTGCTCGCGCCCGGCCGACGATATCAACGACCTCGGCTCGCGCTTCTATCTCGACCTCGCGGCGAGCTATTCGCCGTCCTGGCTCGACAAGCGGGCGGAGTTCACGATTGGCGTCAACAACATCCTCGACACCAATCCGCCCAACTGCTTCAGCTGCCAGCTGAACGGCTTTGATCCGAACACGTACGACGTGCCGGGACAATTCGGGTATGTGCGCCTGACCTGGCGTCCATAACGTTCTCGCGATCGAGAATGTGAAGCGCCCCGGCCCAAAAGGCCGGGGCGTTTTCATGATCGTGTAGTCAGGCCGCGGCTGGCCTGATTGCCAAGTGGAGAGCGGCGGGTTAGGCCCGGACGATGGACGCTCCCGCGACACGGCAAGCCGGCAAGACCATCCCCTACGCTGAGCTTGTCGCGTTGACTGGCGCCGTCATGGCGCTCAACGCCCTCGCGATCGACATGATGCTGCCGGCGCTTGGCGTCATCGGCGAGGCGCTTGGCGCCGCGCGCGAGAACGACCGCCAGCTTATTGTCGTTGTCTACATCGTCGCCAATGGCGTCTCGCAACTGTTTATGGGTCCGCTTGTCGACCGCTTCGGGCGGCGCAGAGTGCTGCTCTTGGCGCTCATGGCCTATGCGCTTGGCTCGCTGTTCAGCGTCGTTGCGAACAGTCTCGTGCTGCTGCTTGCCGCACGCGTATTTCAGGGCGCCGCGACAGCGGGCGCCCGCGTTGCGGTGCTCGCCATGTTGCGCGACCGCTTTTCCGGACCGCGCATGGCGCAGGCAATGTCGATTGCGATCACCATCTTTATGGCCGCGCCGGTTCTTGCGCCGCTGCTTGGGCAGTGGGTTTTGATGGCTGGCTCGTGGCGGCTTATCTTTGGGATCCTGCTCGGCTATGGCGCTATCATCGCCATCTGGGCGGCGTTCCGCATACCCGAAACACAATCCGCCGGAACACGTCCTGCCTTGAGCTTCCGGCGGGCGTTTGCCGACTATGGCGAATTTTTCTCGATGCGCGCGAGCTTTGGCTATGTCGCGGTGCAGACGTTCCTGTTTGCCGGATTGTTCGGGTTCATCAGCTCTTCAGAACAGATTTATGTCGACCAGTACGGGCTCGGCGCCTGGTTCCCCGCGGCTTTCGCGGCGAGCGCAATTGGATTTGCTATCGCCGCCATCGCCAATTCGCAATTGGTGATGCGCGTTGGCGCCAAGACGCTGGTGCGCGTGGCCTTGATCGCGCTGATTGTTGTTCAGATCGCGCACCTTGGCGTCTACACTATGATCGATGACAGCGCCGTCGCTTTCGCGGCATTTGTCACGGCGACACTTTTCTGTATGGGCTTTGTTACGCCGAACGCGCAGGCGCTCTCCATGGAACCCGCAGGGCATATCGCCGGCGTCGCCGCCGCCGCGAGCGGGTTTGCAACCGGCGCCGTCGGCGGGGCAATCGGCGGTCTTATCGGCCGCTTTTATGATGGCACAACGCTGCCGCTGGTGGTGAGCTTTGCGGTGCTGGGCGCATTGGCGCTGGCCGCGGCCGTATGGGCGGACGGGGCGCCGCAAACCGCTATCGCAGAAAAACAGACCGGAGGGAGCCCGTGACTGCGCGGCGGGTCTGCCTTGGCGCGTTCGCCGGCGCGCATGGCGTCAAAGGCCATGCCAAGGTGCGCGCCTTCACGGCGACCGAAGACGCGGTTGCCGGCTATGGCCCGGTCGAAAGCGAGGACGGCGCGCGCCAGTTCTCGCTCACCTTCGTCCGTACTCTGAGGCCTGGAGTTGCAATTGTCTCCGCGCCGGAAATTGCAGACCGCGATGACGCCGCCGCGCTCACGGGGCAGCGTCTCTATGTCGGGCGCGCCGCTTTGCCGGCGCTGGCCGGAGACGAAGAATTCTACATGGAGGATCTCGTCGGCCTGAACGTCGTCGATGACAATGGCGCGATCCTCGGGCGGATTGCCGGCTTCCACAATTTCGGCGCGGGCGACATCGTTGAGATCGCCGGCCGGCCGGGCCGGGCCGGGACCGCTTTCGCGCCGTTTACCAAGGCGGCTTTTCCGCACATTGACCTTGTCGAGGGCGTCGCTGTCGCCGCCGATGAGGCCAAAATGGCAATCGGCGAGTTGCCGGACCCGGCGCTCGTCGCAGAAGCGATGCGCCAGGAAGACGCCTGAAGGAAAATCGCAGGGGCCCCCGCGCGCGCTGGTTGCAACACGCTTGCGCGCCGGCAGCCCTCTCGCCTAGGCTTGGCGTTTCGCGGGGGCGCGGGATGACGGACATATCCGAGACCAAAAGCCGGCGTACGGAGAAAATCTTCTTCGCATCCGCGCTTGCGCTGCTTGCAGCTGCGCTGGCGCTGAGCGAAGCCGCACGCTTTGGGGATCGCGCCGCGCGGCAATCGCTCACGGCTGAACTTGCCGAAACGAAGCGCAAGGCCGACGCGGCGCTTAGCGCCGTGATCGCGCCAGCGGTGCTGAGCCAAGCGGACAAGTCCGTCTACATGATCGTCAATGAGCGCGGCTTCATCGGCACCGCCTTTGTCGTCGATCGTGAACGCGGCGTCCTTGCGACGGCGGCGCACGTCGCCGCGGCGCTGCCGCTTGAGGATGACGACCATCCGATTCGCGCGATCAACCAGTTCACCGGCAAACAGCTTAAAGTGCGCATCGCGCGCAAGCATGCCGGCTATGGCGCTTTCACCCGCATCGCCGAGCGGTATCAGCCCGTCGACCCGGAAAGCGAGGTCGTCAATCCGCGCGCCATCGCGCTTGCCGATTATGCCAATGACGCGGCGCTGCTGATCGTCGATCCGATCGATGGCGACACTGGCAAGAACATCCTCGGCCCCGATCTGCCGATTGCGCCCGAGGAGAGCCTCTATGCGTTGAAGGCTGGAGACGCGATTGCGGTAATAGGGTTTCCTGGCGATGTGCTGACGCAAGGGATCGCCGACAAGAGCGCTGCCTCGCGCATCGAGCGCGGCGTCATCGCAGCGATGATTTCGCCGATCGATCTTGCCGACCAGTCGGGCGATGTTTCGGGGCGAAACCTGATCGTTCACCGCATGGCGACGGCCCCGGGCACCAGCGGCGGGCCGATCATCAATGGCGCTGGCGCTGTCGTCGGCATCAATACGCACGGGCTTTCTTCGCCCTTTTCAAACGGCGACAAACTCGGACAGCGGGCGGAGGTTCTCTATGACCTCCTAGCTTCCTTGCGCGAGGAAATCGCCATTGACCGCGTCTATGCGCCGGACTGGCGCCGCCGCCTCGCGCGCTGGAAGATGGCGCGCGACGTTATTCCTTATACGCACTATTACGCGGCAAAGCTCGACAAGGATCCAAAGCTCGCCGAATTGAAGATTGCCGGCGTCGATTTCGACGCGCCCGCGCCGTTCCGGTCACAGATCGTCGATCTTGCCTTTAACGCTACGCAGGATTCCTATACGATCTACGCTGCCGACCTTGCATCCGTCATTGCTCCGACAACGATCAAGGCAAGCGCTGCGCAACCCGGCGCCGGCCCCCCCACCAACACGCCTGCCAACAATCGCCTTCTCGCGCAGTCGACGCCGCTGTTCCGGATGGCGCAGCCCGGCGAATTCCGGGAAATGATTTTCGATCTGCCTGCGGACGAACACCACATCCTTTATGCATTCGATTACGCGGTGAACACCTATTCCGGCTATTGCCCGGTCGCGATCCATCACCGCGAGATCGGCAAGGCGGAATTGATCGTTGGCCGCGCCGCCGGCAGCCCGAGCGTCAGGATCGAGCCGGGCGGCGCCAATGGCGCAAGGAAACGCATCCAGGCCGTCTTTCACCGGCCAGCCTGCCCGACCTCGTCGAGCTTTTTTGCCGGCGTCGTCAGTTGGAAACCGGAGTTGCCCGCCAAATTGCCGGAAACCGGCAAGCTGGCAAAAACAGCGGACGCTGCCGGCGCGCTGCTTTTGAAAGCTGCCTGCGTGGTCGATGGCGGCGCCAAGGGGTGTGTGAAGACCATCCGCGCAAAAATTGAGCAAATGCCCGCGCGCCATACGGACTCGCGCGGCACGGACATGGGCGGCGTTGATCGGCTCATCCCGGTGGTGTCTATACCGTCCGCCGGGCCGGCCGCCGCGGAGAAATAAACCGCAGGCCGCTTCCCGCGCATGAGGGCAAGGCCCATGTGGCGCGCAACCGTTCTGACACTGTTCCCCGAGATTTTTCCGGGGCCGCTGGACGCCTCGGTCCTCGGGCGTTCACGCGTCGAAGGCCTTTGGGCGCTCGACACTGTCAATATCCGGGACTTTTCCGACAACCCGTATGGCTCGGTCGATGACACGCCGGCCGGGGGCGGCGCAGGCCTTGTCCTGCGCGCCGACATTCTGGCCGCGGCGATCGATAGCATCAGTCGAAACGACCGGCCTCTATTATGCCTTTCCCCCCGCGGCGCGCGATTTGATCAGGCCCGCGCCCGCGCCCTCGCCGAGGGACCGGGCCTTATTGCCGTGTGCGGCCGGTTTGAGGGGATCGATCAGCGGGTGATCGAGGTGCGCGACATCGAAGAAATCTCGATCGGGGACTTTGTGCTTGCCGGCGGGGAAATTGCGGCAATGGCGATGATCGAGGCTTGCGTGCGGCTGGTCCCGGGGGTATTGGGCTCGGCTCTTTCGCTGGGGGAGGAAAGCTTTTCCCCGGCGATCGGAGGCGCGTTCGGCAGTTTGCTGGAATATCCCCAGTATACCCGGCCGCGTCTGTTCGAGGGGCGGGCGATCCCGCCGGTGCTGCTGTCCGGCGATCACAAAAAGATCGCTGAATGGCGGCAACAAGAGGCTGAAGCGATAACACGCGCGCGACGACCGGACCTCTTGGCTTCCGGTCCTATCCGGCGGGAAAATAAGGATTAGGACCAGGCCATGATCAACATCATCGAAATGATCGACAAAGAAGAGATCGCGCGTCTCGACAAAAAAATTCCCGAGTTTGCGCCGGGCGACACGCTGAAGGTCAATGTGCGCGTCAAGGAAGGCGACCGCGAGCGCGTGCAGGCCTATGAGGGCGTCTGCATCGGGCGCTCCGGCTCTGGCATCAATGAGAATTTCACGGTCCGCAAGATCTCGTTCGGCGAAGGCGTCGAGCGCGTGTTCCCGGTCCACGCGCCGATCGTTCATTCAATTGAAGTGATGCGCCGCGGCAAAGTTCGCCGCGCCAAGCTGTATTATCTGCGCACGCGGCGCGGCAAGTCGGCGCGCATCATGGAAAAAGTCGACTACACTTCGAAGGAATAGCGCGGCGGACGCGTTGCGCTCGCGCGTCAGTGTTAAATACCTCTGGGTCATTCACGGGCTCGACCCGTGGATCTCAAGCCTTAAGGGCATCGGCGCGCGTTACCCGGGATCCACGGAACAGGTCCGTGGATGACCTGTTCATGATTGGGAATTCCCGCCTTTGGCTTTAAACCAGCCGCACGCCCAGCCGGTCAAACAGCGCCGCGTCGCGCGCCTCGCCGGGGTTCCTGGTCGTCAGGAGTTCGTCGCCAACGAACACTGAATTCGCGCCAGCGAGCAGGGCGAGCGCTTGCGCCTCATCGCTCATCTGATCGCGTCCCGCAGACAGGCGCACCATCGAGCGCGGCATGGTGATGCGCGCGACCGCGACGACCCGCGCGAACTCGATGCCGGACAACGGCGCGGAGTTGCCGAGCGGCGTGCCCGGAACGCCGACAAGCGCGTTGATCGGCACGCTTTCCGGCGGCGGCGCCATGTTGGCGAGCGCAACAATCAGCCCGACGCGATCCTCAACGCGCTCGCCCATGCCGACAATGCCGCCGCAGCAGACCTTCATGCCGGCGCCGCGCACGCGGGCGAGCGTTTCGAGACGATCCTCGAATGTGCGGGTCGAGACGACCGAGGCGTAATAGTCCGGGGACGTATCGATATTATGGTTATAATAGTCGAGGCCCGCGTCAGCGAGGAATTGCGCCTGATGATCTGTCAGCATGCCAAGCGTCATGCAGGTCTCTAACCCCAGCGCTTTGACCGCGCCGACCATCTGCCCGAGCGCCGGCAGATCGCGGTCGCGCGGGGCTCGCCACGCGGCGCCCATGCAAAAGCGCGACGCGCCCTCGGACTTTGCGCGCGCCGCCGCCGCAATCACGGCGTCCTCTTCCATCAGTTTCGTTGGCGCCAGCCCCGTGTCGAAATGCGCGGACTGGCTGCAATAGCCGCAATTTTCGGGACATCCGCCGGTCTTGATCGACAAAAGGCGCGAGGCCTGCACGTCATTGGCGTTAAAGTGCGCACGGAGCACGGTCTGCGCGCGAAAGATGAGGTCAGCGAAGGGTAGCGCGAACAGCGCCTCCACATCCTCGCGTGACCAGAGCGTTCGGGTAGGCGCCTCGCCATCCATTCACTCGTCTCCGAGCGCGCGTGTAGCGGACAGATACGTCTCGCCGCCAGCGCCGCGAATAGAGAACCGCGCGGTGTTCGCCGCCCAGTCGATATCGATGACACCGTAATTGGCGTCATAAATCATGGCGCCGGTCCGATTGGGATCGGGCTCAACCCACGTCTCGCCGCTTTCCGCGCGCCATTTGGCGGCAGGCAGATTGATCGACGAGGCCGTCGCCTCAAACAGCGGATAGCCGATCACGTCGCGCCGTTCGTAGAACGCCGCCGAATGGCGATCGCCAGACAGGATCATCACGTTTTTCGCGCCCGATGCGTCGATCACGTCGTAAAGTTTTTCGCGCTCCAGCGGAAATTCGCGCCAGGCTTCCCAGCCGTGACCTTCGGACATGACCTGAATCGAAGAAACGAGAAGGCGCATTTCCGCCGGCTTTTTCAACTCCTCCGCAAGCCAGGCCCATTGCGCCTTGCCGAGCATCGTCTTGGCGGGATCGGCGTCGGGGAGCCAGCGCTCCCGCCCACGCGCGCCCTGCTCATCCGTTGGCTTAAGCGGTGACCGGAAAAAGCGCGTGTCGAGCATGATGACCTGCACGCGTTTGCCAGCCTCGCCGGCAATCCACGATCCGTAAACGCCGGGCCGCGCGCTGCGCTCATCATCGGCGCCGATGTTCCACACATACTCGAACAGCTTCTCAGACTGCTCCTTATGCCGATAATCGCCGCCGGCGTCGTTCAGGCCGTAATCGTGATCGTCCCAGACGGTCAGCATTGGCGAGGCGGCGCGCGCGCGGGCAAACGGCGCGCTATCTGCAAGCCGCATATAGGCCGCCTTTAACTCGGGCAACGCCGCGTCATTCGAGCGAACATCGCCATAAGCATTGTCGCCAATGTAAAGAAGCAGATCGCCTTTCTCCGCGGCGATGCGATCCCACATCGACTGGTCTTCGTTCTGCTGCGCGCAGCTTGCAAAGACGATGCGCGATAGCGTCTTGGATGGGTCGAGAGGCGCCGACAGCATCGGCCGTGCACGAATCGCGCCAGACGGCGCTTCCGGAGCGACAGCGATCTGGGTCTCGGATTGATGCGGCGTTGCACACGCCGTCAGCAAAAGCGCCGAAAGCGCGGCAAACATCGGTAGGCGCTTCATCGAATTCTCCCTGATTTTTCCAGCGAACGATACGCGCGTCCCGTGACGCTTCCGCGACTATGGCGCGGCCGCGTCAACGGCGCGAAAGCCGCCTTCGGCTTCTGCCGCGAGATACAGCATCACCGCCCACGCCGCGACGTTCTGCTTCAGCGCTTGCGGATCGACTTTGTCCAGCGTGTCGTTCGCGGTGTGGTGGAGGTCGAAATAGTCCGATCCATCCTGCGACAGGTCGATGACCGGCACACCGGCGAGGCGCAAGGGCCCGACATCGGCGCCGCCGCCCGCCTCGTTGTCGCCGGGGCCAATGCCAAGCGGCCGCAGCGCTTCGGCGAAGTCTTTGGCGAGCGCTTCGCGCCCCTGCCCGAAGCGCGTTGAGACTTGCCAGATGCGCCCGGCGCCGAAATCGGATTCCGCCGCCAAAAAATGCCGGGCAAGGTCGCCCTTGTGGCGTTCGGCATAAGCCTTGCCGCCGTGAATGCCGACTTCCTCAGCGCCCCACATCACCACGCGGATCGTCCGGCCGGGCTTGCCTTTCATCTCATCGACGAGCTTTGCCGCCGCGACGGTTATCGCAATCCCGGCGCCGTCATCGATTGCCCCGGTTCCAAGATCCCAGCTGTCGAGATGACCGCCGACGACGACCAACTCATCCGTGCGCCCCGCAATCTCGCCGACGACGTTACCGGATTGCGCGGTCTCAGTGCGCGCAGTCTTGATGTCGAGCGTCATGCGCACCGGCTTCTTCGTTGAACGAAGTGCGCGCGCGAGAAGGTCGGCGTCGGGGTTCGACAGCGCGGCCGTCGGAATGCGCGTGACGCCTTCGGCATAGGTCATGTTGCCAGTGTGCGGAAAGCGATGACTGTCGGTGCCAACCGAGCGGATGATTGCTGCTGCGGCGCCGCGCTTGCCGGCCTCGTTTGCAGCGCCCGAGCGCTTGGCGACCGCGACGCCGTAGCCGGAGCCGTCTTGCGTGCGCGTCATGCCCTCATCGACGAAGACGATCTTGCCCTCGAGGCCGGTCATGGGCGCTTGCTGCAAGGCGGTCAGGGATGCGAAGCGAACGATATCGCCTTCAAGCCCGCCCTCCGGCGTTGAAACAGAATTGCCGAGCGCCGTGATGTGGAGCGGTTGCGGATAGGGCGAGACAATCGCGGCACTTTCAGCGATGCGCGACCATGCCGGCATGTCGAAGGTCTCGGTACGGACGTTCTGAAATCCCAGCGATTTCAGCTTAGCCTCGCCCCAGCCGCGCGCCCGCGCTTCCGCCTCCGTGCCGCCAAGGCGCGGGCCGACTTCCGTCGTCAAGCTGGCAAGGATGTCATAGGCGCGATCGTCGGCCATTGCGCGTTCAATAAGGACCGCAATGTCAGCGCGCTGTCGCGGCGACAATTCGGCGCTCGCGGGCGTTGCGGCAAGGGCCGTCTCAAGGAGAGCGGCGCAAAGAGCAAGCGCCGGGAGTTTCGGCATGGGAAGTCCTTTCAACACGCGAAGGGTTTAGCCAGCCTCGGCCGCATGCGCGAGGTCGGGCGGCAGCAATTCGTACTGCGCGAAAAACGTAGTGTAGTCGCAGGTCAGTTCCTCGCCCGGCGCAATGTCGCGCAGCGCAACGCCCGCCGCAAAGTTCGAGTAGTCGGTATTGCCGGCGGACGAATGATTCATGAAGCGTGAATTGTCGACTTCATAAACGATGAGCCCCGGATTGTCCGGATGCGGGAACGCGTAGCGGTCAAGCAAGGCCTTCAGATAGGGCGGCGCGTTTTCATAGGCGTCGCGCGGAATGAGCCGGTCGAACAATGGGTCGAAGCGCGAAATGATCTGCCCTTTGGCGATCGCCTCTGCGGTAAAAACGCCGACGCCTTCAACATCGCTCTTGGCGATATACGTGGTGACGAGGAACATCAGAAAACCCGGTTCGCCCTAACCAAAGCGCTTCAACCATTCTTCGCGGTCCGCCGCCCAAATGTCGAGGCCGCCGGCGATTTCATGGTGGAACGTCTCGCCGGTCTTTGTCTCGCCGATCTTCCGCGCGACCGCCTGACTGTTCGCATTCGCGGGGTCGATGAGCGAGATGATGCGCGGCAGTCCCGGATGCTCATCAAAAGTCCACCGGATCGTCGCGATCGCCGCTTCGCCAGCATAGCCTTTTCCCCAGTGCGCCGCGACAATGCCCCACCCGCATTCAAGCCCCGGCCAGCCTTCCGGCATCCACGGGCCAACGCGGCCCGCCCATTGCCCGCTGCTCTTCTCGAATACGGAGAAAAAGCCATATCCGCGCATGCTCCAATGGCCAAGCATCGAGGCAAAAGAGCGCCAGCGAGACTCCCGCGACGGCGCGGCGCCACCGAGCGCCAGAAACTGCGCGACACGGGGGTCGCCCAACATGGCGGCATGCGCCTCGAAATCCCCGGGCAACAGCGGGCGCAGGATCAGGCGGTCGGTATGGAGTTCGAGGGCCATGAGGCCCTCTTAGCGACTGTCTTTTGACAGGGCCAGTCTGGCGTTAGGGCCAGTGTCGGCCTTACCAGGCGACGCCGCGATAGTCGGCGCCACAGGCCGCGATATCAGCGTCGCCCGCAAGGTCGATAATGATCTTGCCGATGCCGCGCTCGAGGATTGCGCCTTTGTCGATCGAGGTCGCGTGGCCAAAGATAATGATCTCCGCGGCGTCAACCGCGTCTTCGGCGTCGCGCGCCATCAGATCGACGAAATGCGGGATCTCGCGCTCGATGAATTCCTTGTTCTTCCCCATCAGGCGGCTGGCGTCGACGTAAGGATCGACAATCGTCAGCGGATATCCCTTGCCGATCAGCCGCTCGGCGAGCGCCACGTAAGGCGACTCGCGCAAATCGTCCGTACCCGGCTTGAAGGCAAGGCCGAACAGCACTGCGGGACGGCGCCCGCACGCCCGGACCGCGGCGATGGCGCAGGCAAGATGCGCTTCGTTCGAGGCGAGCGCTGCCTTCATGATCGGCGCGCTCACCTGCCTTGCCTCGGCGATCGAGACAAACGCGCGCAGGTCCTTCGGCAGGCACGAGCCGCCGAACGCAAAACCGGGCCGCAGATATGCGGGCGAGATGTTGAGCACGGTGTCGCGCGTAAAAATCTCCAGCGCGGCGCGCGGCTCGACGCCGGCAGCCGCCAGAATGCGGGCAGCCTCATTGGCGAAGCCGACTTTGAGCGCATGCCACGCGTTGGAGACGAGCTTGATCGATTCGGCAACGCCCGGCTCGGTGCGGATCACTTCGCAGGGGACGCTGGCATAGAGCCGCCGCGCATCGTCAAAGCCTTTGTCGGACGTCGCGCCAATGATCGTGAAAGGCGGGTTTCTGAAGTCGCGAACGGACTTGCCTTCGCGCAAAAACTCCGGGTTGAAAACGAGATTGATGCGGCCGCCAATCGCTTCGCCGCAGGCGTCTTCGAGAATGGGTTTCAGGCGTGACAGTGTTGAGCCTGGCGGCACGGTCGAGCGTACGATGACTGTATGCGGATGATTGCTGCCGGCCAGCGCCGCGCCGATCTCACGCACGACACCGTCAACAAACGTCAGGTCGGGCGAGCCGTCGCGCGCGGTCGGCGTGCCGACCGAGACCAGCGAGACATCGCTGCCGAGCACAGCAGCGCGTGCGTCGCGCGTTGCGCGCAACAGTCCCGTCTTGACCGCAGCGGCGGTCAATTCCGCGATCAATTCCTCGACAATGGGCGACTCGCCGCGATTGATCATGTCGATCTTGGCGTCGCTTACATCGACGCCAACAACTTCATGACCCAACTCGGCGAAACACGCGCCAGAAACCGCCCCGACATAGCCGAGACCGAAAATCGAAACCCTCATTCGCCCTTTTCCTCACCAGCGGGGCATGAGGGTTGTCGCAAACAACCCTTAATCTTTTGGATGGCGCCCCCTTACGGTTGCGCGCCTTGCATCCGGATTCCCCCGAAAGGCGAACATGGTTGCTAGCGTGTTAAAGCTGCGGCACGATTGCGACTGGCATTCAGACGAGGCTCGCCATGAGATCGATCGCACACCTGTCCATCGCCGCGCTGGTCTGTGCTGCCATGATTGCCGAGGCGGCCGCAGCCGATCGCACCAGCGAACGCGGCGTCACGGTCGTAAGGGGTGCCAAAATAGCGCTGCTGGACGCAGCCGTAACGGCGCCAGCGCCGCGCGCCGCATGCCGCATCACCACTGTCGCCGTCACAACAATCTGGCCCGCGCGCCGCTTTCGCCAGCAAGGCTTCTGGTCGGGCGACGGGCTCGCAACCGCATCCATGCGCGCGGCAAACCGGCGCACCACTTATGGATTTTACGCGGATCGGGTTGCTGCAGGGCGCTAAGCGCGCAACCAAAATGGGTTGAAACGGCTATCCGGCTTTTTTGGCTGCGATCCAATCATTGATTGCCGCTTCCAGCACCGGCAGCGGACTATCGCCTATCGACAGCACCGCGTCGTGGAACTCGGCGATCTTGAAGGCGGGACCGAGTTCGGCTTCCGCCTTCGCGCGGAGCGCTTGGATCTTCAGCATACCGAGCTTGTAGGCGCAGGCCTGGCCCGGAATGACGGCATACCGTTCAACCTCGCGAGAGATCTCAACGCGCGATGTTCCAGTGACGCCCGTCATGTAATCGATCGCCTGTTCGCGCGTCCATCGCTTGTGATGGAGGCCGGTATCGACGACAAGACGGGCCGCACGATAGAGTTCTTCTTGCAAACGCCCGATATCGCCCGTGACATCGGCGTCGTACATTCCCATTTCCTTCGCCAGCGCCTCACCGTACAGGGCCCAGCCCTCCGCATATTCAGAATAGCTAAGCAAGCTGCGTATGAGGGGCAAATCGGGAATCGATCGGAGATAGGCAGTCTGAAAATGATGTCCGGGCACGGCTTCATGATAGGTTAGCGTTTTGAGGACGTGTTTGGCATTGTCCGTCGTATTCTTCAAATTGATCCAGTAAATGCCCGGACGCGCGCCGTCGAGCGAGGGCCCCGTGTAATAGCCGCCCGGCGACGTATCTTGTTCGTGCACCGGAATGCGCCGCACTTCGACGCCGTACGCAGGCAGGCGCCCGAACCATTGCGGCGCAATCGCCATGATGTCGTCGACCTGGCCGCGCAGCGACGCGAGCAATGCGCCGCGCCCTTCATCCGTATTCGGAAAGAGATTGTCAGGGCGCGCGGCCAGCTGCTCCATCCGCGCCGCGACGGTGCCGCCCACAAGCCCGATCGACTTCAACAGCGCGTCCATCTCCGCGGTGATCCGGGCAACCTCCGACAAGCCAAGGTCGTGAACGTCGTCGCCCGACTGGCCGCCCGCTCCATAGGCCGTGAGCGCCAGCTGATAATACGCTTCGCCCTCCTCACCGAGGCGCCAGACGCCGGCGTCGTCATTGGTCTGCTCACGGAGCGCCTCGATCTGCGCGCCGAGGCGCGCATAGGCGGGGTAGACCTTGCTTTCGACGAGGGTAGCCGCGCGAGCGGTGAGCGCCAACCGCTCGTCGGCCGAAAGGCTTGTCACGGCCTCAAGCTTTGCCGAGAGCGTTACCGCCAACGGGTGCGCGGCGGGCAGCGCCGCAACAAAGCCTTCGATGCTGGCAATAATGCCGTCGATCGCAAAGCGCGGCGGCACAACGCCGACGCCGGCGTCTGACGCAACGGTCATCGCCGCCTCGTCAAGGACGCGCGCCAGCGCTTCAAGCCGCGCCAGATACGCCTCCGCATCAGCCTTCGACGCGACCGGGTGCTGTGTCATCAGCATGCGCGGCAGGGCGATATGCGGGCCCGTCAGTTGCGTCATGAAATAGGGCGTCATCGCCCACGCGTCGCCGGAGTTCGGGAGCCCCGCGCCAAAAGGCGTTGCGCCGCCGAAGTCAAACTGATTGCGTTGCGCCGCCACCTGATACGCGTTGCGCAACACGTCGTACGTCGTTGCGGCAACGCCCGTCAGCGCCGCACGATCATGGCTCTTCAACTCTTGCAGGAAAGCTTCGTTCATCGCGCGCGCGGCCTGATGCGCGTCGAAGTCATAGCTGCCAAGGCGCGTCAGGTAATCTTTGCCAGCGATTTCGGCGCTGACGCCAAGCTCGGTTGCCGCTTCCGGCGCAGACTGCAGAAAAGCAGCCGCGTGGCGTTCCGCCATGCCCAGAAATTCGGCGGACGGATCGCGAACTTCGGCGGCCGCAGCGGCTGCCGCCTCAGCGTCACTGATGGTTGTCGCAGTCTTGCCGGATTTGCCGCACGACGCGGCGGCGAGGAGGGCAAGCGTTGCGGTGAGGATTGCTGTGCGCAGCTTCATGGTTGGCCCTCCGGGCGAATGTCGGCGGGTTAGCCTATCGCGCGCGCGGTCCCGCGCCGAGATCGGACGGCGCCGTTCACCCACGACAGTTGCAAAAAAGCCCCGCTGGCGAAAACCAGCGAGGCCCTTGATTCCAGTCGAGTTTCAGGTCGCCGGCTAGTCCTGGTCCGACTTCGCGTTCTTGTCCTGCGGAATTTCCTTGCCCGTCGCCTGGTCAATGATCTTCATCGACAGGCGCACTTTGCCGCGATCGTCAAAGCCGAGAAGCTTCACATAGACCTCGTCGCCTTCCTTGACGACGTCGGTGACTTTCTCGGTGCGTTGGCTGGAGAGCTGCGAGACGTGGACGAGCCCGTCGCGCGCGCCGAAGAAGTTGACGAAGGCGCCAAAGTCCATCGTCTTGACGACCTTGCCTTTGTAGATCGTGCCGATTTCCGGCTCCGCAACGATCGAATGAATCCACTTATAAGCGGCATCGATCTGCGCCTTGTCGGCGGAGGCGATCTTGATCAGGCCCTCGTCATCGATATTGATCTTGGCGCCGGTCTTTTCGACGATTTCCCGGATGATCTTGCCGCCGGTGCCGATCACTTCGCGGATCTTGTCTTTCGGGATCTGCATCGTCTCGATGCGCGGCGCAAATTCGCCAAGCTCGGCGCGTGACGACGTCAGGGCTTTCGCCATTTCGCCGAGAATGTGGAGGCGGCCGTCTTTCGCCTGACCGAGCGCGATCTGCATGATCTCCTCGGTGATGCCGGCGATCTTGATATCCATCTGCAGCGAGGTCACGCCCTCGCTGGTGCCGGCAACTTTGAAGTCCATGTCGCCGAGATGATCTTCGTCGCCGAGACTGTCGGACAGCACCGCGAATTTCTTGCCCTCAAGAATGAGGCCCATCGCAATACCGGCAACGGGGCGCTTGATTGGAATGCCGGCGTCCATCATCGCGAGCGATGAGCCGCAGACCGTCGCCATCGACGAGGAGCCGTTCGACTCCGTGATCTCCGAAACGAGGCGGATCACATAGGGAAATTCTTCCTGCGTCGGCAACACGGCTTTCAGCGCGCGCCAGGCGAGCTTGCCATGGCCGATCTCGCGCCGTCCAGCGCCGCCCATGCGGCCGGTCTCGCCGACGGAATAAGGCGGAAAGTTGTAATGCAGCAGGAAGGTTTCTTTGTACGTCCCTTCCAGCGCATCGATATACTGCTCATCTTCGCCGGTGCCGAGCGTTGCAACGACCAACGCTTGCGTCTCGCCGCGCGTGAACAGCGACGAGCCGTGCGTGCGCGGCAGGACGCCGACTTCAGAGACGATCTGGCGCACGGTTTTGGTGTCGCGGCCATCGATGCGCGCGCCGGTGTCGAGAATGCCGTTGCGGACGATGTCGGCTTCGACTTCCTTGAACAGCGAAGACACCGTGTTCTTCGACGGCGCGGTCTCGTCGCCTTCCACGCAGAGTTCCGCGACGGCCTTGGATTTGGCGGCGCCGATCGCGTCCTGACGCACCTGCTTCTTGCGCTCTTTGTAAGCGCCGCGAAGGTCTGCTTCAACAAGCGTGCGGATGCGCGCCGGTATGTCGCCATGATTGGCGGCTTTGACTTCCCACGGATCTTTCGCGCAGGTCTCGGCGAAGTCGATAATGAAGTTGACGGCGTCTTTCGCGGCCTTGTGGCCGAACACGACAGCGCCCAGCATGATCTCTTCAGAGAGCTCCTTGGCCTCCGATTCAACCATCATGACGGCGTCGGCCGTGCCGGCCATCACGAGGTCGAGCCGTGACTTCGGCATCGTCTCGATCGCGGGATTCAAGACATACTGCCCGTCGATGTGACCGACGCGCGCCGCGCCAATTGGCCCCAGGAACGGAATGCCGGAGATCGTCAGCGCCGCCGACGTCGCGATCAGCGCGACAATGTCGGGGTCGTTTTCGAGGTCGTGGCTGATGACGGTCGCAATGACTTGGACTTCGTTCTTGAAGCCCTTGGCGAACAGCGGGCGGATCGGGCGGTCGATGAGTCGCGAGGTCAGCGTTTCTTTTTCGGTCGGGCGTCCTTCGCGCTTGAAATAGCCGCCGGGGATGCGGCCCGCCGCGAACGTCTTTTCCTGATAGTGAACGGTCAAGGGAAAGAAATCGAATTTCGGATCGGCCTGCTTGGCGCCGACGACAGCCGCGAGGACGGAAGTCTCGCCATAGGTCGCAAGAACCGCGCCGTCCGCCTGACGCGCAATGCGCCCGGTCTCGAGGGTCAGCGTGCGGCCGCCCCACTCAATCGATTTTCTGGTAATGTCGAACATGGATGTCCTTCTTCTCTTTCAAAACAGCGCCGGCGCGGATCGCCGGACTTTTGTAGGGCAGGTCTTGACCCGCCTACGCTTGAGAACAACGGGGCTGCCCTTTTTTGGAGGCAGCGTTGGCGGGTCAAGACCCGCCCTACGAAATCACTTAGGTTGCATCCTGATCGCGCCGTCGAGGCGGATCGTCTCGCCGTTCATCATCACGTTACGGATGATCTCAAGTGCGAGGGATGCGTACTCCTCGGGTTTACCGAGGCGTTTCGGGAACGGGACCATCGCGGCGAGCGCGTCCTGAACCTTCTGGTCCATGCCCGCCATCATCGGCGTCCAGAAAATGCCGGGCGCGATCGTGTTGCAGCGGATACCGATATTCATAAGGTCGCGCGCAACCGGCAAGGTCATGCCGACGACGCCCGCTTTCGAGGCGGCGTAGGCGGCTTGCCCGATCTGACCGTCGAACGCTGCGACCGAGGCCGTGTTGATGATGACGCCGCGCTCGCCATCTTCGAGCGGGTCCAGCGTTTCCATCTTTGCCGCGACAAGGCGGATACAGTTGAACGTGCCGGCGAGATTGATGTCGAGCACGCGCTTGAAGCTGTCGAGGGTGTGCGATCCGTTTTTGCCGAGTGTTTTTTCGCCGATCGCAATCCCCGCGCAGTTGACGAGAATGCGGGGAATGCCAATCGCCGCAACAGTTTTTTCGATTGCAGCGCTGACGCTTGCCTCATCTGCAACATTGACGGCGCAAAAGACGCCGCCGAGCTTTTTGGCTAGCGCTTCGCCTTTTTCAGCGCTCATGTCCCAGAGCGCGACTTTGCCGCCGCCAGCAGCAACCGCCTCGGCAGTCGCTGCGCCAAGGCCCGACGCGCCGCCTGTAACAATGGCGCTGTGGCCGGAAATTTTCATGGGATTTGCTCCTCAGGTTCCCCGCCCC
>JBJXFO010000124.1:0-4563 GCA_046154725.1 Parvularculaceae bacterium | reverse complement strand
TCAACGGCGTGCGGGCGCCAAAGCCGGAGCAGCGTGCTCAGGCGATTGCGCGGTTGCGGAGCGTGATGAGCACATATGCCGGCGTGGTGCGCACGGCCAAGGGTTTGCGTCAAGCACTCGCCGAACTCGGCGCAATCGCGTTGGAGGCCAAAGGCGACAGTGTGCTCGCGAACATGGTTTTGACGGCGCGGCTGATCACTGCGGCCGCCTTGAACCGCAAGGAAAGCCGCGGCGGTCACTTCCGCAGCGACTATCCAAAGCGCAGCGATGCACTCGCCTCGCGCACGTTTATGACGCTCGCCGGACTCGATAAGCTGGAAGGCAAGACGAGGCCCTTACCGGTTTCCGCCGAACTTGCGGATTGCCGCACATGACCGCCGCAAAAACCGTGAAAGCGCCCAAAGCGGCGGCGGTCGCACCTTTGCCTAGGCTCGCGGTTGAAGCGGCGATCCAAATCGCGCTCGCGGAAGATCTTGGCCTGCAAGGCGACATCACGACCGGCGCGACGGTCGCGGCGGACGCCGAAGCAGAAGCGGTCATCGCCGCACGCAAACCGGGCGTGATCGCCGGATTACAGCTTGCCGAAGCGGCGTTCCGGGCGCTCGATCCCAACGTCCGTTTTGAGGCCGCCGTTTCCGACGGCGCTTACATCGAACGCGGAAATGCGGTCGCGCGCATCTCAGGCAACGCACGCGCCCTGCTCACAGCCGAACGGGTGGCGCTGAATTACTTGGGCCGCCTGTCGGGCATCGCGACGCTCACCAGCCAATACGTGAGGGCGATCCAAGGCACGCCTGCGAAAATTGCCGATACGCGCAAAACGACGCCGGGTCTCAGAGCCTTCGAGAAATATGCCGTGCGCTGTGGCGGCGGACAAAACCACCGCACCGGCTTATTCGACGCCGTGCTGATCAAAGACAATCACATCGTGGCAGCGGGCGGCATTGCCAAAGCCGTAACCGCAGCCCGCGCCGCCGCCGGGCACATGGTCAAGATCGAAGTCGAAGTCGATACGCTCGATCAGCTCGACGAAGTTCTGCAGCACAAAGTCGATGCCGTTCTTCTCGATAACATGACGCCCGATCAACTCCGCGCCGCCGTCAAACGCGTTGCCGGGCGCTGCCTGACGGAAGCCTCGGGCGGCGTTAACCTAGAGACCGTTGCGGCCATCGCGGCGAGCGGCGTCGATATGATCTCGGTCGGCGCGCTGACACATTCCGCCCCTGTACTGGATCTGGGCCTAGACTTCCTCGTCACACCCAAAGCCCGGAAGTAAAAGCGCTTGATTTCGCCATAGTTGGCGCGCACCTCATGCTTACGGTAGCGTTGTGTTATACTGGCTCCCGGGACGTTATCGAACGTGCCGCCATTGTCGATGGGGTTGTATGGTGAAGTGGTTCGTCGTTTGGGGCATCAGTGCCGTGGCTGCTGCCGCACTTGCCGCCGTTTTTGCGGGACAAAAGAATCGCGACTATTCCTATTGGATAGCCTGGTGCTTCTTGTTCCCGCCGCTCGTCGTTTGGCTCATGCTTATGCCCAAGCGCGAAGGACCGCGCCCGCGCCAGCCAAGCCTCGACAGCAGCGACCGCGATCACGGCGGGTTGCTTTGAGATTTAGTCCTGTTTGGCCTTCGCACGAATTGCCGCTTGCGCGGCAGCTAATCGGGCGACGGGAACACGGTACGGTGAGCACGACACATAATCGAGCCCGGCCGAATTGAAGAAAGCGACCGACACCGGATCGCCGCCATGTTCGCCGCAGACGCCGGTCTTCAAACCCGGTTTTGCTTGTCTGCCCCTCGCGACCCCAATCTCGACAAGTTCGCCGACACCCGCCTGATCGATTGAAACAAAGGGATCGATTTCTATAATTTCACGTTCGAGATAGTTCGCGAGGATTGGAGAAGCGTCGTCGCGCGACAATCCAAGCGCCGTCTGCGTCAGATCGTTGGTGCCGAACGAAATGAAATCCGCGCCCCTTTCGCCGCCCGCAATGTCGCCCGCCCGCAACGCGGCGCGCGGCAGCTCGATCATGGTCCCGACATCGTAGGTAAAATCCGCGCCGGTTTCCTGGCGCACGGACGCGGCCGTTTGATCGATCACCGCGCGCAACACATCGAATTCCCGCCGGAAGGCGACAAACGGGATCATAACTTCGACATGGGCCTGGCTACCGGCCTTTCGCCCCGCATTGACGGCGGCTTCAAAGATGGCGCGCGCCTGCATTTCCGTGATTTCCGGAAAGCGCACGCCCAGGCGGCAGCCGCGAAAACCGAGCATCGGGTTGAATTCTTTCAGTTCGGAAACGCGCGTTTTGAGTTTGGCGAGGTCCATATCAAGCGCGGCTGCGACCTGTGCCGCTTCGCGCTCTTCATGCGGCAGGAATTCGTGTAATGGCGGATCGAGAAGCCGGATTGTGATCGGCAGACCGGCCATAATTTCAAACAGTTGTTCGAAATCCTTGCGTTGCATCGGCAGAAGTTTTGCGAGCGCACGGCGGCGCCCCTCCTCGCTCTCTGCGCAAATCATTTCCCGCACGGCGAGAATGCGATCCTCCTCGAAAAACATGTGCTCGGTGCGGCACAGGCCGATGCCCTCGGCGCCAAACAGCCGGGCTTGCCGGGCGTCACGCGGCATATCGGCATTGGCACGGACTTTGAGGCGGCGCGATTCGTCCGCCCAGCCCATTAGCGTTGAAAATGCACCCGACAATTGCGGCGCCCGCATTTTGGCTTTGCCCGCAAGTACGCGTCCCGTGCTGCCGTCGATGGTGATGATCTCGCCCGCGCGGAACACGCGCTGCCCGGCGCGCATTGTGCCGGCGTTGCTATCGATGCGCAGCGCGCCGGCGCCGGATACGCAAGGCCGCCCCATGCCGCGCGCGACGACTGCTGCGTGGCTGGTCATACCCCCGCGCGCGGTCAACACGCCAACTGCGGCGTGCATGCCGTGCACATCCTCCGGGCTCGTCTCTGCCCGCACAAGAATAACGTCCTTGCCTTTGGCCTTGAGCGCTTCGGCCATCTCCGCATGAAACGCGATTTCTCCGGACGCCGCGCCCGGCGAGGCCGGCAGCCCCGTCGTCAGCAAATCCTGCTCGGCATCGGGGTCGAGCGTGGGATGCAAGAGCTGGTCGAGCGCCGACGGTTCGATGCGGCACACGGCTTCATCGCGCGTGATCAACCCTTCACCCGCCATATCGACGGCAATATTGAGTGCTGCCTCCGTGGTCCGCTTGCCGGATCGCGTTTGCAAAATCCACAGCTTTCCGGCCTGAATGGTGAACTCCACGTCCTGCATGTCGCGATAATGCGCTTCGAGAAATGCGAAGACTTTGGTCAATTCCAAGAACGCTTCGGGCATCAGCTGTTCGAGCGAGTTAGCTTCTTTGCCCTGAGCCGTTAACGGCTGGGGAGTGCGCACGCCGGCCACAACATCCTCGCCTTGCGCGCGCGGGAGAAACTCGCCGTACAGTTGCTTCTCGCCGGTCGATGGATTGCGCGTGAAAGCGACGCCGGTCGCCGAGCGCTCGCCCAAGTTGCCAAACACCATGGCTTGAACGTTCACGGCCGTGCCCCAGCTATCGGGGATATCGTGCAGGCGGCGGTAAGTGATAGCGCGCGGCGTATTCCAAGATTTGAACACCGCAGCAATCGCGCCCCAAAGCTGCGCGTTCGTATCTTGAGGAAACGGTTCCCCGTGCTCGCGCTCGACCGCTTCTTTGTATTCAGCGATGATGTCGCGCCAAGCGTCTGCGTCGAGATCGGCGTCGGAGCCAAATCCATTGAGGTTTTTGAAATTCTCGAGCGCATCTTCAAACACACCGTGGTCGACGCCGAGCACAACGTCGCCATACATCTGAATGAAGCGGCGGTAGCTGTCATAGGCAAAACGCGCGTCGCCCGTTAGCGAGGCAAGGCCCTCCACGGTCTTGTCATTAAGTCCGAGGTTGAGGATGGTGTCCATCATGCCCGGCATCGACGCCCGCCCGCCGGAGCGCACCGAAACGAGAAGCGGCGCCCTTTCGTCTCCGAAGTAGGCGCCGGTCAGTTCGCCGACTTTGTGCAGCGCCTTTTCGGCCTCCTGGCTGAGTCCCTCGGGGAATTCTTTGCCGCCGGAAAGAAAAGCGGCGCAAACCTCGGTCGTCAATGTAAATCCGGGCGGAACCGCAAGTCCGAGCCGCGCCATTTCGGCAAGGTTGGCACCCTTCCCCCCAAGCAGCGCGGCCATGCCGGCGTCCCCCTCCGCAGCTTGGGCCGCGAAGGCGTAGACCCATTTCTTTTTGCCGTCTGGCCGAGGCTGTGTCATCAGAACGCTCCGGGCGAACGTGGCGGGCGAATCTTATCTTCGCAGTGCTGTGCCATAGCAGGCCCGTGCCGACGGTGAAAGGCCACCTGTCCGCTGCAAACGTATGAGGGGGCATTGGCCCGCGTGGAGATGCAATTATGAGCAACCTCGAAAAAGTCCTGGAATCCCTCTCAAAGTCCAAAGACGCCGGACTGCAGCGATTGTTCGAACTTCTGAGGATCGAAAGCGTCTCGACCGATCCTGCTTTTGCCCCCCA
>JBJXFO010000116.1:0-11645 GCA_046154725.1 Parvularculaceae bacterium | reverse complement strand
GTCGAACTCTTTCGGCTTTGGCGGCACAAATGCCTCTCTGGTCGTCGCGCGCGTTGACCGCTAACATCCCCTGATCGAAGCGGCGGTTGCCCGGAAAGGCGTCCGGCGAGCAGAGGGCGGGGCAATGAAATCGTTTTTCTCCTTTATCTTCGGGCTCGGCGTTCTGGCGGCGATTATAATTGGCGGCGCCGGTTTTTTCGCGTGGCGCGAAGCCGCGCGCCCCGGCCCGCTCGCCGACAGCGCCATCATCCTTTTGGAACCGGGCACGTCAGTCGCGGGCATTGCGCGCAAATTGGAGACGGCCGGCGCGATCCGCCACTCGAAGCTTTTTGTCGCGGCCGTCCGCGCGAAAGATCAGACGGCGGCGCTCAAGGCTGGCGAGTATGAAATCCCCGCAGGCGCCAGCGTTTTCGAGATCATTGCGCTTTTGGCTGAAGGCAAAAGCATCCTGCACACACTGACCGCGCCGGAAGGCAAGACGACGAAGCAGATCCTTGCGCTGATCGCCGCGGACGAGACGCTTCAGGGCGATATTACGCTTTCGCCAGCCGAGGGCGCGCTGCTTCCTGAAACCTATGCATTCACGCGCGGAGAGACGCGCGATAAAATTGTCAACGACATGATGAAAGCGCAGGACGAGATTGTCGCGGCGCTTTGGGAGACGCGCGCGCAAGGCCTTCCTTTCTCCACGCCGGAAGAAGCGATCATTCTTGCGTCAATCGTCGAAAAGGAAACCGGCGTCGCCAGCGAGCGAACGCGCGTCGCTGCGGTGTTCGTCAACCGGTTGAGGCGCGGCATGCGGCTGCAATCCGATCCGACGATCATCTACGGCCTGACGCAAGGCGAGCCGCTTGGCCGCGGGCTGCGCCAGAGCGAACTTGAGCGCGCAACGCCCTACAACACTTATGTCATTGCCGGGCTGCCGCCGACGCCGATCGCCAATCCCGGGCGCGCAGCAATCGAGGCGACGCTCAATCCGGCGGAGACGGACGATCTCTTTTTTGTCGCCGACGGCTCCGGCGGGCATGCCTTTGCGCCGACCCTTGAGGAGCACAATCGAAACGTCGCGCGCTGGCGCCAGATTGAACGCCAGGAACAGGAAGGCTGATCCTTGATGGCGCTTTCCTCGATGACCGGCTTTGCGCGCGGCGAAGGCGCAGCCGGCGATACCCGCTGGACTTGGGAGGTCAAAAGCGTCAACGGGCGCGGGTTCGAGCCGCGCTTTCGGGTGCCGCCAGGACTTGATTTCCTCGAACAGGATCTGCGCAAAGCCCTGCAGGAGCGTTTTTCGCGCGGGTCATTTAGCGCCTATCTGTCGCTCAAAGGCGCGGCCGTCGAAGGCGGCCTTGTTGTCAACCGCGCGGCGCTGGCTTCGGCGATCGCGCTGATTGAAGAAATTCGCGCCTTGCTGCCTTGCGATCCTCCGCGGGCAGAGGGAATTCTCGGGCTTAGAGGCGTCGTTGATCTGCAAACCTCGCTTGACGACGAGGATGCGCGCGCGTTGCTTGGCGCGGCAATCGTTGCAGCGTTTCGCCATGTCGCCGATGCGCTTGTGGCATCGCGCCGGCGCGAGGGCGAGGCGCTTCACCGGATGATCGCCGATCTCGTCGATGAGATCGAACGCCTTGCCGGCAGCGCGCGCGTTGCCGCCATGGGCGCGACGGCCGCAACCCGCGATCGCTTCGCAGCGCAGCTCGCCGATCTGCTTTCGGGGTCCTTCTCCGAAGACCGCCTTGTGCAGGAAGCCGCAGTGCTGGCGGTGAAAAGCGATGTGCGAGAGGAACTTGACCGGCTGTCCGCCCATATCGAGGCGGCGCGCGCGCTTCTTGCGGCGGGCGGGCCCGTCGGGCGCCAGCTCGACTTTCTGACGCAGGAGCTTAACCGGGAAGCAAACACCTTGTGCTCAAAGGCGCAGGACATGGCGCTGAAGCGCATCGGCCTTGATCTCAAGACCGCTGTCGACCGCATGCGGGAGCAGGTTCAAAATGTCGAGTGACGTGAAGGCGGATGCAATCAAGGTCGAGCGCCGCGGGCTGATGTTCGTGCTTTCAAGCCCTTCGGGCGCCGGCAAGACGACGCTGGCCGAGCGCCTCTTGCAAGGCGATCCGCGCCTGCGCTTGTCTGTGTCTGCGACAACGCGCCCGCCGCGTCCCGGCGAGGTTGACGGCGAGGATTATTATTTCGTTACGGAGGAAAAATTCATCCGTATGCAGAAGAATGGCGAGTTCCTCGAATCCGCCAAAGTGTTCGGCCATCAGTACGGAACCCCGCGCGAGCGTGTTTTCGACCAGCTTGCAGAAGGCGTCGATATCCTTTTCGACATCGACTGGCAGGGCGCCCAGCAGCTTGACTCGGTGGCGCGCGGCGATGTGGTGAAGGTCTTCATCCTGCCGCCGAGCCGCACGGAGCTTGAAACCCGCCTCAGAAAGCGTAATCAGGACCCGGAAGACGTCGTGCTCGCGCGCATGGCCAAGGCCGATGCCGAGATCTCGCATTGGGCGGAATACGAGTATGTCATCATCAATTTCGAGCTTGATGAATCCGAGGCGATGCTGCGGGCGATCCTGCTCGCCGAACGGTTGCGGCGCCACCGCCAGGTCGGCCTTGCCGGGATCGTGCGCGGGATGATCCGCAGCGAATAAGTCCGGATTATCCGTATTGGGCGGACTTTCCTGCATTCGCGCCCGAGGCTGAACCCTTGATTTACGCGGGCTCCAGCGTTTTTTTCCGTACTGCGCGGCAAAGTGCGGATTCTGAAAAACGAGACGCGAGCAGGCTCACGGCCGCCAGCAGAAAGCGCTGGCCGGCGCAAAATTTTTCATCGCACACAGGGCGAAGCCGCAGCGCGAGACCCTCCGGACGTTTCAAAGCCGCCCGTTCGTCACGCGAGCCGCAAGCGGTATCGTGGGGCTAAAGGCGCCCCGGGTTCAAGCCCCGGTTTTGGGGAATCGTCAGGCCGGATTACCCGTTATTGGCGAATGTGTTCCTATTCCCTGACCGTTCGGTCAGGGAAAAGCGATCATGGTTAACAGGGCGCTTTCGCTACGCCGCCGCTGTGTCGCGAAGGGCCTTCGTTTCATCGGGCTTGAGGCCGAGACGGTCCGCAAGCTTGATCAGGAACGCGGATTCCTTTTCGCTGAGATCGCCGGCGGAAAGGACAGCAGCGGCATAGAGTTCCGCTGCATGGTGCGGCGTCCGCGCTGCGCTGGCGATGAGGGTGAGCGTTTCGCTTTCCGGAATTTCGTTCGCCAGCATGCGCCGTTCGTCTTCGGTGATGTCGGCTTTCAATTTGGCGCCGTCGATGACGCGCTGCTCGTTGGCGTCAAGAACGCCGTCGGCATAGGCCGACGCCAGCATCGCGCGCACGACGGCCATTGCAAAAGCCGGGTCTGACGACGGGTCGATCGGAAAGCCGGACGCTTGCGCGTCGCGCACGATCGTCGTGTCATCGACGGTGCGCCCGTGGCGTTCCATCCAGGCTTTGTAGGCGAGCGCGCCGAGCGCGGCGACCGCCCCTGTCTGTGCGATGCCGCCCATCATCCGCCGTCCGCCGCGTGAGCCGAGCATGCCGAGCAGCAACAGCCCGCCGGCCCCGGCGGCAACAGCGCGCGCTTGCGGGTCGGTCTTCAACCGCTCGCGCAAATCGCCGGCGGCTTTCTTCGCCTTGTCGATCGCCCCGCTGCCCTCGATCTCGCGCGCGGCGAGATCGGCCTGATGCTGAAGGTCGGCGAGAATTTTGCGGGCGTCGAGCATGGTTCAGTCCTTTTTCAAGCGCTGCGCAGATGTGGTCTCGGGCGCGAGCGCCCGCAAGTGGCGCAGGGCGTCATTTTACAGCGGCGAGAAAGCCGCCGGCTTCGGCGGCAGCGCTGCGCAATTTTGCGCTCGCGTCAGTGGCCGCGCGGCGCGCCGCGTCGATGCGCGCCGCGCGCGAGGCGACGACAACCCCGCTCGTCGGGTTCTTGCGCAACACGTCGATCTCGTCGGTGATGAGCGTCAGCGCCGGCGACAAGGCAAGGCCGGCAGAATCGATCGCGCCGAGGAAACTCCGGTGCGCACTCGACTGCGCCTTGAGCCGCGCCGTGGCGGCCTCGCGCTCGGTCGGTGTTTCATAAAGGCCGATTTCCTCCTCCCATTCGCGAAAATATCGCGCGCCAGCCGCTTTGGCTGTGTCGGCCGACAGGCGTAAATCCTGCGCGGCAAGGGCTGCACCTTGCGCGCTCGCGCGCGCTGAACCGATCTGGCGCGACAATCCTGGCCCGTCGAGGCCCCGGGCGCCGGCAAGCGCGTTGCCGGCCGCGTCGATCGCGTCAGCGGCGGCGCTGGCGTCCTCGCCCGCATCGGTGACGCGTTCAATCAAAACGGTTTTGGCGTCAACGCCGCGCCGCTCCAGCGAATCATAAACCGCGCTCGCGCAGCCGGCGGCGGCCAGCGCCATGGCGGCAATTGTCAATGTACGGACCATGCATAATCCTCATCATGCTTTTGGGTAAACGGTAACCGTTAGGCAGCCCAATGACCAGCAAGCGCACCACCGGCGCGGTTCAGGGCGTATTGTGGCGGCCGCCGACGCTGCTTAAGTAGGGTTTCTATAGCGGGCCGCCGAACGATCGGCGGCGGGAAAAGGTTGAAGGAGACCCCATGTCAGGCTTTGTGATCTTCCTGATCGTCGTCGTCCTCGTCGTTGTAATTGTCATCGGCATCTATAACCGGATTGTCGGCCTCAACCAGCGCGGCGATCAGGCGTTCGCCGACATCGACGTTCAATTGCGTCAGCGCCATGACCTCATCCCCAATCTCGTTGAAACGGTGAAGGGGTATGCAAGCCACGAACGCGGCACGTTCGACGACGTCATCAGGGCGCGCAACAGCGCCTCGGCCGCGCACGGCCCCGCCGCACAGGCGCAAGCCGAGGGCATGCTGAATGCCGCGCTCGGGAAACTCTTCGCGCTTGCCGAGGCCTACCCAGACCTCAAGGCCAACACCAATTTCCTCGAATTGCAGCGCGAATTGTCTGACGTCGAGAACAAGATCGCCGCCGCGCGCCGCTTCTTCAACAATTCCATCCAGGAATTCAACACGGCGATCCAGCAAATCCCCGGCAACTTTATTGCGCCGATGGGCGGCTTCAAAGCGCGCGAATTTTTTGAATTGCCGGAAAGCTCGCGCGCGGCTGTCGAGGCGGCGCCTTCGGTCAAATTCTAGCGGTGAAACGCTTAGGCCTCATTGGCGGCGTCAGCCCGGAATCAACTGCGCTTTATGTCCGCCTGCTGAATGAGGGCGTTCGCGCGCGGCTGGGCGGCGAGCATTCTGCCGAGTTCGCGCTCTGGCACCTCGACTACGGCGTGATGATCGGCCATTACCGGGCGGCGCGTTGGCCGGCATTCACAGCGGAAGTCGTCCGCGCAGGGCAAGCCCTCGTCAACGCCGGCGCGGACGCCCTGATGATTACCTCCAACACCACCCATGTCGCCGCCGATGCGCTCGCCGAGGCGACGGGCGCGCGCGTCATTCATCTCATGGATCCGCTTGCCGACGCGATGCATCGGGCGCGCGTCAGGCGGCCGCTGCTCCTTGGCACGCCGCCGGTCATGTCTGGCGCTTTCTACCGTGCCGCCTTGGCGCAGCGTTTCGACGGCGAGACGCTCATTCCGTCTTTATCGGACCACGGCGAGATCGAACGCATCATCCTTGATGAGCTATGCGTTGGCGTCGTTACGGAAGCATCGCGCCGACGGCTCAAGGAAATCATTGCCAAAACGCCGGAGGCGGACGGCGTCATTCTAGGGTGTACGGAGCTACCGCTGATCCTGTCGCAGGACGACATATCGTTGCCAGTGTTTGACACGACCGCGTTGCATGCTTCGGCGGGCGTCGCGTTTGCTCTGTCAGGCAACTGACCGATGGGCGCTTACGGCCTTCAGACGCATATCTGGAACAACAATCTGAAGTCGGTCGTTCTGCTTGCCGGTTTTCCGGTGCTGCTGCTTGTGCTGATGTATGCGCTGTGTGTGCTTTATGTCGGCGCAACATCCGATTTCGCCTCGGTCGCTAACGGGCTCGGGCTTGCCTTTGACCAGTTGTTGCGCATCTGGCCGTTTGCATTCCTCGCGGCGGGGGTCTGGTTTTCGATCGCATGGATGGCGCATCAGGCGCTGATCAATATGTCGACGGGCGCAAAGCCGGTGACGCGCGACGAGGCGCCGGACCTTTACAATCTGCTTGAGAACCTTTGCATCTCGCGCGGCATCGCGATGCCGAAACTGTCGATCATTGACACGCCGGCGATGAACGCGTTCGCAAGCGGCGTTTCCGACAAGAATTACGCAATTACGCTGACGCGCGGGCTTATCGAGCGGCTCGACACGCCCGAGATCGAGGCGGTGATCGCCCATGAACTGACGCATATCCGCAACCGCGATGTGCGCCTCCTGATTATCGCAGTGATCTTTGTCGGCATCTTTTCGTTCTTCGGCGAATTGGTGTTCCGCAACACGTTTCGCACCGGCGTGCGCGTCGGCGGGCATTCCTCAGGGCGCAAAGGCGACAGCCGCGGCGGCGGCATCTTGATCCTGATTGCGATTGCGCTGATTGCTATCGCCTATGTGCTCGCAATGGTTATCCGTTTTGCGCTCTCGCAAAAGCGCGAGTTTCTTGCCGACGCTGGCGCCGTCGATCTGACGCGCAATCCCGATGCGATGATTTCTGCATTACAGAAAATCTCCGGCAATTCCGCTGTCGATGCGCCGCAGGAAGTGCGGCAGATGATGCTCGACAACAAGTCGGAATTTGCGGGCCTGTTTGCGACGCACCCGTCAATTGAAAAGCGCGTGGCGGCGTTATCCGCCTACGCCGGCGGTCAGTCGTAAAGCTGCGCCGGCAGCCATGTCGCGAGACCCGGAACCAGCGCCAGGATGCCAAGCGCCAAGAGTTGAATCGCTATGAACGGCACGACGCCCTTGTAAATGTGCAAGGTCGTGACTTCGGGCGGCGCAACGCCGCGCAGATAGAAGAGCGCAAATCCGAAGGGCGGCGTGAGGAACGACGTCTGCAAATTGACGGCCATCATCACGCCAAGCCAGATCGGATCGACGCCCATTTTGAGGAGCGCCGGCGCGACGAGAGGCACGACGACCAGCGTGATCTCGATGAAGTCGAGGAAAAAGCCGAGGATGAACATGACGAGCATGACGCCAAACATGGCGCCGACGACACCGCCAGGCAGCGCTTCGAGGGCGCGGTGCACGGCTTCGTCGCCGCCGAGCCCCCTGAAAACGAGACTGAAGAGCGCCGCGCCAATGAGGATCGTGAACACCATCGTCGTCACGCGCGCCGTCTGATCGGCGATGGCCCCCAGCGCCTTGCGCTTGGCAAGCTGGCCGGCGCTGACCGCAATGCCCCAAGGCAGGATCGCGCAGAGCGCCATTGCGAGATAAACGCCCGCATGGTCGCCAGCGCTTGAGCCCTCGCGCCCGAGGCGCAGGTCGACGAACGAGGTCAACCCAAGCAACAAGAGGATCGCGGCCGCCGAAGCGAAAATCGCGCCGCGCCCGGTCAGCAAGGCCTTGGCCGGCGCAAGGCGCGCCCCCGCGATAAGGAGCGCGCCGACCGCGCCAACGCTTGCCGCTTCCGTCGGCGTCGCAACCCCGCCGAGAATCGAGCCGAGCACGGCGATGATCAGCAATAGCGGCGCGGGCAGCGCTTTCAGCGCGGCGCGCCATACTTCCGCTCTGCTGCCGATCTCAGCGGCGGGAATGGCCGGCGCCTTGTGGCCCGCGAAGGTCGCAACGAGGATTTGATAAATCAGATAGAGCCCGACGAGCATCAGGCCTGGAAACAACGCGCCGGCGAAAAGATCGCCAACCGAGATCGCCTTCGGCGCGAAGACCCCGGCTTCAAGCTGCGCCTTCTGATAGGCGTTCGAAATGACGTCGCCGAGCAGAATCAGGACGATCGACGGCGGAATGATTTGCCCGAGCGTGCCCGCCGCCGCGATCGAGCCTGCGGCGAACGCGGGATCATAGCCGCGCTTCAGCATCGTCGGCAGGCTGAGCAATCCCATCGTCACGACGGTTGCGCCGACGATGCCGGTCGATGCGGCAAGGAGCGCGCCGACCAGCGTTACCGACAGGCCGAGCCCGCCGCGCAACGTGCCAAACAGCTTTGCCATCGAATCGAGCAGGTCTTCGGCAATTCGCGATTTTTCTAGAATGACGCCCATCAGCACGAACATCGGCACGGCGATCAGGGCCGAATTCGTGACAGCGCCATAGATGCGTTGGGGCAGGGGCTTCAAATAGGCGATATCGAACACGCCGAACGAAAGGCCGAGGAAGGCAAAGAGGAGCGCGGTCCCGGCAAGGCTGAACGCGACCGGATAGCCGGCAAGGATCAGCACGCAGAGCGTCACAATCATCGCGATGTCGAGCCAGGGCGCCGCAGCGCAAAGGCAGAACCCTTCCATCGCTCAGCCGTCCCGCTGTGCAAGCGTCGCCGAAGCGCGCGCGGCCATCGCGACGCCGGCAAGCGCCAGCAGCGTCAGGTAGATCGGGATCAAGGATTTCAGGAGATAGACGCCCTTGATGCCGGATTGCTCGATCGACCCTTCACGCACCGCCCAGGAATTGCCGACATAGGGCGCTGCCGCCCACAGCGCGACAAAGCAGAAAGGCAGCAGGAAGAGGTAGGTTCCGGCAAGATTGACAATCGCCTTCCGGCGCGGGCTCGCCTCGCGATAGAAAATATCGACGCGCACATGATCGTCCGTGATCAGCGCATAGCCGCCGGCGAGCAGGAAAACCGCGCCGTGGAGATAGGTCACGCTCTCCTGCATGGCGATGAAGTTGACGCCGAACACATAGCGCAAGATGACACCCGCGAACTGGATCGCCGCCATGGCGAGAACGAGCCAGATCGACAAGCGCCCGATGCCGCGCACGACGGCTTCGATCACGGGCAACGCGCGCGCCATGAGCGGGGCGGCGCCCATGCGCGCGACGACAAGGAAGAGTACAAAAACGCTGGCGGCAAAGCCCGCGATCAATGCCGCCGGCGCGCGCAGGGGCTCGAGATCAACGGCAAGGCTGGAGAATACATACGCCGCGGCGACGATGCCGAAAACGAGCAATGCAAAGACAATTGCCGATTTCATCCGTCCCCTGACAAGCGCGGCGAGCGGGATAAGGCTCGCCGGAAAGAGCAATCCTGCCGCCAGAACGTTGAGGATGTCGCCGATGGGGATCTGCATCGGCTATAGCGAGAAAACCGCGCGGCGCGTCGCCATGAAAGCTTCGTCCGAAATGCGGCCCCATTCCTGCGCGCGGGACAGCTCGGCGCGGTAGCTTTCATAGATGCGCCGCGTGATGTCGTCGCTTGCGGCGGCGTCTTCGAGTACGTTTTTCGACTCGCGCGCGATTGCGGCGAGAACGTCATCGGGGAAACGCCTCACCTCGACGCCGTGTTCCTTCACCAATTGTTCGAGCGCGACCCCGTTGAAATGCGTGAACTCGGCAAGGCAGAGATAATTGGCGCGGTGGCAGGCAGCCGTGATGATCGCCTGTTCCTGCGCGTTCAGCGACTTCCAGACATCGAGATTGACGCCAACGGCGCATTGGGCGCCCGGCTCCTGAAAGCCCGGCCAGTAATAATATTTCGCCTCGCGATAAAAGCCGAAGGCGAGATCGTTCCACGGGCCAACCCATTCGGCGCCGTCGATCGCACCCGATTGCAGGGCGGCGTAAATCTCGCCGCCGGGGATCGCAACCGCGGAGGCGCCAATGCGCCGCATCACTTCGCCGCCCATTCCGGGCATGCGGATTTTAAGGCCGTTCAGATCATCGAGCGAATTGATCGGCCGTTTGAACCATCCGCCAAGCTGATGGCCTGTGTTCGCCGCCGGGAATGGCTTGATGTTGAACTTGGCGGACAATTCATCCCACAGGACCTGCGCGCCCCCAAACTCCGTCCACCCCATAATCTCGGAGGCGGTCATGCCGAACGGCACGGCGGTAAAGAACGGATAGGCTTTCGATTTGCCGGCCCAGTAATATTCCGCGCCGTGATACATGTCGGCCGAGCCGCTCGACACCGCATCGAAACTGTCGAACGCGCCGACCAGCTCGCCCGCGGAAAAGACGCGCACGGTGATCGCGCCGCCGGACATGTCGCTGATGAATTGCGCAACGCGCTCGGCGGCGGCGCCAAGGCCCGGGAAATCCTTTGGCCATGTTGTGACCATGCGCAACTCGCGCGCGCGCATCGCGCCTGCGGCGGCGGGCAGGCCCGCAGGCGCGCCGCACTCGCATCCTGCTGCGAGGCCCGCGGCGCTGCCCGCAAGCAAATGTCTTCTGCTGATCAACGCGTCCCGCCCCGGAGTTTCTGGAGCCGAAGATTGGCCTGTGCCGGGGCGAAAGGGAAGGCTACGCCGGCATCCGCGCCCAGCCGTCGGGCGTCAGGCGCTCCAGCGGCTGATAGCTGCGCTTGTAATTCATCTTCGGCGAGCCTTCGACCCAATAGCCGAGATAGACATAGGAAAGACCCATCTCGCGCGCCAGCGCGATGTGGTCGAGGATCATGTAGGAGCCAAGGCTGCGCGCTTGCGCGTCCGGCTCAAAAAACGAATAGACCATGGAGAGCCCGTCAACGAGCCGGTCGGTGAGCGCGCAGGCGAGCAGCGGCGCGCGCGTTTCCTTGCCGCTGCCGCGGTATTCGACGATCGCCGTGTCGACCGCGGTTTCTTCAACCATCGACGCGTAATCGAGGACAGTCATTTCCGCCATGCCGCCATCGGGGTGGCGCGCATCGAGATAGCCGCGCAATACCGAGAATTGTTCCGACGTTGCTTTCGGCAAGCGTATCGTGCGCACGAGATCGCTATTGCGGCGCGCAATGCGCCGGCGCGCGGCCGTCAGGTCGAACTCAGCCACGACAATGCGAACCGGGGTGCACGCCTGGCACGCGTCGCAGGCGGGGCGATAGATGATGTTCTGCGAGCGCCGGAAGCCGCGCCGCGACAATTGTGAATTCAGCGAGGGCGCCTGCGGACCGCCAAGGTAGGAAAAGACTTTCCGCTCGACCTGACCGTCGAGATAGGGGCAAGGCGAGGGCGCGGTGATGAAATACTCCCCGCCTTCAATGCCGAGCTGACGGGTGATGTCTTCCTTGCGCATCGATCCATCCTGACGCAACAAGTCTTAGCGGTCCCTTAGCGAATGGGCAATCGCTGCGGATTTACACAAGGTCGCCAAGCCTGATGAGGTCTCAGCGCTGATTGGCGCCGATTGTCTCCGTGACAAACTTGTCAAGCTCGATGAGCGTCTGCAGGCGCGTCTCGCTGACGGAAAGCCAGTGATCTTCGCCTTCGAGCTTGACAAAGCGCACCGGCTTGCCAGCCTTTTTCAGCGCCGCTTCCATCTTCGTGCTGTGCGCGATCGGCACGACAGTGTCGTCATTGCCGTGAATGAGCAGCACCGGCGCGGTGAAATTTGCCGCCGCGTTGACTGGCGAGATCGCCGCGATCTTCGCCTTGTCTTTGCTGCGGTCGCCGATCAGCTTTCTCCAGTAGTCATTGACGAAACTGTCGGCGCCCTTGTCGCGCCGCGTTTGCGCCAGAAGCATCTCGAGGTCCGATACCGGCGCAATCGCTGCAA
>JBJXFO010000112.1:0-9641 GCA_046154725.1 Parvularculaceae bacterium | reverse complement strand
CGACGATTTGCATTGTGCTGAAGGCGGACGGTAACGCCAGGCTAGCCGACCGGCAGTTTAGGGCCAATCAAGCCCGGGCAGCCATATTGTGACGGCCGGCCGGGTCGCTCAAGACCTTCCGTTCCGGCCCCGGCGGCCCGACCGGGTCAAAGTCGCCGAATGCAGTCAATCAGTGATCACGCCCGAGCGAGCTATCGCGGGCCCCCTGGAGGCGCGTACTCCCAAGTGCGGCGACCAGCAGCGGTCGTCGAGAGTGAATCCGGCGTGAATTGTGGACGAACGAGCCCATGCTCGCTCTTTAAGGCCGGCCCCAGCGAAACAAATCCGGGCGCACCGTGACAATCGCATCCACCCCTGCCTTGAGGTATTCGCCCGGGTCGAAAGGATCGATCAGACCCCAGATCATGATTTCGAGACCAGCGTCGTGGGCGCGCGCGACAAGGGCGGCGTCCGCCTCGAACGCATAAACGCCGACCGTGGCCGCGTTCAACGCTTTGGCGCGCTCGATGAGCGCGCCGCCGCCGCAATCGCGCTCATGGAGTCCCTCCGGCGCGAGCAGGTAGATAGGCAGGTCCCGCGCGAGCGAGCGAAGATGCGCCAGCAAAGTCCAATCGAACGAAGACGCCGCAAGCGGCAGGCGTTGCTTGTGTTCCTCGTAAAGCGCGGCGATTGCGCCGGCGAACACTTCGGGCGGCGGCGAGAGCTCGGGCGCTTGAGACTTCAGCTCCAATTCGAGGATTGGCGGGGCCGGCGCGGCGGCGATTGTCGCGATGACCTCCTCCACGAGCGGAATGCGGGCGCCGTCGAGCGGACTCATCTCTGGGAAGATGCGCTCGTAATGCGACCCCGGCCTAGGGCGACCGACATCGATGCTCTGTAGCTCGGCATAGGTGAGATCGCGGATCGCCGCGTACGGCGGTTTCACCCAGTCCCCGCGCGCATCGCGATCGAACCCCGGGTTCAGGCGCAGATTATGCCGCGCGATCAGCTTGGAGTCGCTGGTGATGGCGACATCGACCTCGACTATGTCGGCCCCGTGATAGAGGGCAGCCTGAACGCCCGCCAGAGTATTGGGCGGATAGAGCCCCGCGCATCCCGCGGCTGACACGATGCGGGGTCGCCGCTTCATGCGCGCGCCGCAAAGCGTAGCGCCGTGTCGATTGCGTCGGTCACGATCGTATCGACGCCCATCTCAATCAGACGCGCCATCTGCTGCGCGTCATTCACGGTCCACGCGGAAACGCCGAGCCCGCGGGCATGCGCTTCGGCGACGGCCACTTCGGTCCAATCCTCATGGTAGGCGGACCAGCCCGCCCCGCCGGCCTGGGCGACTGCCGCGGCGATAGTGCAGCCCAGCTTGTCGGGATCGTGCGAACCCGCCCACAGCGATTTGTCGCGCCGCGTGCGGTTAAGCATATCGCGCACGCGCGCCGGCAAGGGCGGCAACGCCTCCAGCATCGGAAACGTCAAATGGTAGCGCGCGATCACGGGGTTGAGAGAACGCGCGTGCTCTAGCCCGCGCCAATCGAACGCCAACAGCACGGTTTGCACGGTCATGCCGTGCTCCTCGATCAGGTTGACAACCGCGCCCGCAAGCGCTTCAGGATCGGTGCGTGTCTCTTCATATTCGGGCGAGGTTTTCAGTTCGACGAACATGCGGCGACCGGGTTGGGCCTGCTTCCACATCGCCAGCGCTTCACTCAGCAAGGGTACAGGCGCCCATGTGCGCGGCGTACCCGCAGCATCGGTCGTTTCGACAATCTCGTGCGCGCGCAACGTGGCGAGGTCCAAGCGCTCGATCGCCGCTGTTTCGGCCGCCGGCGCATGGGTATCGGCGCGGCGTGTGAATGCGTGTTCGAGATAATGATCGTGGTGAACCACCACCGCGCCATCGGCGGTGAGATGCACATCGACCTCAAGGCCGGTTTGGCCGCAGGCGACCACCTCTCGCACGCCCGCGAGCGTGTTGGCGCGTGCGCCAAATCCGTTGCCGCGATGCGCGACGATTTCAACCGGGCGCGGCATGAGCTGGCTCCCTTTCCTCTAGCGGCTGCTGGCGCTGCAAGCGCTTGCGCACAATGTCATGGCGGCGCTCATTGATCGGAAATGTGAGCGCCATGATTGCGCTGATCAGCTGCAGCACAACCGGCAGCGCGACGAACGCCACCATCAGCCCCAAGCTCTGCATGCCAGGTTCAATCCGGCCGGTTTGATAGCCGAAGGCCGCAACAATGAGAAACGCCGCACTTGCGCCCAGCGCATTGTTGAGTTTACGCACCAAGGCGTATACGGCGAAAAAGCTGCCGGCGCGCGCATGCTTGGTGCGCCATTGCTCGTAATCCACGATATCGCCGAGAATCGACGGCAGCAACACGTTGCAGGCAGAATAGGTCGCGCCGGAAAGACTTGCGACGATGAGAACAATCCAAAATCCGCTGTCGTCGGGCGGCGCCAGCAAATATGCTGGAAGCAGCAACGCGTTCAGGAATAGCGCGAGCGCCCAGGTGCGGGTTTTGCCGAGCCGCAAGATCACGGCGCGCCAGAGCGGGAGGGCGACCAGATTGGCCAAGATGTTGGCCAGCAGGATGATGCTGAACGCCGAGCCGAGGTCGAGATACTCCGCCATGAACAAATACGCCAAGCTCACATTCATGCCGTTGCCCAGGCCGCTGATCAGCGCGTTGATCAAGTAAAGCCGCAGCGGCTTGTTGCGCAGCAGCGATCCGGCGACGCCAGCGAGATTGTCGCGCGGACCCGCGTGCGGCGCCCCGCTTGGCGTCAGCCACAGCGCCGCCAGCGTCAGCGCGGGCGCCAACACGGCGATCGCCACCGCGCTCTGGGTCATGGATTGCGCGTCCATCATCGTTGAAGCGCGTCCCGGCAACAAGGGCGCGATGAAGAACGCCGCCATGCCGATATAAAAAAAGCCGGCGCGCCAGGTGAAGATCCGCGAGCGCGCTTCGGCCGCGGCGCTCAGCTCAACCCCCCACGCGTCGTACGGAACCGAATAGACCGTCCAGCCAAAGTAGAAAATGAAACTCCAAAGGCCGAGATAAACCGCGTCCACGCGCGCCGGCGGCGCCAACAGCGCATAGGCGCCCAGCGAGAACAGCAGCGCCCCGGCCAACACCATAGGCTTGCGGCCCCACAAGCGCGAGCGCGTCCGATCGGATATGTAGCCAATCAGTGGATCGAGCACCGCATCGAGACAGCGGCTCGCCAGCAGCGCGATGCCGACTAGCGCTGCCGGCACGCCAAGAACGGACGTGTAGTAGCCGGGGATCACCACAACGATGGCGATGCTCGCGATCGATTCCGGAATTGTCGGCGCGGCATAGGCCGCAACCGACAACCGCCCGAGTTTCGCGCTCAATTAAAGGTCTGCCGCAAGACGATGCCATAGAGCGCGGGCTGGCCAGCCTGGGCGGTATAGGCCCCAGCGAAGAATGGATAATTGAAGAACGCCTGCAAGTAGTCTTGGTCAAAAGCGTTGTTGGCGACCAGCGCGATATCCCAACCGGCTTCAGGATTTGCCACGCCAAGGCGGAGATTGACCAACGAGTAGCCATCCTGGCGAGAATTGGGATCCAGTGACGACGTCAAGAAATAAGCGCTCCGATAGCTCACGTCGGCGCGCGCGCCCCAACGCACCGCGCCGGCGAGTGGACCGTTCGCATCAATGTAAACATTGCCGCTCCATTCTGGCGCATAGGCTAGCGGGCGTCCGCTAAGGTCCTGCACGCAAGCGGGGTTCCCTGCATTGGGGTCTGTGGCGGCGCACTGCGCATTGCGATAGCGCGAATATTTTGCGTCCAAATATCCAACGGACGCACCGACCTCAAGCCCTTCGCTGAGGCGTCCCGACGTTTCGAATTCGAAACCATTGCTTTCGGCTTCCGCCGCGTTCTGCGTCAGAAAGCTGGTACCGTCGAAGCTGGTGACTTGCAGATCGGAAAAGCGCGAGATAAACGCGGTCGCCGACAGTCGCAGGCGGCGATCAAACATGTCTGCGCGCCAGCCAAGTTCATAGTTGACCGCCGACTCTTCGCTGAACGGAATGTCGCTGGCGGCGCCCGCCGCGCCGAAATTGAAACCGCCCGACTTCACGCCGCGGTTCACCGAAGCATAGATATTGGCGTCGGGCGAAACTTGGTAAATCGCGGCGACCGAGCCAGACCAGTTCTCCGCCGAGCGACTGAGTGAGGCGTTCAACGCCGGCGAGAGAAAACTCGCCGGCTGAACGCGGTTGTAATCCTTGTCTTCGACGTCGATGCGGGCGCCGCCGCGAAAGGTCAAGCTGTCGGTGGCGGCCCACGACACTTGGCCGAACAGCGCAAGGTCCCGCGTTTCCTGTTGCGAAAAGACATTGTCCTCAGCACCCGCCAGGAATGGCGCGCCAAGCAGATAGGTGGCCCAATCTTGGCCCAAGATTATCGGTTCAGAATGATCGAAATCTTGAAAGAAGACGTAGGCGCCCAAGAGATAGTCCAAGCGCTCACCGACGGCGCCGCGAAGACGGAGTTCCTCGCTGAATTGTTGATGGCGCTCATCCGAACCAATGATAACGCCCGATGCCGACGTGTTATCCGCGTCGATACGGCCGCTCGAATCGTATTGGCTATACCCGGTGATCGATTCAAGCGAAATGCCACCGAAATCGCGTGAGAGATTGAGAATCACCTCATTGTGGGTCACATTCTCGAAGCCTTGGAAATCCTGATCGTTGCGGCGTGCAAAGACGCTGTCGTTTAGGACCGGCTTGCCGATGACAAACGCATTGAAGCCCGCCAGAGTCGGCGTGACGACAAACAAGTCTGTTTGGCTGTTGAGCGTATCGTCAAGTTCGAAGTGCCGCAAAATGAGATCGGCGTTCCACCCGCCCAAGTCTGCGTCAAACCGCAAGCCTAATCCCATTCGCTGCGAAATCTGATCATCTGCGCCGGCAAAAACGGCATCGGCAAATGCGTTTCGGCGCAGGACATAGAAGTTCGCTCGGGCGTTGACGCTCTCGGCGATGGCGCCCGAAATCGCGCTGCGTACGCGGGTTTCCTCGAACGAACCGTAATAGCCCTCGCCATAGGCGGAGTAGTCGGCGGTCGGCGCTTGCGTAACGATATTCAGCACGCCAGCGCTCGCATTGCGCCCATACAACGCCCCTTGTGGCCCGCGCAGAACTTCTATCCGCTCCACATCGGACAAAGCCATCGCCAACGCCACCGGACGGGCTTGATATACCCCATCGATCACAATTGCTGTGGAGCTCTCAAAGCCCGCTTGCGAGCCAACCGTGCGCACGCCGCGATTGGTGACGCTGACAGAAGAAGCGCCCAGCGAGTCCTCAATCAACAGATTCGGCGTCATGCGCGCCAATTGGTCGAAGTTGACGGTCTGCGTGGCGGTGAGTGTGTCAGCCCCGACGACGGAGACCGAAATCGGCGTGTCGCGCAGCGAGGCCTCCCGCTTCTCCGCGGTGACGATGATCTCGTCGAGCCCCTCGCCGCCGGCCTCTTGCGCCAACGCCGAACCCTGAAACAGCGCACCCAACAAACTCGCGCCACGAACGCAGCCGTACGCGTGATTCTTCCGTCCGTTCCCATGACAACCTCCGCCGGCCGGCGACCCCGCGCGACCACGGCTATTGAATAGCCGTTCAATGTGACACCGCAATGAAGATGCTAGACCCCACGTTTCGAGTTGTGTTCGCGCTGTAATTGAAGGAGTATTCAATATTGAACGGAGGCTCATCAATGCGCATCGCGGCGACCCCGCACCCGCCGAAGGAAATTGAGAAGCGGCGCGAGCAGCTTGTCTCCACCACCATCGAGATCATGGCGGAGGCCGGCTTTAATGGCGCAACCCTGGCGGTGATCGCCGAACGGGCCGACGTGTCACCAGGTCTGGTCGCTCACTATTTCGGCGACAAGGACGGCCTGTTGGAGGCGGCGTTTCGCCGGGTCGTCGCGGATGCGAGCGTTGGGGCGGTGTCACGCTTGCGACGCGAGTGCGAGCCGAGAGCTCGCGTGCAGGCCATCGTCGACACCTATTTGGGCGCAGAGCATTTTGACGCCCGGGTCAGCGCCGTGTGGCTCGCGTTTTGGGGCCAGGCGCCGCACGCGCCGCGGCTGCGCCGCGTCCAGTTAGTTTACCAGCGGCGCATGCTCAGCAATCTGCGCGATGCGCTCAAGGCGCTGCTCCCCGCCGATGAAGCCGCACATCTTGCGGTCATGATCGCCGCGATGATCGATGGCGTGTGGCTGCGCGCTGCGCTGTCTGACTGGTCGGAGACCGACAGCGAAACAGCGCGGGCTCTTGTCACTCAATTCATCGATGGCCTTCTGCAGCTGGAGCGCGCTGCGCCGACGCCGCATTCGCGCACGATCCACGTGAAGAACCCTGCGACGGGCGCGCGCTTGGGCGCCCTCCGCGCGGCGGGCCCCGACGAGATCGCGCAAGCGCTCGAGCGTGGTCGGGCGGCGCAACGCCATTGGGCGGCGATGCCTGATCGTGAGCGGAGCGGGATCCTACAGCGCGCGGCCGAGATCGTGCAGGCGCGCGGCGATGCGATTGCGGAATTGGAAAGCCGCAATACAGGCAGGCCGATCAAGCACGTCATGCAGCGCGACATCCCACGAGGCGTCGCGGCGTTCGAGCAAGCGGGACACCGCACGCATGACAGGCGAGGGGAAACTTTTCGAAGCAGCGCTAGTGCGATGAGCTTCACAACCCGCGAGCCGCTCGGCGTCGTCGCCGCAAACGGCGGCTGGCGCCGGCCCTTGGAAACTGCATGCGTCTACGCGGCAAGAGCGCTCGCATGTGGCAACGCTCTGATGTTTTCGCCATCGGATCTGACGCCGCTGAGCGCGCAAGCCTTAGCAACCGTTGTCGCGGACGCAGGCGCGCCGGATGGGCTGTTGCAAATTGTTCTAGGATATACGCCGCGTGGCCATCGCGACGTCCACATCGCGTCGCCGCTCAACCACGCGCCACCCGTGCTTCTCGTTTTTGCCGAGGCCGATCTGGACAATGCGGTTGCATGCGCCTTGGGCGAAGGCGGCGCATCTGTTTTCCTCGAACGCCGCATCAAGCGCGCGTTTCATAGTCGACTGCTGGCAGCGGCCGCAGCGCAAAAAATCGGCACCCCGCTCGATACCTCGACCGATGTCGGGGCCATGGTGAGCGAGCAGCACGGCGAACGCCTTCTCGCCTTTATCGCCGAGCAGACAAAGGGTGGGGCCCGGCTTCTCGCTGGTGGAAGCCGGCTCGCATTTGGCGAGAACGCGCACGGGTTCTTCATTGCGACCACGATTATCGATTGGGTCGGCGACGCGGTCGGTCTGCCGAATTTCGACCTAGGTCCGGTCGTCACGCTCGATAAATTCGCGACCGATGCTGAGATCGTATCGCGCCTCAACGGCGTCCCGCCGACCGAAAACGTCATGATTTTCGCATCGGAGCTTGGGCGCGCGCATTCGATCGCCCTCGCATTGTCCGCGCGTGAGTGCTGTATAAACCCGACCGGGCCGAATTGCAGCATCGCCCCCTTCCCGTTCGACCACGACTATCACCGTGTAAAAAGCATCCACATTGACGCCACGACACACGCGTGTGCTTGACGCACTGGCGCCCAGCATCGACGGGCGCCACGCCGGTCGTCCGCACGCAGAATGGAGGAAAATATTGGCATACGTTACACTGGCGGCGGCGATTGTGGCAGAAGTCATCGCCACGTCCGCGCTCAAAGCCTCGGATGGACTGACGCGCCTTGGCCCGACAACGTTGGTCGTGGTCGGCTACTGCCTGTCATTCTATTTTCTCTCGCTCTCGCTGCGTACACTTCCTCTCGGCGTCGCGTACGCGATCTGGTCCGGCGTCGGCGTCGTCCTCATAGCGGGGATAGGGTGGTCCCTCTTCGGGCAACGACTGGACACCCCCGCAACGATCGGAATCGCACTGATCGTCACGGGCGTAATGGTTATTCGCCTCTTCTCCGAGACGGGTACCGCCTAACGCCAAGGGTTACGGCCTAAATTGCAGAGGTCCGGCTAAAGCCCGCGCTTGCACCTGCGAGCCAATCGAATGGCTCAAATGGGCCAGCGCCGCCCTGCCGGCCATACTGTGACGGATGACTGGATCGCTCAAGACCGGCCTTTCGCGCCTACCGCTCCCGTCAGGCGGCAGTTCGCCGAGAACCGCCGTCGGCAAAGCTTGCTAAGGTAAGAGGATGCGGCGCGCTACGCGCGATCCGCTGAACAACGGATTGCGACTGGACGGCGCTCTGGTGACCGGTCTCGCGTTTGGTCATGCAGCGGATACTTGCTTTCCTGGTGCAGGGGAGCAGCGGGGATCGTGGCGTCGAGTTCATCGCGCAATAGTAAGGTCGTCTTCGCTCTCGGAGGTGCCACGGGCTCGGACGCGCAGCTGACCTAAGGCTGAGTTGTTGCGGGCGTGAACCGTGGCGCGGCCGGCGTGATGATCGAGGTCGAGCCTTGCGCACCGATCTGGCGGAGATCGTAGCGGCGTTCGACGCGGCCATCGCTCTTGAACCGGAAGAGGCCGTCGACCCCGACGAACCCATCAAGACGCGTGACTGCCGCCGTTGAGACCGTGCCGTCCGCCTGCGAGAGAAACAGCGACAACGCCATGAGATTGTAGACGCTGCGATCCAACGGAGTCGGGGAACGGTTCATGTAGGCTCTCGCGCGCTGTTCGAATCCGGCGTCGTCGCCTGTCGCGACGAACCACGCCCCTTGAAAGACCGCAGCGCGCGGCGGTGACGTCGCCCAGACGCTCGTGCCCAAAAGGCGGGTCCTGCTGAAGTCCACACCACTTCGTTCGAGCGCGGTGGCGAGAGCCGGCAGATCGGCGGCCGCATCCAAAACGATCAATCCGTCGATCGCGCCGATCCTTCGCACGAACGCCTCCACCGAGGATGCCGCGCCCGGCGCATAGAGAAGCGACTCCGATACCGGCAAGCCGAGCCGGGTCCGCGCAGCCACGAACGCAGCGTGCGCGCGAACATTGTCGGGCGCGTTGGGGCCGACGACGGCCAGCCGCCTCACGCCCTTGGCGACTGCCGCGACGACCAGACTTTCCACCTCATCCGCTTGCGAGCGCGCGAAGTTATAGACGCCGTCCCCAGCGATTTCGCCGACCGTCGTCAGGACCGGAATGCGCTGAGCGCGCGCGGCGTTCACGACCGCCGACAGAACAGGCTCGCCGGTCAGATTGATGATCGCCGCCACGCGTTGCAATTTCAGTCGTTCCACGACAGACGCCGCCTGCGAGGCGCTCGGCAGGTCGACTACGAAGTACTGGTTGGGCTGGGCAGCATGCGAGCGCGCGAGACTCGCGATTTCATGAATGCTCTCGCCGGGCGAAGCAATAACGCCGATCGCCAAGGGCGTGGACGTCACGGGGGCCGGCGTCGGGGTCGCGCCCGCGCTGGTCGGCGCAAGGATCCTTCCCCGCTCATTCGTCGCGATCTTGGCGTAGCGGCCCTGCGGAAAAGCCTGCAGATAACGATCCCATGACTCCGCCGTGCCCGCAGTGCGCGCGCGCTCGAAAGCAAGAAGGTCCGCATCCGACGGGGCAGGCTCCGGCGCGCAGCGTGCCAGACACACCTGCCCCAGACTCGCGCTCTG
>JBJXFO010000106.1:0-2594 GCA_046154725.1 Parvularculaceae bacterium | reverse complement strand
TCGGCGGTGACGTTTGGGCGGCTTTCGTAGATCATGCCGATGACGCCGATAGGCGTACGCACACGCTGGATGCGCAAACCATTCGGACGGGTCCATTCCGCAATCGTTGCGCCGATTGGATCGGGTTGTTGCGCAATAATCTCGACGCCATCCGCGACGGCGCGAGTACGTGCTGCATCAAGGCGAAGGCGATCGATCTGCGCTTCCATCAGGCCCCTGCTCCGGGCCAAGGCGACATCCTGCTCGTTCACAGCGACAATGTCGGCGGCGCGATCGCGCAAACGCTGCGCCATGGCGTTTAACGCGGCGGTACGCGCGTCGGGCGAGGCGAGGCGCAGACCGCTCGCCGCCTCGCGAGCGCGACGTCCGATCTCCAGAATCTCGGTTTCGAACGAACTCATAATTTAAACTTGCGCGAGATCATCGGCGTGCACCAGAGCAGCGCCGCCATCATAGCCGAGCGTCTCGGCGATAGCCGCGCTTTTCATTCCCTTAATGCGCGAGGCGTCGGCCGCGTCGTAGCGGGCGAGGCCGCGGGCGATTTCGGCGCCAGCGGCGGAAAGCACGCGAATGCAATCGCCTTTCTCGAAAGCGCCGCGAACTTCGGTGACGCCAGCAGGCAGCAAGCTTTTGCCGGCGCGGACAGCGTTCGCCGCGCCATCATCCACCACCAGCGCGCCTTGAGGCGCAAGACTGCCTGCAATCCAAGCTTTGTAAGCGGCGCGCGGCGAGGCGTGTGGCAAAAACCACGTCGCGCGCGCGCCGGCTTCGAGTCGCTGCAGCGGATTGGGTTCGCCGCCTTTGGTAATGACAACGGCGCAGCCCGCGCGCGTCGCGATCTTTGCCGCTTCGATCTTCGTGCGCATGCCGCCAGAGCCCAGCGCGCCGGGATCGCCTGCCATGTCTTCGATAGCGGGCGTGATCTCACTCACCTCGGCAATAAACGGCGCAGCTGCGTCTTTACGTGGATCGCGCTCGTAAAGGCCGTCGATATCCGAGAGCAGCACGAGCACGTCAGCGGAAATCATCTGCGCGGCGCGGGCGGCCAGGCGATCATTGTCGCCATACCGGATTTCAGCGGTGGCGACCGTGTCATTTTCGTTGATGACCGGGATCGCGCCAAGGTCGAGCAGCGTTTCGAGCGTGGCGCGTGCGTTGAGCCAACGGCGGCGGCGTTCGGTGTCATCGGGCGTGAGCAGCGCTTGCGCGACAGGGATGTTGTGGCGCGAGAACGCTTCCTCGTAGGCGCCCATCAAGCGCGCTTGGCCTGCCGCCGCCGCTGCCTGCTTCTCGGCAAGCGTGATTGCACGCTGAAGGCCCAGCGCTTTGCGCCCAAGCGCGATCGCGCCCGATGAGACGATGACGACTTGTTTGCCGCTAGCTCGCGCTGCAGCGATGTCGTCGGCAAGCGCTGCTAGCCAAGCTCGAGCGGGAGCGCCTTCGCGATCGACGAGGAGGGCGGAGCCAATTTTGATGACGAGGCGGTTCGCGGCGGCGATCCGGCTCACGGCGTCCAATCCTGTTCCGCTTCGGCGGCGTGAACTTGTTCGGTACGCCGCTCACGCAGCATCGCCGCGATTTCGTTGACGAGATCACGTACGCCCGCGCCGGAGACGCCGGAGACGAGACGCACCTCTTTGCCGATCGCGCGCGAGAGCGCAGATCGTTTGCGGTTGGCTTCGGCTGGCGTCATCGCATCGACTTTGTTAAGCGCGACGATCTCGGGCTTTTCAGCCAGACCTTCGCCGTAAGCTTCGATCTCGTGGCGCACAGTGCGATAAGCCTCAGTCGCACTTTCGCCGGTCGCATCGATCAAGTGCACCAGTGCAACGCAGCGTTCGACGTGACCCAGGAAGCGCGTGCCAAGCCCGGTGCCTTCTGCCGCACCTTCGATCAATCCTGGCAAGTCGGCCATCACGAAGCGTTTTGCATCGCCAATGGTCACCACGCCCAGATGCGGATGCAGCGTCGTGAACGGATAATCCGCAACTTTCGGCGTCGCGCTCGACACCGCGCGCAAGAACGTCGACTTCCCGGCGTTGGGCAAACCAACAAGTCCAGCGTCAGCAATCAGTTTCAAGCGCAGCCAGAAGACGCGCTCTTCGCCTTCGAGGCCTGGATTGGCGTGTTCGGGCGCCTGGTTCACCGAGGATTTAAAATAGGCGTTGCCGAAGCCGCCATTGCCGCCGCGCGCGAGCAAGACGCGCATGCCCGGCTTGCTCAGATCGGCAATGACCGTCTCCTTGTCCTCGTCCAGCACTTCGGTGCCGGTTGGGACTTTCAGGATCGCGCTTTCGCCGTTTGCGCCGTGCCGGTTCTGGCCCATGCCATGACCGCCGGTCGCGCCCTTGAAGTGCTGCTGGTAGCGGTAGTCGATCAGCGTATTGAGGCCGTCTGCGGATTCGATCCAGACGTCGCCGCCTTTGCCGCCGTCGCCGCCATCGGGGCCGCCGAACGGAATGAACTTTTCGCGCCGGAACGAGACCGCGCCGGCGCCGCCGTTGCCGGAGCGCACATAGATCTTGGACTGATCCAGGAATTTCATTCGCTCTATATGGCTAAGCCGCTCGCGCGCCTCAATCGCTTTCGCGTCG
>JBJXFO010000103.1:0-28957 GCA_046154725.1 Parvularculaceae bacterium | reverse complement strand
CGACGCGTCAACCCTCGCCCCGATGATTACCTACGGCGTCTCGCCCGACGCGGCGGCGCCTGTCGATGGCATCGCGCCCGAGCCCGTGAGCGAGACCGAGCGGCACGCGAGCGACTATATGAAGTTCGCAGCCAATCGTCCGTTTACGGACGCCCTCGTCAATCGCGTTTTCATCGGCAGCTGCACCAATTCGCGCCTGTCGGATCTGCGCGAGGCGGCCGACGTGATGCGCGGGCGCAAGGTGAAGGCCGGCGTCCTCGCGCTCGTCGTGCCGGGATCGCAGACGATCAAGCGCAACGCAGAAGCCGAAGGTCTCGATCGCGTGTTTATCGACGCCGGCGCGGAATGGCGCGAGCCGGGATGCTCGATGTGCATCGCCATGAACGGCGACAAGGGCGCGCCGGGCGATCTGGTCGTTTCAACTTCAAACCGCAATTTCATCGGCCGCCAGGGCAAAGGCGTCAGAACGGTGCTGGCAAGCCCTGCGACAGCCGCGGCATCAGCAATTGAAGGGCGGATCGCCGATCCGCGGAAGTATCTGGCGGGGAGCGTCTAGTGAAAAGACCTATCTTCTCCCCTCTCCCGCTTGCGGGAGAGGGGTCGGGGGTGAGGGGGCGTAACAGCGAAGCTCTCGTTGGTGACTTCCCCTCACCCTGCCCGCTCCCGCAAGCGGGAGAGGGTTCTTTTATTTTCGATTTACCCTCAATGGACCCAAGAGCCATGACCTTTGACCCCATCAAAACGCTCCGCTCCCGGACGATCGTTCTGCCGCAGGCCAATATCGACACCGACCAGATTATCCCGGCGCGCTTTTTGACAACGACAACGCGCGCGGGGCTTGGCAAATCTCTGTTTTTCGATTGGCGTTATGATGAAAGCGGGCGTCCGAAAAATTCGAGCCCGTTCAACGGCGTCAATACCGCGATGCATGCGATCCTTGTTGCAGGCCCGAACTTCGGCTGCGGATCGAGCCGCGAGCACGCGCCATGGGCGCTCGCCGATTTCGGCTTTCGCGCCGTCATCTCGTCGGACATCGCCGATATCTTCAAGAGCAATGCGTTGAAGAACGGCCTGCTGCCTGTTGCAATTGACGCCGCAACGCATCAGCGTCTGATCGAGTTGCCCGGCGCGTTGGTGACGATCGACCTTAAAACGATGACGGTGACACTGGAAGACGGCGCCATTGCGGGTTTCACGGTCGAGCCGTTCGCGCGGCGTTGTCTCCTCGACGGCGTCGATCCCTTAGGGGCGTTGCTGAAACATCTGCCGGCGATCGAGGCGTATGAGGCGCGGCGCGCATGACCTTCAAAATCGCCTATCTGCCCGGAGACGGCGTCGGCCCGGAAGTGGCGGACGCGGCGCGCGCCGTGATGCGGCGCGCTGGCGACGTGTTTGGCATCGCGCTTGATTTTGAGGAGCATGATTTCGGCGGCGTCGCCATCGACCGGCATGGCGACCCTTTTCCGCCAGCGACGCAGCAAGCTTGCGTTGCGGCGGATGCAGTCTTTCTTGGCGCGGTCGGCGGACCGCAATGGGACAAAGGGGGGCCGCGGCCGGAATCGGGCTTGCTGGCTTTGCGCAAGACGCTGGGCGTCTTTGCCAATCTGCGCCCGGTGCGCGTCCTGCCGGGCAAGGAAGCGTTGTCGCCGCTGACGCCGGCGCGGGCTTTGGGGGTTGATATCCTGATCATCCGGGAACTGACGGGCGGGCTTTATTTTGGCGACCGTGTCGAGGGCTGCGAACAGGCAAGTGACCTTTGTGTCTATACACGCGAGGAGGTCACGCGCGTTGCGCGCATTGCTTTCGAGGCGGCGAGAAAGCGCCGTAATAAAGTGACCTCCGTCGATAAAGCCAATGTGCTGGCGACCGGGCGCTTGTGGCGCAACGCCGTCATCGATCTGCACCGGAGCGAGTTCAGCGATGTGACGCTGGAGCACGTGCTGGTCGATGCGATGGCGATGAAGCTGATCCAGCATCCGGCGGCATTCGACGTCGTCCTGACCGAGAACATGTTCGGCGATATTCTCTCGGACGAAGCGTCGGTGATCGCAGGCTCGATCGGCCTTGCGCCATCGGCCTCGATTGGCGGCGGCAAGTGTGGCCTTTACGAGCCAATCCACGGTTCGGCCCCCGACATTGCGGGCAAGGACAAGGCAAACCCCGCCGGCGCCATTCTGTCCGGCGCGATGCTGTTCCGTTTCAGCCTGCGCCACGAAGAGGCAGCATTTTCAATTGAGCGCGCGGTCGAAGACGCGATCAACGCTGGCCATGGCACGGCCGATATCGGCGGCGCGGACGGGTGCCGCGCGTTTGCCGGGCGCATTGCGGCGCTGGTGCGTTAGGGACGGGTTCCAGCGGGACAACAACTGCAATCACCGTTAGGGATATCAGGCGATTGAGGAACCCCGCCCCATGCCAGATAGCGACTTGCGTCAAACGCCGCCCGAGGCTGGCGTCTTCGCGCCGGCGTTTGCGCCGCCCGCGCCGCGCGGGCTTTGCACCGATTGCGGCGTCTCGCGCACGGATACGCCGAAGGATTGCGGGCGCGCGTGCCAGTTTATCAAGCCGGATTATGCCGCGCTTGAGGCGCAAACGCATGGCCGCGCGCGCGATGCGGCGCTCAACGACGAGCTGCACTTTGGCGCCTATCGGCGAATGGTGCGCGCGCGGTTGAAGTTGCCAAAGGACGGCGCGCAGTGGACCGGGATTGCGACGCGCATCGCCGAGCGCTTGCTGGAGACGGGCGCGGTTGACGCTGTGTTGACAATGGCGCCGGACCCGGATGATCGCTGGCGCCCTGTTCCCGTCATCGTGACGAAGGCCGAAGGCATGGCGCAGGTTCGCGGCATGCGCATGGGCTACGCGCCGCTTCTGGCGCTGTTGAAACCCGCGCGCGAGAAGGGTTACCGGCGCGTCGCGATCATCGGCATTCCCTGTCAGGTCTATGCGCTGCGCGCGCTTGAGGCTGAACTAGGGTTCGAGCGCCTCTACGTTATTGGCACGCCGTGTTCGGACAATACGACCACGGAGAATTTCCACCAGTTTCTGGGCCTCCTATCCGATGCGCCGGAGACGATCACTTATCTCGAATTTCGCGCCGACTACCGTGTCGAGCTGCGCTTTTCAGATGGCCGCGTGAAGACGATCCCGTTTCTGCAATTGCCGATTTCGAAACTGCCGCCGGATTTTTTCCCGCTGACCTGCCGCACCTGTGTCGACTACACGAACGCGCTTGCCGATATCACGGTTGGCTATATGGGCGGCGAAGGCGAGCAATGGCTGATCGTGCGCAATCAGCGCGGCGAAGACTTGCTGGCGCTGCTGGGCGAGGAAGTCGCGCTTGCGGAGCCCGGATCGGCGGGCAAGCGCGCCGCGTCCGTCAAAGGCTTCATCGCCAATGTTGCGCGCGCCGCCGGCGGATTGCCATTGCGCGGCATGCCCAATTTCATGCGCCCACTCGTCGGCTGGCTGATGCCGCATATCGGCCCGAGGGGCCTTGAGTTTGCGCGCACGCGCGTCGAGATGAAGGCGGCGGAAACTGTCTTGCACCTGCGCCGGCAAATTCCGGCCCGCATGAAGTCGATGATTCCCGATCATGTGTGGGCGCTGGTCGCCCCTTACGGCCTCGCGCCACAGGACGGCGAGCGTAACGATCCGTAAACGGATGGTTTTGCAGTGTCATCCACGGGCTTGTTCCGTGGACGACGCTTTGGGGGCAGTGGCGCGAAAAACTAGATTTGTATTTCGGCGCGCCCAATCGAACTCGCCCGCTGGTTGAGCGGATCAGATGGACATCCCAGCAACGGGAGCCGAAAACATTAACTTTTTCAGGGGCTTACAAGGTTAACGCGCGCGTCCCACGAGTTATCCCCCAACTTATCCCCCTCCCTGTCCCCCACCTTATCCCACCCCTTCGCGGGGCCCTTACGATGAGCCTCGCGCCGGAATTTTTCGGCGGGAAAGGAGATGGGCGATGGACGCGAGGACGGACGGGTCAGGCAACGCCCCGCTTCAGCGCATCGGCGATGTCGGTTTTTTCCCAACTGAAGCCGCCGTCCGTGTCCGGCGCGCGGCCGAAATGGCCGTAGGCGGCGGTTCTGGCGTAAATCGGCTTGTTGAGATCGAGGTGCCGGCGAATGCCCGACGGGGTGAGGTCCATTGCCTCGCGCAGCGCGCGCTCGACGCGCGCTTCGTCAACGCCCGCGCTTGTGCCGTGCAGATCAACGTATACGGACAAAGGCTCGGCAACGCCGATCGCATAGGCAAGCTGTATCGTGCAGCGGTCGGCGATTTCGGCAGCGACAACGTTTTTGGCAAGATAGCGCGCCGCGTAGGCGGCCGAGCGGTCAACTTTGGTCGTGTCCTTGCCGGAGAAGGCGCCCCCGCCATGCGGCGCCGCGCCGCCATAAGTGTCGACGATGATCTTGCGCCCCGTGAGGCCGGCGTCACCGTCTGGCCCGCCGATGACGAATTTGCCAGTCGGGTTCACATGCCATTTGCAGTCGGACGCGATCGGGAGACCGGCAAGCGCAGTGCGGATATAGGGCTCGACAACGGCGCGCACTTTTGCCGAATTCCACGTCTCGTCGAGATGCTGCGTCGACAGAACAATCGAGGTGACTGCCGCCGGCTTGCCGTTTTCGTAGCGAATGGTGACTTGGCTTTTCGCGTCGGGGCCAAGGCGGCCGGCGTCGCCTTCGCCCTTGTGGCGGGCAGCCGCGAGCAGTTCGAGAATCTTGTGGCTGTAATAGATTGGCGCCGGCATCAGCGCCGACGTCTCGCGGCAGGCATAGCCGAACATGATGCCCTGATCGCCCGCGCCCTCCGCATTGGCGTCCGCCGCTTTGTCGACGCCCTGCGCGATGTCGGCCGACTGGCCGTGCAGCAAGACTTCCACCTTGGCGTCGCGCCAGTGAAAGCCCGCCTGTTCGTATCCAATGTCCTTGATGGCGGCGCGCGCAACCTCGACGAAGCGGTCCGGATTGACGTGCGTGTCATCGCGCATCAGCGATTTTGGCACGCGCACCTCGCCGGCGATGACGACGCGGTTGGTCGTCGCCAGCGTCTCGCACGCGCAGCGCACGTCCCAGCTATTCATGCCGACGCTTGCCGCTTCGCGGTAGACGAGATCGACGATCTCATCCGAAATGCGGTCGCACACCTTGTCGGGGTGGCCTTCCGCGACGCTTTCGCTGGTGAACAGATAAGACTGGCGCGCCATGGTCGGACGGACCCCCTATATAAGGATAAGTTTATACGCTCGGCGAACCCCCTCTACCGAAGGGGTTCGCCGATGTCCATCGCAGAACGCGTTACAAGCGCCTTACGCCCTCGCCGCCGCAGGCTCGCCGTCCGACAGCGATTTGACGAGTTCGAGAACGCGCTTCCTGATCTTTGGATCGTTGATCGAGGCGAAGTGCTTGCAGAGCTGCACGCCCTCCGGCGAGTTCAGGAGCTCCATCATCGACGCGCCGTCGTCCGGCCCTGCTTCCGCAAAGCCGTAGGAGCGGCCCGTGTCGGCATTGAAGTCGTCGAACAGGAACTGGATCGGCACGCCGAGAACGCGCGAGATTTCAAACACGCGGCTCGCGCCGATGCGGTTCACGCCCTTTTCGTACTTCTGGATCTGCTGAAATGTCAGCCCCAGGGAATCGGCCAGTTTGTCCTGGCTCATCCCCAGCATCGTCCGTCTAAGCCGAACCCGTCCGCCGACGTGAACGTCGATCGGGTGCGGCCGCTTTTCGTCAGCCATGTCGCCCTTTCTGCTTCGCCGGCCCGTGTCAGCCCGACCCGTCAGCTCCGGCAAAGTCTCCCCAGCACTCGCCTTATAGGCGTTTGCCGGGGACGCGCAAAGATTGCATTACAGCCGCGGCCCAATGCGCCGGGGGATGACGGTGGCGGCGGCCGCGGCAGCCATCATCAGCCAGAAGACGAAATCGCCCGCCCGCTGATAGAGCGTCGGGGGGGCCGCCTTCGGCAACTTCCGGTCGATGACGCCCGCTGTGTCGAGCGCAAGGCGGGCGCGCGTGCGCCCCGCCGCGTCAAAGACCGCCGAAATGCCATTGTGGCCCGAGCGCGCCATGGGCAGGCCGGTCTCGATCGCCCGGAGGCGCGCCTGGTCGAGATGCTGGCGGGGCCCGGAAGAATTACCGTACCAGCCGTCATTCGTGACCGTCGCGATCCATTCGGGCCGCTCACCGCGCGGATACATGCGCCCCGGGAAAATCACCTCGTAACAGACGAGCGCGGCAAAGGGCGGCCCGAACCCGGCAATGACCGCTGGCCCCGCTCCGGGCGTGAACCCCTCTTCAAACGGGGCAAGCTGCGACAGCCCGATTGCCCGCAGGACGCCGTTCAAGGGCAAATATTCGCCAAACGGCACCAGATGATGCTTGTCGTACCGGGCGGCCGCAACGCGGCCCGCCGGCGTCTCGGGGATGACGGCGATTGCATTGTAATACCGTTCGGCCCCGCTGGCGTCCGGCGCACGGCGCACGGCGCCCGTCACCAGCACGGCGTTTTTTGGCAGACGCGCCGACAGGGCGGTGAGCGCGCTTGGCACCTCGTCGATGACGGGGGCGGCGTTTTCCGGCCAGAGGATAATGGTCGGGCCCGCTATTGGCGCTTCGGAGAGGGCGATGTGGCGCTCGAGATTGCGGCTCCAGAGGTCGGGGTCGATTTTCTCCGCTTGCGGAATATTCGGCTGGACGATCCGGACAAAGTAATCGTCGCGGTCACCCGGATCGACCAGTGCGAGGCGCGCCGCGCCAACCGCAAAGAGCGCGCCGGCGCCAAGCAGCGCGGCAACGGCGCCCTTGATCTGCGCGCCGCGCCCTTGACCCGCGAACGCGGCTGGCAAGGTTGCGAGCACGAGCGCCACGAGACTGAGCCCGTAGACGCCCCAGAACGCCGCTGTCTGCGCGCCGATTGCCGTACCGGCGAACGCCTGCCCGGGGAGGTTCCACGGCAAGCCCGTCAGAATGTGGCCGCGCGCATATTCAAACACCATGACAATCGCGGCAAACGCCAAAATGCGCCGTGCGCCGCGCGGCGCGACTCGCACATAGCCCGCGCAAGCGGCGCCGAAGAACAACGCGAGAAACGCGGGCAGGCCCGTAATCGCAATCGGCGCCATCCAGGCGAATTGCTCCGCCTGCACCATAAAGGCGTAGCCGAGCCAATAAAGGCCGACGAGAAAATAGCCAAAGCCGAACGCCCAGCCGGTCGCGAAGGCGGCGCGCATGCGGCGCGCGGGACTGCCGTCTTGTGCGCCAATCGCATCGATCAGGAGGAGAAGCAGGGAATATCCCGCCGCCATCATTGGCAGAATGTAGAACGGCGCTTGCGCGAGAGCGGCGGCGATCCCGGCCGCGAAGGCCGCGACAAGCCGGCGCCAGCCCGACACGCGCGCCAATGCCGCCGCCGCGCCGGCGAGCGCGTCTGCGGCCCTTGCCGGCGTCATCGCGCGCCCGTCGCCCGATCGCGTGCGGCCTCGCGACTTGCGTCGCCGGTTGCGGCGCCATTCGCCTCGCCGGGCGTCTCGCCTACGGGGGACGCGGGCGCGGCGGCCGGTGTCTTGCGAATGCGGACTTTCCGCACTTTTCGCGCATCGGCCTCGACGATCTCGAAATCAAAGCCTGACGGATGCGAGAGGACTTCGCCGCGCTGGGGGACGCGGCCCGCGAGCGCGACAGCAACGCCGCCAATCGTATCGATCTCGCCATCATCGGTTGCGAGCGACACGCCGGAGATGGCGGTAAAGTCGTCGCACTCGACACGCCCGTCCGCCTCCCAGCCGCCGCTCGGACGTGCGACAATCGTCGGCGCAACCTCGTCGTCATGCTCGTCATTGATGTCGCCGACGATTTCTTCGACAAGATCTTCGATGGTCAGGAGGCCGTCGGTGCCGCCGAACTCGTCGATGACGAGCGCCATATGAACACGGCTGACCTGCATCTTCAGCAACAGGTCGGTGATGCGCATCGACGGCGGCGCATAGAGCACGTCGCGCTTGATCTTCTTCAGCACCGGCCCGTCGCCAGTCGCGTCGCCAGTCGCGCCGTCCGCCGCATGCAGCATCGGATTGGCGACGAGATTGACCACGTCCTTGATGTGAACCATGCCGAGCGGATCATCGAGATCGCCGCGATAGACCGGCAGGCGCGAATGGCCGGCTTCCGCGAATGCCTTGATGAGGTCCGGCAGGGAGGTGTCGATGTCGACGGCAATAATGTCGGCGCGCGGCGCCATCACATCCGACACGCGCTTTTCATCGAACGCGATCACGCGCTCGATCATTTCGCGGCGCGCGCGCGGCAGGCGCATCGCCGCCTCGCGCTGTCCGTCATCGAGGCCGACGGCAAATTCGGCATCGGGCTCCGGCTTTGTGAAGAGACCGCGCAGGCGCGTGAAAAAACGCCCCGGCGCCGCGTTTTCGCCAGATCGATTGGCGTCGCCAGACCTCGCCTCGCCGCTCCTCGACTGCGCATCGCTCATTCAGCGCGCTCCCATGGCGCCCACGGCGTCTGCGCCCGCAAGCTCGGCGTAAGGATCCGCAACGCCAAGCCCCGCAAGGATGCGCGTCTCAAGTCTTTCCATGCGCTCGGCCTCGTCGTCAGTCTCATGGTCATATCCGGCCAGGTGAAGAAGTCCGTGGATGATAAGGTGCGCGGCGTGATCGCGAAAGCGGTCTGCTTCGTCTCCGGCTTCGCGCGCGCAAATGTCGTATGCCATGGCGATGTCGCCGAGAAAGCTTCCCGTCCCTTCGCCGGTCGAGGCGCCTGCCGGAAACGAGAGCACATTGGTCGGCTTATCCTGCCCGCGAAAGTCGCGATTGAGCGTTTGCAGCGTTGCATCGTCCGCAAGAAGCAGCGCGGCGCCCGCGGCAAGTTTTGGCTCCAGCGCCGTCGCGGCGTCGCGGCATTTCCCGGCGAACGCCGCCGCATCGCCCAGCGCGAGCGCCCAGCGCGCGTCCTCAACGATGACGTCGAGGCTGGTCATGGCGCCAGAACGCGCCATGTTTCCTCTGAAAAGGGGGCGCTGTTCAAATCATTGACGTTTTGCCGCATCGCGCCCGTCATAAGCGTCGATGATGCGCCCGACAAGCGGATGGCGCACGACATCGGCCGTCGTGAAGCGGGCAATGCCGACGCCCTCGACCCCTTCAAGGAGGCCAACTGCGTCTGCAAGGCCGGAAATCTCGCCGCGCGGCAAGTCGCTTTGGGAGGGATCGCCGGTCAGCACCATGCGCGCGCCTTCGCCAAGACGGGTCAGGAACATCTTCGTCTGCGCGACCGTCGCGTTTTGTGCTTCGTCGAGAATGACGGCGGCGCGCGCCAGCGTCCGGCCGCGCATGAAGCCGAGCGGCGCGATTTCAAATTCGCCGCCAGCGATGCGCCGTTCGATATAGTCCGCATGCAGCATATCGTGGAGCGCGTCATAGAGCGGGCGCAGATAGGGATCGACTTTTTCCTTCATGTCGCCCGGCAGAAAGCCGATGCGCTCGCCTGCTTCGAGCGCTGGCCGCGACATAATAATGCGCTCGACCGCGCCGGAAAGATAAAGCCCGACCGCATGCGCAACGGCGAGATAGGTCTTGCCGGTGCCGGCAGGACCGACGCCAAAGACGAGATCGCTGGACCCCAGCGCCTCGAGATAGACGCGCTGCGCAGGCGTGCGCGCCGAGACAAGGCGCTTCGGGGTTTTGATCGATGGCCCCGTTGCAGACCCCGTTGCAGACCCCGTTGCCGGTCCGGCCGCTGCGGCTTCGGTGAATTTTGCCGCCGCGCGCACGTCTTCGACCGTCACCTGATCGCCGGCGGCAACGCGCTGATAGAGCCTTCGCAACACCGCCGCCGCTTGCGCGCGCGCCGGCGAGGGCCCTGAAATGTTAAGGACATTGCCGCGCGGATCGATCCTGACGCCAAAGGCGCGTTCGACGATAAGCAGATGTGCATCGTGCTCGCCCGACAGACTCGCGACATGGCGATTGTCGTCGAAGGAAAGCTGTTCAACCAGGATGTGCGGTTCTTCAACCACGCCGCGTTTGCTCATCCTTAAAGTCTGCTCCCTCGGCTCGCGCGCTCTCGCCGGCCAACTCGCCAGCAAGCGCGTTCGGCGTTACGCCGGTTACCCGCACCGCGATGATCGAACCTATCATGGATGCTGGCGCGGACACGTGAAGGCTTTGCAAATACGGAGTCCGGCCGATCAGCTGGCCGGGCTGGCGGCCGGCCTTCTCGAGGAGCACCGGGACCGTCCGTCCGACGAGGGCGTCGCAAAAGGCGCGTCGCTGTTCAGTCAGCGCCTCGTGTAGGACCGCGAGGCGGCGGTCCTTCTCCGCTTCGGGGACCTGTTTGGGCATCATGGCGCCCGGCGTGCCCGGGCGGCGCGAATATTTGAACGAGAACGCCGCCGCATAGCCAACAGCCCGCGACAGAGCCAATGTCGCTTCAAAATCCTCATTCGTTTCGCCGGGAAAACCAACGATAAAATCGCCCGAAAGTGCAATGTCGGGCCGCGCCCTCCGCACCCGATCGAGAATTGCCAGATAGTCCGCCGCCGTATGGCCGCGATTCATGGCGGCGAGAATTCGGTCCGAGCCCGACTGCACTGGCAAGTGCAGATACGGCATCAGCTTTGGCTCATCGCCAAAAGCCTCGATCAGCGCGTCATCCATATCGCGCGGGTGGGAGGTGGTGAAGCGGATGCGCATCAGCCCGTCGATCCGCGCCAGATACCGGCACAACTGACCAAGGCCCCAATTGCCGTCGGCGAGCGGCCGGATGCGCGCGTCCGCCAGCGGGGCCGAACGCCAGGCATTGACGTTCTGCCCGAGCAGCGTGACTTCGCGCACGCCCGCCGCGACAAGCGCCCGGATTTCAGCCGCGATCGCTTCGGGGTTGCGCGAGACTTCCGCGCCGCGTGTGTAGGGAACGACACAGAACGTGCAGAACTTGTCGCATCCTTCCTGCACCGTGACGAGCGCCGACACGCCGGCCCCCTTGTCTTCATACGCGGCCCGCTGGAGCGACAGCGCGTCAAATTTCTCCTCAACCGCGAACTCGGTATCGAGCGCGACGCCCTCGCCGCGCGCGGCTTTTGCAATCAGCTCCGGCAAGCGATGCCAGGCTTGCGGTCCGACGACGATGTCGACAATGGGCGCGCGGCGCGTGATTTCGGCGCCTTCGGCCTGCGCCACACAGCCCGCCACCGCGACCATCAGACGTCCGCCGCGCGCGTCTTTGGTTTCGGACAACCGTCCGAGATCGGAATAAAGCTTTTCCGCCGCCTTTTCGCGGATGTGGCAAGTGTTGAGGATGACAAGGTCGGCATCGGCCGGCGCCGCGACGGGGCGATAGCCGAGCGCGCCGAGCATGCCGGCCATGCGCTCGCCATCATAGACGTTCATCTGGCAGCCGTACGTCTTCACATAGACGCCGCGCGCCGCGCTTTTTGCGCCAGGCGCTGCCGCGTCGTGATTGTCTGGCGCTACCGCGCCGGGCTTGTCCGGGACCAGAAAATCGTGTGCCAAAATAGTTTTCCGCCAGTAAACGCGCCGGTTTATGCGGCCTCCACGGCGGCTGCGCAAGGCAATCCCCGTATGCGCGCGCCTCGCAGCCATGTGACCGGCGTTACCGGCATCAGCGCATTGATCGCGCCCTCGATTGCGCTAAATCTCGGGACCAGAGAGGGCGTGAATACGTGACTGTTTCTGTGACGATCCTGGCGGCCGCTTGCAGCGGCGTGTGCCTCCTGACCGGGGTCGCGGCGGCGGACGTATCGGCTGCGAGCGTCAAGCCCGCCACCGTCGAGATTGCCGCGGCGCGCCCTGTTGTCGTCGAAATGTTTCTGTCGCAGGCGTGCAAGGCGAGCCCGACCGCCGCAAAGCTCCTGCAGGACATGTCCCGGCGCCGCGACGTTGTCGCCCTCGCATGGCACGTCGACTATTGGGATCATCACCCGGCCCCCAGAGTTGGCGCCTGGGCCGACCCGTTCGCCAGCCCGGCGTTTACGCAGCGCCAGCAAGCCTACAATTCCCGCATCCGGCGCACGCCGATGGTGTTCACGCCGCAAGCAGTGATTGACGGCGTGATCAGCGCAACCGGCTCCAAGCGCGACGCGATCGAAGCGCGCATCGTAGAGGCGCAGTTCATCGACGAACTTGCGCGCCCGACGCCGCCAGTTCTCAACCTTGAGCCGGAAGCTGCGCCCGGTATTGGCGCCGGCATTATCCGTGTACAGGTTGATGGCGTCGGCGCGCCGTATGACGCCTATGTCGTGTCGTTCCGGCCTGCGGCGGTGACGAAGGTGACCGCCGGGGACAATGCGGGGCTGATCTTTGACGAGGTCAATATCGTCACCGGCGTTGAAATGATTGCAAGCGACGAGACCGGCGCAGCCAATTTGTCGTTTGACGCGCCCAAGGCAGGACTGGATTGCGCCGTGCTCGTCCAGGAGCGCGCGCAAGGTCGCATCGTCGCCGCACGGTATTGCAGCACGCGGGACGGCGAATGATTTATGCCGCCGCCGCGCCTTGCGCCGCGACGCCGCGCACATAAGCCTCGCGTTCGCCCTTGCGCTGGTCATCAAGCTCTTCCGCGCGGCGGTTGTCGTCCGCGACGAGCGCTGAATAGTCGGTTTGCGCAAAGCCCATGACGCCCATATCGGCGTAGGCTTTCTGGATCTTGCCCGACCACAAGCCAATGTCGCGCACGATCGGCACGATGCGCTGAAACAGCATGGTCCTGTAGAGCTGCATGCTCGGCGATTCATTGTTGATGCGGATGCATTCGTCGGCCGGCAGGCCAAGCGTTTCATAGGCCTCGCGCTGATCGAAGCGGTCGCGCATGTGATAGCAGGCCTCAACGAGGAACTCTTCGCGCTCAGCGCGCTCGGCGTCCGAAAGGTGCGGATAAAACTCGCTGAGGGCGAGGCGCCCGAACGCTACGTGCCGCGATTCATCCTGCATGACGAAGGCGTTGACCTGCTGCGTCAGTCTGTTTTTCGAGATCTCGCGAATGTTGCCGAACGCCGCGAGCGCCAAACCCTCGATGACGACCTGCATCGCCAGATAGGTCATGTCCCAGCGGGAATCGCGCAACGCCTGATCGACCAGCGTCTGCAACGGCTTTGTCATCGGATAGGCAAGGCCGAGCTTGTCAAGAAATTTCTTGTATGCTTCGACATGGCGCGCTTCATCCATCACTTGCGTCGAGGCATAGAATTTCGCGTCGAGATCGGGCACCTGCTGAACGATTTTTGCCGCGCAAATCATCGCCGCCTGCTCGCCCTGCATGAACTGCGACATTGTCCAGGCCTGCAGATGCCGGCGGGCATTTGCTTTTTCGGCGCTGCTCATCTTCGCCCAGAACGGCGTGTGATAAAGCCCGAGCAACTCATCCGGGATTTCCATCGGGTTTTCAGTGTCGAATTCAAGACCCCAGTCGATGCGCTCCAGCGCATCCCACTGCATGTCCTTGCCCTTCTGATACAAGTGCATCATCCGCGACCGGCCGTCGTCATATCGCCAGTCGAACGCTGCCTCGAACTCCTGCGGCACGCTCCAGACCGGATCGATGTCGGGAATGGGATAAAGATCGCTGAGCGCCATGGCCGTTCCTCCGGTCGTGTTTCAAATACACTAACCAGTGTAATCTAGCGCATCAAGCTTGAAGGACGGTTACTTTTTCGCCAGCGGAACGCCGTAAAGCTCCAGCCGGTGCGCGACGAGTTTATAGCCATGTTCCTCGGCGATCCGGCGCTGCAAGGCCTCGATTTCGACATTGACGAATTCGATCACCGTGCCCGACTTAAGGTCAATCAGGTGGTCATGGTGGTCTTCCGTCGCCTCTTCATAGCGGGACCTTCCGTCCTGGAAGTCGTGGCGCTCAACGACGCCCGATTCCTCGAACAGGCGCATCGTGCGATAGACCGTGGCGATCGAGATGCGCGGGTCAATTGCGGAGGCGCGGCGATGAATCTCCTCAACGTCCGGATGGTCCTCCGCGACCGACAGAACGCGCGCGATGACCCGGCGCTGGTCGGTCATGCGCATGCCCTTGTCGACGCACAGCTTTTCCAGTCTTTCCATGGCAGAGCTCCTTGGCGTCCCGCGTTTAATCACAGATCGAGGCGCATGACGAGCGCGTCGGCCCCGGACTTGTAATAACGCTGTCTGCGCGCGATGCGGCGAAAGGCCAACGCTTCATAAAGGCCGATCGCCGCGACATTGCCGGCATCGGCTTCAAGAAAAAGCGAGCGCAGTCCCTCGCCGCGCGCGGCATCGATCACGCCCGCAAGAAGCGTGCGCGCGCATCCCGCCCGCCGCCGTTCGGGCAGGACGCCCAGCGAGAGTATTTCCGCTTCATCGGCAATGCGCCGCCACATCGCAAAGCCGGCGCAGGCGCCGCCAGCGTCACTTGCGATCAAGGTCGAGACAAAGCGCTGCGACAAGCCCTCAGCAATGGCGTTTCCGCCCCAACTCGCGGGCCCGAAGGCGCGCGCCTCAAGCGCAATCAGCGCCGCCCCGTCGGCAGGCGTTGCGGGCCTGATGCGCCAGTCGGTCATGGCCCGCCGAACCCTGCAAACAGCGACGCGCGCGCTGGAGCGGCGTCCGGCGGGCGCAGGTAAAGGGGCGCGGGCAGCGTAAGCGACGCAGGCTTTTGCCCCGCGCGGCGTGCAAGCGCGACCGGATCGGCATGCATGACCGGATCGACCGTATAAGGACGGTCCAGCGTCATCAACGCGGCCCCCGATCCGGCGAGCGTCAGCCGCCCCGCGCCAGCGGCCGCCGCGATGCGCGCAGAGGCTTCCGCCGGCGCGGCAACAAAGGGCGCAAGGCATTCATTCAACGCCGCATCATAAAGCGCAGCATAGACCTGGCCGCGGCGCGCATCGAAGACAGGCGCGAGGAATTCCGGCCCAAGGGCCATCGAGGCGGCTAGCGCCTCATTGCTGGAAACGCCCACGACTTCGGCCTTGAGCCCGATCCGCAAAGCGCGCGCAAACGCCAGCCCCACGCGGACGCCGGCAAAAGCGCCGGGGCCGATCACGACGCCAATGCGGCCGAGATCGCGCGCGCCGACGCCGGCGATGCCAAAGCCGCCGGCGACCATCGGCGGCAGGATTTCGCTATGGCCGCGGCCGATGATTTTTTGGTCCATCCAGAGAACGGCAATGCCATCGGTGATGGCGGCCGAGCACGCGTCAAAGGCGGTGTCGATCGAGAGGATCAGCATCGCCAGCGCAGCGCCCTCCCTTCCAATGGCCCGGCCTCAAACGACCCGGCAAGCCTTGTCGAAGTCGAGGCGAGGGCTGCGCGCGAACAGATTTTCGTCGGTCCCATAGCCGATATTGCAGAGGAAATTAGACTTCCACGTCGTGCCCGAGAGAAATTCGGCGTCGACCGCAGCATTGTCGAAGCCCGACATCGGCCCGCAATCGAGGCCAAGGCCGCGCGCCGCGATCATGAAATAGGCGCCCTGCAGCGTGCCGTTCCGGAACGCGGTGTCGGCAATCATCTTCTCATTGCCGACAAACCAGCTGCGCGCGTCCGTATGCGGAAAAAGCTCGGGAAGCTTTTCATAGAACTCCATGTCATGCGCGATGATCACGCAGCACGGGGCCGCCATCGTCTTTGCCGCGTTATTGCCGGCAAGGTGCGGCTTCAGGCGCGCCTTCCCCTCGTCCGACGCCACAAAGACAAACCGCGCCGGCGAGCAGTTGGCCGAGGTGGAGCCCCATTTCATCAGGTCATAGACCGCCTGCATCAACGGCCGCGCAACCTTGCGGTCCTCCCAGCCATTGCGCGTGCGCGCGGTCCGGAAGATGAGGTCCATCGCTTCGTCATTGATCATCTTGTCGGACATGGGATCGGCTTTGCTCCGGTTGGCTGAAAGGAACTGGATTTAAGCGCCGCGAGTTTACGCGACCGCTTCGACTTTGACGACCTCGGGCACGTAGTGCTTGAGCATGTTCTCGATGCCCGCCTTCAAGGTCATTGTCGAGGACGGGCAGCCCGAGCATGAGCCGTGCAGCGAGAGGAAGACGACGCCCGTTCGCGGCTCGAAATGCTGGAAAACGATATCGCCCCCGTCGGCCGCGACGGCCGGGCGCACGCGCGTGTCGATCAGTTCGATGATCTGTTCGACGACCTCGCGGTCCTCGCCCTCATAATCGTCGAGGCTGGTCGCCGGCTTGCGCGCCGGGGATGCGCCGGCGTCGATCACCGGAATGCCGGCGGTCAGAAAATCGGCGATCGCGCCAAGGACGGCCGGCTTGATATGCGCCCAGTCGATACCCTCGGCCTTCGTGACCGTGACAAAGTCGGGGCCCAGAAAGACGCCCGCGACGCCGTCGATCTCGAACAGCATGGCGGCGAGCGGGGAGATTTTCGCGGTTCCCGCATTCGGGAAGTCCATGCCCGCAGCCGGGCGCCCCTTCGCGTCGAGGCCCAGCACCGCGCAGTCAGCGATGAACTTCATCGATTGCGGGTTCGGCGTGTCTTCGGTCTGAATGAACATCGGTTTTGCGCTCACAAGCTGGATAGTTGGATATCGTCGCTCGCCCGGCGCAATGCAATCGCACCGCGACGCTTAAAGCCGGAAGGGGGCGGAGGGCGCGACAAGCGGCGCGACATCTTCGCCGGCGACCGCCTTGCGCAAGTCGTCCCATCCCTGCGCTGAGGCCATACGGTGGCTGTGCGCTTCGATTCGAACCGCGTCGATTACCCAGTACTCATGAACTCCGTGCGCCGCATAGAGCGCGGCCTTGGCGCCGAGATCGAAAGCGAGGGATCGATCCGCGACTTCGATGACAAGCCGCAGGTCCGCCCCGGTCAGGGGCGCGTCGGCGATGCGTCGGCCTGCTTCGTAAACGATAAAGTCCGGCTCAATAACCAGCCCTTCTCCTAACGCGAGCGTGTGTTCCTGCAACACGTTGAACGCCTGCGCCCACGGCGCCTTCAGCCAAATTGCAAGCCGTTCGCGCATAATCTCGTGCTGACGGCCTTTTAGCGACATCGGAACGATCGCTCCATCGATGAGTTCGAAGCGCGCCTCCCGGTCGATCAACCCCATATCCACGAGATGGAACAGATCGGCCGTGCTGAAGGGACGAGGCGGCAAGATGGACATTGGCGCGTTCATTACTCGTAGGTATCATCCAGCGCTTGTTGAATCGAGGGTTTTGGCGCAACGCCAATTGCACTTCCGGGCCGCCCACGGCTAAGGCTCGCTCGATCACTTTTCGTTGATGGGGGCCCCGCGCGTCATGGACGACACCTCGACCAAGGTTTCCGACGAAGAAGCCCTCGCTTTTCATGCCCGCGGCAAGCCCGGCAAGCTTGAAATCACCCCGACAAAGCCGATGGCGACGCAGCGCGACCTGTCGCTCGCCTATAGCCCTGGCGTTGCCGCGCCCGTCAAAGCGATCGCGGCGAACCCGGACCTTGCTTACGATTACACGTCGAAAGGCAATATGGTCGCCGTCATTTCGAATGGCACGGCGATCCTCGGCCTTGGCGATCTTGGCGCGCTCGCCTCAAAGCCGGTGATGGAAGGCAAGTCTGTTCTCTTCAAGCGCTTTGCCGACATCGATTCAATCGACATCGAGGTCGATACCAAAGACGCCGACGCCTTCATCAATTGCGTGCGCTATCTGGGGCCTGCGTTTGGCGGGATCAATCTTGAAGATATCGCGGCGCCCGAAAGCTTCATCATCGAACAGCGCCTCAAGGAACTCATGGACATTCCGGTGTTCCATGACGACCAGCATGGCACGGCGATCATTGCGGCGGCGGGGCTCTTGAACGCGCTCGACATCACGGGGAAATCCATTCGGGACGTGAAGATCGCCGTCTCCGGCGCGGGGTCGTCCGCGCTGTCGGTGATCGGTCTCATAAAGGCCATGGGCCTGCCGCACGAGAACGCAATCATCTGCGATTCGAAAGGCGTGCTGCACAAGGGCCGCCAGCTGGACCAGTGGCGCTCGGCGCATGCGGTTGAGACCGACAAGCGCACGCTCAGCGAGGCGATTGACGGCGCAGACGTATTCATCGGCCTTTCCGTCGCTGGCGCCGCGACGCAAGCGATGATCAGATCGATGGCGAAAAAGCCAATTATTTTTGCCATGGCGAACCCGGCGCCGGAAATCACGCCGGAAGAAATTCTGGCGGTCCGGACGGACGCCATCATTGCAACCGGCCGCTCGGATTACCCGAACCAGGTCAATAATGTCCTCGGCTTTCCCTACATCTTCCGCGGGGCGCTCGACGCGCGGGCGCGCACCATCAATGAAGAGATGAAGATCGCCTGTGCGATGGCGCTTGCAAAACTCGCGCGCGAGGACGTGCCGGACGAGGTTGCCGAAGCCTATGGCAAGCGGCTGCGTTATGGCCCAGGCTATATCATCCCGACGCCGTTCGATCCGCGTCTCATCTCGACCATTCCCCCGGCCGTCGCCAAAGCCGCCGCCGACAGCGGCGTTGCGCGCAAGCCGATCGAGGACCTTGCGGCTTATGGGGCAATCTTGGCCGCGCGCACCGACCCGTCCGCCTCGTTCCTGCAGAAAATCTACTCCTCTCTTCGCTCGGCGCCGGCCCAAAAACGCATTGTCTTTGCCGAGGGCGAGGAGGAGGCGGTGTTGCGCGCGGCCTATGCGTTCCAGCAGGAAGGGCTTGGGCGCTCGATCCTCATCGGGCGCGAAGAGTATGTGCGCGAAGGCCTGAAGCTGGCGGGTCTTCCCGCCGACGCCGATTTCGAGATCTATCACTCGCGCACCGCGCCCCACACCGCGCTTTACACGGACTATCTCTATGAGCGGCTGCAAAGGCGGGGGTTCTTGAAGCGCGACGTGATGCGGCTCGCCAACAATGACCGCAACGTCTATGCGGCCTGCATGCTCGCCCATGGCCACGCCGACGGCATGGTGACAGGCGTCACCCGCCATTACGACGTTGCGCTGGAAAATGTGCGCCTTGCGCTTGAGCCCCGTCCGGGTGAGCGCCTTATTGGTCTGTGCATCATCCTCGCCAAGCACCGGACACTGTTCGTCGCTGACACGAACATCACCGAATTGCCAACCTCGCAGGACATGGCCGAGATTGGCGTGCAGGTCGCGCATGCGGCGCGGTATCTCGGCTATGCGCCCAAGCTCGCTTTCATCTCGCACTCGAATTTCGGCAATCCCGACACGGAGCATTCGCGCCGCGTCGCCGGGGCGGTGAGGATCCTTGATGCGCGCAATGACATCGACTTCGAATATGAAGGCGAGATGACGCCCCGCATGGCGCTGAATGAACGCTTTCGCGAAATCTATCCGTTCTCCCGCCTCAAGGGCGAAGCAAATGTGCTGGTGACGCCGGGCGTCCATTCCGCCGCCATTTCAACGAAGCTTCTTGGCGAGGTTGGCGGCGCGGTGGTGCTCGGGCCGCTTCTCATCGGGCTCGCGCGCCCCGTGCAAATCGCCCAGGTCGGCGCACGCGTGCCCGATATCGTCACCCTTGCCGCGATGGCCGCCTATAATCTCGACACGGCGCACCGCGTGTGGGCCGGGCATAGTGAGTGATTGGGCGAATGAGCGGGGGCTGACGCATTCTTGATGACCGCGTCATAGTGCGGTCGCATCTGGCTGGCTAAGGTCCCCGAAGTTCAGGGTCCGCCGGACCCATGGAAGGATGCATGATGAAACGCTTTATTGTCGCGCTGATGCTGGCGGCTAGCGGGCCCGCAGCCGCCGCCCCGATTTCGATCGAGCGCCAGCTTGCGCCAAAGTCGGCGTTGGTCGACGCCCGTTTCGACGCTGCGGCGGCGACGAGCAAAATCGCCGTCGATCACGCCGCATGGAGCCGCTTTCTTACCGCGTATGTCGTCAAGGGCGCGAACGGCATCAACCTAGTTCGCTATGGCGCCGTGACGGCTGGCGAAAAGTCGGCTCTCAAGGCTTACATTGCCGCACTCGAGGCAACCGATGTCGCCGCGCTCACCCGCAACGAACAGCTGGCGTTCTGGTTCAATCTCTACAATGCCGCGACAGTGAAGATCATCCTCGACAATCCTGCAGTCGCCTCGATCCGCGATATCAAGAAGCCGTGGGATACGCCGGTCGCGACAGTAAAGGGCCGCGCGCTGACGCTCAATGAAATCGAGCACGGCATCATCCGCCCGATCGCGCGTGACCCGCGCATTCACTACGCGGTCAACTGCGCCTCGATGGGCTGCCCTGACCTTGCAGCCGAGGCGTTCGCCGGCGCGACGATTGAGGCGCAGCTTGATGCGGCTGCGCGCGCCTACATCAATCATCCGCGCGGCGTCAGCATTGACGCAGGCAAGATTACGCTGTCGAAAATTTATGGGTGGTACCGCGACGACTTCGGCAAAAACGATGCGGAGGTTCTTGATCATATCCGGAAATATGCCGCGCTCGCACTGACGGAAAAACTGAAAGGCGCGAAAAAGGTCGCCGGTTACGGCTATGATTGGGCGCTTAACGCTGCGCCATAGCGCTGGCGATCTCCGCGACAATCGAGGCTGCTGCGGCGCGCGGATCGGATGCGTTGACGATCGGGCGTCCGACGACGAGCCTGTCTGCGCCGGCGGCAATCGCTGCGGCCGGTGTTAACGTGCGCTGTTGATCGTCGCTGGCGGCTCCGGCAGGCCGGACGCCGGGCGTGATGATTTCGAGCGCATCGCCGAAGCGCGCGCGGATTGCTCGCGCCTCGCGCGCCGAGGCGATGACGCCGTCGGCGCCAGCCTTGGCGGCGACTTCGGCCCGGCGCAGGACCAGATCTTCGAGCCGCATAGCGATCCCGCTTTGGGCGAGGCTTTCTTGCGTCAGACTGGTGAGCACGGTGACGCCGAAGATCTTCAACCGCGTGTCGCTGGCGCGCCCAGCAACCGCGGCCGCCAGCACGTCCGGCTCAGCGTGCACGGTCAGGAAATCGACGCCAAGGCGCGCGACAGACGCGGTCCCGCGCTCGACGGTCGCGCCGATGTCATGGAACTTGAAATCGAGGAAGACCCGCTTGCCGCGCGCCGCCAGTTCGCGCGCCAAATCGAGCCCGCCGACAGGCATCAACTGATAGCCGATCTTGTAGATGACGCCCTCGTCGCCGATGGCATCGACGATGGAGCGCGCCTCCCCGGTCGCCGGCAGGTCGAGCGCAATGATGAGACGGTCTTTGGGGGCAAGGGTCACGCGGCTTTTGTCCATCCTTCGGGCGCTTTTTCCTTGGGCTTGAATTTGCACAAATCCGCAATGAGGCAATGCCAGCATTCGGGCTTTCGCGCCTTGCAGACATAGCGGCCATGCAAGATCAGCCAGTGATGCGCATCGTGCAACAGCGCTGGCGGCGTCACTTTCATCAGGCCATCTTCGACCAAACGCGGCGTCTTGCCTGGCGCGAGGCCCGTGCGGTTTGCAACGCGAAAGACGTGCGTGTCGACCGCAATCGCCGCAGCGCCAAAGGCGACCGAGGCAACGACGTTCGCGGTCTTGCGCCCGACGCCCGGCAACGCTTCCAGCGCGTCGCGCGACGCCGGGACCACCCCGCCGTGCTCATCGAGGAGTATTCTTGACAGCGCGATCACGTTCTTCGCCTTGGCGCGCCATAACCCGATCGTCTTGATCAGGCCGCCGAGCCGCTCCTCGCCAAGCGACAGCATTTTTTCCGGCGTATCGGCAAGCGCGAACAGCGCGGGCGTCGCCTTGTTGACGGAAACGTCCGTCGCTTGCGCCGACAGCACGACCGCAATGAGTAATGTAAAGTGATTGTGATAGAACAACTCGGTCTGCGGCGCGGGAGCCGCAATCTTGAAGCGGGCAAAGGCCTCATTGGCGTTAGCACGCGTCATTTTAACCATGCGGACCCCTTGCTGGACTCTGGCAAAAATCCGGCGTCGGACCATGCGTCGCAGCGCTGGAGCCTGTCAAACGCGATGGCCAGCCATTGCAAGCACTGGCGCGCCGCTGCAGCGCCGGTATGATCGTAGATATGCCCAAGCGCGCGTCCTCAACTGAAGATATGGCTCCTTCCGAGAAGGGGCGTTCGCTTGAACTCGCCCCCGAACTGGCCCCCGAAACGCCCGACGACAGCGCGACCTTTGACGCCCTTCTCTATCCCAATCGCTCGCTGCCCAATTCGGGCTTCGTAGCTGTGATGTCGATAGTCATTGCCGCCAACATTGTCTTCGGCATTTTGTTCTTTTCAATCGGCGCATGGCCGGTAATCGGATTTTGCGGGCTCGACGTCTTCCTTGTCTGGCTGGCATTCAAGCTCTCGTACCGCCAGGGGCGGTTGCGCGAGCGCGTCAGTATTCGTGACGGCGAGTTGCGGGTGTCGCGCGTGTTGCCATCGGGCCATGAATCGCGCTGGCGGCTGCAGGCGGCATGGACGCGCGTCATCATCGACAATCCCCGACATCACGAATCGCGCGTGCGCGTCGTATCGAAGGGCCGGTCGCTCATTCTTGGCGCCTTCCTGTCGCCTGACGAGCGCATGGCGTTCGGCGCAACGCTCGCCGCAGCAGTTGCGCGCGCCGGCAACGCGCGCGGAGCCTGACCGGTGCTCGCGCTTTTTCTGACGGCGCTCGGCGCGGTGGGGCTTGTTGCGGCGCTCTATTGGCGGTGGGCGAAAGTCACGCGCGCCGAGATCGATGAGAGCGGCGGGCTCGAATGGGCGCGGCTTCAATCGCAAGGCTCGGCGCTGACCGGGGGCCTCGACGAGGGACGGTTTCGAGCCGTCTACAGCCGCGTGCATTTTCCGCGTTTTCCGAAATACGCGCTTGCCGCCGCCGCCGCCTTTGTCATCGCGTTGCCGGCGACGTTCTATCTTCTCGGCGCTCTGGCGTGGATGTTTGGCTCGCTTGGCCTGTCGGCCGACGCGGCCCGCCTCGCGCGGCTTGTGCCGGTCGAGGGCGCTGAAAACGTTCTCAAACGCGACGACGGCGAGACGATCGCGATGTATTGGGTCGGCGACATCTTGCTGATCGGTTATTATTTCGGCTTGTTGTTCGTCTGGCTCGCCATCGTCTATGTCGCGATGCGGCGCTATCACGCACGGCGTCCCGGCTATCTTGAAGAAGAGTTGGCGAGTGAGCGGAGCAAGGGAGAGCTGACGCCATGAAATATCTCCACACGATGGTGCGGGTCGCAGACCTTGCCGCCGCCCTGCGTTTTTATGGCGACGCGCTCGGTCTTGTTGAGATCAGCCGGATCGACAACGAGAAGGGCCGCTTTACGCTCGTTTTTCTGGCGGCGCCGGGCGATGCGGACGCAGCGCGCGAGCACAAATCGCCGATGGTAGAGCTGACCTATAATTGGGATAGCGCAGCCTATCAGGGCGGGCGAAACTTCGGCCATCTCGCGTACCGTGTCGATGACATTTACGCGGCCTGCGAGCGGCTGATGAACGCTGGCGTCGTCATCAATCGCCCGCCGCGCGACGGTCACATGGCCTTCGTCCGGTCGCCGGACGGCATTTCGATCGAGCTTTTGCAGCGCGGAGAGCGTCTGCCTGCGCGCGAACCATGGGCGTCAATGCCCAATACCGGCAGCTGGTAAGCCCCCGTTGCGCTGTCCAGGGCATCGTAAACGACTTGTTAAAGGAGCATGGACGACCGTCGTTCCGTTCCGTAGGGGTAATTGATGACCGCCGCCGCGCTCGTTCTTGACACTGTCGTCAAGCGCTTTGGATCGTTTTCCGCCGTGGACGGATTATCGTTCACGGTCGCAAAAGGCGAGATCTTCGGCTTTCTCGGGCCGAACGGCGCCGGCAAGACGACGACACTGCGGATGATCCTCGACATTACGGCGCCGACCTCGGGCCGCATCGAAGTTCTGGGCTCCTCGTCGGCGATCCCGGTTCGCCGCCGGATCGGCTATTTGCCCGAGGAGCGCGGCCTTTATCGCAAGATGCGTGCGGCCGAGACGATTGCCTATTTCGCCAGCCTTCGGGGCGTACCTGCGAAAGAAGCCAAGGCGCGCTCCCTCGACCTCCTTGAACGCTTCGGCCTCGGCGCATTCGCCCGCTCGAAGAACGAGGCGCTGTCGAAGGGCATGGCGCAGAAAGTTCAGTTGCTCGCGACGATCGCGCACGACCCTGAACTGCTCATTCTGGACGAGCCGTTCACGGGTCTTGATCCGCTCAATCAGGCGACGCTCGAGGACTTGATCGGCGAGCTTAAGCGCGCTGGCAAAACCATCATCTTTTCGACGCATACGATGCAGCACGCCGAACGGCTTTGCGACCGCTTCCTCATTCTCGCCAAAGGGCAAAAGCAATTCGAGGGAACGCTGGAGGAAGCCCGCCGGCGTTTTCCGCCGACGATCCTGTTGCGCACGCGCGACGACATCGCGGCGCTCGAGCGGGCGCCGGGCGTTCTTTCCGTCACCCGAAAAGCTGGCGACGGCGACGAGCCGGACTATGCGATCGAGCTTCGCCGCGGCGCCGATCCCAATCAGGTTTTGAGCGCGGCGTTCGAGGCGGGCATCCGCGTGACGCGCTTTGAAAATGCGGCGGCATCGCTGCATGACATCTTCGTGGCGCTGGCTGGCGGCGACGATGCGCCGGCAGGGCCTGTGGAAAGGCTCGCAGCAGAATGAGACCCGTCTTCCTCATCGCGTGGCGCGAATACAAGCAATACGTGTTCTCGCGCGGCTTCCTGATGTTCCTCGTTATGTTTCCGCTGATCGTCATCGTTGGCGGCGCGGCGCTCGGCTATCTGCAATCGGCAAAGCCGACGCGCGCCTTTGTCGTCGTCGATGCGGCGGGCGGCTATGCCGAGGCGATCGACCGCGAAATAGACCGCCAGCACCAACGCGAAGCGCTCGCGGCTTTCGATCAGTGGGTTGCCATCGCCGTCGATCCGGCCAAGCGCAAGGCGGAGGATTTGCCGGCGCCTTTTGCGCCCGGCGCGGTCACTTTCGCGCGGCTGAAAGCCATTGAAGCGGCGGGCGGATTGGAGCGCGGCGTTGCGCTGGCGCGGCCGCACCTGCGCGCTGGCGTTCCCCTCTTCAGGGCGCCGCGCCAGCAATTTGTTCGGGTCGAGACCGGCGAAACGCTCTCCGATGCCGCTACAATCGACGCTGCCTCGGCTGCGTTGACACCCTATTTGCTCGGCGAGAAATCATTGTCCGGCTCCGCAGACGACGCGCCGCTTTTTGCCGCCATTCTCATTCCAAAAGACTACACAGGCGAGCCGGGCGGACCGGAAGCGCAGTTCTGGAGCAAGAACGTCACGGATCCCGCGCTTGAGATTGCGGTCGGGCGCGCCCTCACATCGACAGCGCGGCGAAAGTTTGCCGCCAATGTCGGCCTCGACAGCGCCGCGCTTGACGCGCTCGCCGATGTCGATGCGCCAGTCAAGGCGTTCGATCCCGGCAAGGGCGGCAGCGGCGAGCTCGACGACGCCGACCGCCTGAGAACGGCGTTCATCCCGGCGGCCCTCACTTACATGCTCCTCGTCGTGGTGTTTGGCGTCGGCAATCTTCTGCTCACCAACACGATCGAAGAACGGTCGAACAAGATTGTCGAGATCTTGCTGTCCTCCGTCACCGCGAACCAGCTGATGCTTGGAAAACTGATCGGCATCGCCGCTGTCGGCCTCACCATGCCGGCAATCTTTCTCGTCTCCGGCGCGGCGCTCGCGCTTGGCGGCGGCGACGCGGGCGCGCCGATGCGCGAGATTCTAGGCGTCTTGTTCAGCACGCATTTCATCTTCGTTTATCTGTTTTATTTCATCTGCGCCTACGCGATTTTCGCGATGATCTTTCTGGCGATCGGCGCTGTGTCGAACTCGCTGCAGGACGCGCAGAGTTATATGGGGCCGGTGATGCTGCTGGTCTTTGCGCCGATGCCGTTTATTTTCATCGTCTTTCAGAACCCGAACGGCATGATCGCCTCGATCCTCACCTGGATCCCGATCTATACGCCGTACGCCGTCATGATGCGCGCGGCCGCCGATCCGCCTCTGTGGGAGATATTGGGCGCAACGGCGCTGATGCTCGCCTTCGCGATCTTCCTTGCCCGGATCATGGGCCGCATCTTCCGCGCCGCAATCCTGCAATCAGCGCCGCCGAAAGCGCGGGATTTAATGCGGCTGGCGCGGCGTGAGCGCTAGCTGTCGTCAAGGCCGCCCGGCTTCTGCCTTTTCCGGATCGAAAACGAATTTCCGGTCGCAATAGCCGCACTCGGCCTCCCCATCGTCGAGCGAATACCAAACGCGCGGATGGCCCAACGCGCCGCCGGCCCCGTCGCAAGCGACACGGCGTTTGTCGACAAAGACAATTTCAGATGGCGGCGCGGCCTTGGCGTCTGCCATAGATTTCCAATTCCCTATTGCCCTGAACAGGGCTTTTCAGTCTTCCTTGCGACCGGCCAGCGATCTGAACCGGTATCGACCCCGCTCAACGACGCAGAACGAACCGGCAAGCTTCGAGCCATGCTCGTCGAGGAGTGTCAAGACGCGTGCAATCTTTTCTGGAACCGTCAGCGTTGTCAGGCGCATCAGGCAGACGCCAGCGCTCGCTTTGCCGCTATTGACCGCGAGTTCGCTAAAATCCTTATCGGCCGTGATCAGCACGCGCCCGGCTCCTGCGGCTATCGATAGCACCACCGCATCTGGCGCCCCTCGATGCGTTTCGGCAATCCAGTCAACATCAAATCCTTTGCGCCGGAGCGCGGCGACAAGCTCAGCCTCGCAACACTCGTTAGCGAGAAGCGGCGGCTTCACCCGAAGACAATCTCTTCATTAGCAATCTGGTCAGCCGCGAAAGCCTGCGCTGCGAGAATATCGTAGCGCGTCAGGTGCGGGAAGCTCGTGAGCAGGGCTTCTATGGTTGCCCCGGCGCCCAGTTCGCGCAGGATGTGCTCGACGGTCATGCGCGTGCCGCGGATGACGGGTTTGCCCGCCATCACGGCCGGATCGCAAATTATGCGCGTGTGTTTGACCATCAAAAAGACCTTAGCAGATGACCGCAGTCATTGTACCTCTTTTTGCCGCGTCCGCATCCCGCTATGGAAACGCCATGACCGCCGCCATTTCTGCCCGGGGCCTGAAGAAAACCTATGCCGCCACCAAGAAGGCGCCGGCAAAGGAAGCGCTGAAGGGCGTCGATCTCGACATTCCACAAGGATCGATCTTCGGCCTTCTCGGGCCCAACGGCGCCGGCAAGTCGACATTCATCAATATTCTTGCCGGCCTCGCCAGGAAGACCGACGGCGCCGTCACGATCTGGGGCTTTGACATCGACAAGAACCCGCGCCAGTCGCGCGCCTCGATCGGCGTCGTGCCGCAGGAAATCAACATGGACGTTTTCTTCACGCCGAAGGAAGCGCTGGAGATCCAAGCAGGGCTTTACGGCGTGCCGGCAAAGCAGCGGCGCACAATGGAAATTCTCAAAGCGCTGGGGCTTGATGACAAGGCCGACGCCTATGTGCGCACGCTCTCGGGCGGCATGAAGCGTCGCTTGCTTGTTGCCAAGGCGATGGTGCATGCGCCGCCGATCCTCGTGCTCGACGAACCGACAGCAGGCGTCGATATCGAGCTTAGAAAGCAGTTGTGGGAGTATGTCGTGCGCCTCAACAAGGAGGGCGTGACGATTGTACTGACAACGCATTATCTCGAAGAGGCGCAAGAGCTGTGCGACACCATCGCCATCATTCATCAAGGCGCAGTCGTTGCCTGCGAGCCGACGGAAAAGCTCGTCTCGTCCCTCGATTCAAAGACTTTGCTGGTGACGCCGGTCCATGCGCCCGGCGCCGCGCCTGATCTTCATCCGTACGCTGCGGAACTGCGCGCCGATGGGCGTCTCGCGATCCGCTATCAGCCGTCAAAGGGTGAAGTCGCCGCGATCCTCGAACGTCTCGCCGCGGCAGGCGTCGCGGTCCGGGATTTAACGACGGTCGAGGCGGACCTCGAGGATGTATTCCTTGAACTGACGTACAACCGCGATCGTCAGCGCGCCTCTTGAAGGGATCGCCCGCTGTCGGCCACGAGCGCCGTCCACGGCCGACCCGCGCGCACACCGTCAAGGACATGCGCGCGCAGCGCTGCGGTCACAAGCGCCGGATCGCCCGCGAGCCCGACTGGGCCGATCGCCGCGCCGATCGCGATGTCGAAGCGCTTGCCGCGCTTGTTGAGGAGTTCGTTAAAGAGCGTAATGTCGCGAAGTTCCGGGCTGAGACTGCGGAACCAGTAATAGAGCCGCGAATTGCGCGCGAGGATGTGCATTGGCACGACCGGGCATTCGTATTTGCGCGCCAGGATTGCAACCGACGTCATCCATTCCTGTTCGGTCAGCTGGCGCTCGTCATTCATGAAGGCAAGCCGTCCCGAAGGAAAGAGAACGATGCACCGCTCGCTCTCAAACGCGGCTTTCACAACGGTCAGCGTCTCGCGCGAACGCTGGCGCGTGCGTTTTGCGGCGACCCATTCGACCGGAATGAGAACTTCCTCAAATCGGCGCGAGACACGGATCGCATCGCGATTGGCGAAGAAGCAAAGGTCCGGCCGCCGCGCGATCAGGGCGTCATAGACGGCGATGCCGTCGGCGATCCCGGTTGGATGGTTCACCGCGACGATGACCCGCCCGGAGGCCGGCAGGCGCTCAAGGCCGCTGACGGCGATATCGAGAGACAGAAGCGCGCTGACCTTATCCATCGCCGCCCGCCCCGAAAGCCCAGCGACCGAGTCCGCCATGCGTTTGGCCTTCGGCTCCTTCAACAACGGATAAAGGACGCTGCGGTAGAACGGCCAAAAAGGCGAGGCAACCAGCTTTGGCGCGCGCTCTTCGATCAGGATATCGACGATGTGCTTGCCGCGCGCCAGCGCCGCAGCGTCGGCGGCGTCCGCTTCATCCGTGGTCGCCGTCTCACGCATCGGCCCCTGCGATCTTTGCGCGACCATGGCGCAAACCGGGGCTTACCGACAATCGGTAAAAGAAAGCCCGCATCCGGACG
>JBJXFO010000102.1:0-11158 GCA_046154725.1 Parvularculaceae bacterium | reverse complement strand
CGGGGGGCCGTAGAGGTGGGAAGAAAGGAACCCAGCTATGGCGATCGAGAAGGACATATTGGACCAGCTTCTTTCGGGTCGCGACCCGAAGGAGATTTTCAGCCGCGACGGGCTTGTCGATGAGCTGAAGAAGGCGCTGTCGGAGCGCATCCTGAACGCCGAGCTCGATGAGCATCTCGATGGCGAACGAGGCGAAGGCAAACCAAACCGGCGCAACGGGACGTCGAAGAAGACCGTGCTGACCGGGACTTCGCAAGTGACGATCGAGGTTCCGCGCGACCGGGCGGGGACGTTCGACCCGAAGCTGATCGCGCGCTATCAGCGGCGGTTTCCGGACTTCGATGATAACATTATTTCGATGTACGCGCGGGGCATGAGCGTGCGCGAGATCCGCGGGCATTTGGACGAGTTGTACGGGATCGACGTGTCGCCCGACCTCATTTCGGCGGTCACGAACGCGGTTCTCGAAGAGGTCGCGGAATGGCAAAACAGGCCGCTCGACGCCTGCTATGCCGTTGTTTTTTTGATGCGATCCGCGTCAAAATCCGCGACGAAGGCTTCGTCAGGAACAAAGCGGTTTACATCGCGCTCGGCATTCGCCCCGACGGGACGAAGGAGATTCTGGGGCTATGGATCGAGCAGACGGAAGGGGCGAAGTTCTGGCTGGGCGTCATGAACGAACTCAAAGCGAGGGGTCTTGCCGATATCCTGATCGCCGTCGTCGACGGCCTCAAGGGTTTTCCCGATGCGATCACGGCCGTGTTTCCGCAAACGATCGTGCAGACATGCATCGTGCACCTGATCCGCAACTCGCTCGAGTTCGTGTCTTGGAAAGATCGCAAAACTCTCGTCCCGGTGCTGCGGGCGATTTACCGCGCCAGGGACGCCGACGCGGGCGCCAGGGCCCTCGATGATTTCGAGAAAGGGCCCTGGGGCCAGCGATACCCCGCGATCGCACAAATCTGGCGCCGGCAATGGGCCCAGGTGATCCCGTTCTTCGCCTTCCCGGAAAACGTCCGGCGCATCATTTACACGACAAACGCCATCGAGGCGCTCAATTCGAAGCTGCGCCGGGCGATTAGGGCGCGCGGGCATTTTCCATCGGATGACGCAGCGACGAAATTACTGTATCTCGTTCTCAATCGCGCGGCTGAAGACTGGAAGCGGCCGCCGCGGGAATGGTGCGAGGCGAAAACACAGTTCGCTGTCATGTTTGGCGAGCGGTTCGTGAACGGATGATCAACACGCCCCTCGCACAAGATTCCTGACAGTCCCGTAGTGATCGGCCCAAGTAACGACGGCGCTTGAGTGCGAGAGGCATTCGCTATCAAACATGCACCACCCGCCCGTACGCATCCAGCACAGCCTCATGCATCATCTCTGACAGCGTCGGGTGCGGGAAGACCGTGTGCATCAGGTCTTCCTCCGTCCCCTCCATCGTCCGCGCGATCGCATAGCCCTGGATAAGCTCCGTCACCTCGGTGCCGATCATGTGGGCGCCGAGGAGTTCTCCGGTTGCTTCGTCGAAGACCGTTTTGACCATCCCTTCCGGTTCGCCGAGCGCGATTGCCTTGCCGTTGCCATTGAACGGGAAGCGGCCGACCTTGACATTGCGCCCCATGGCTTTGGCTTTTGCCTCGGTCAACCCAACGCTGGCGATCTGCGGGTTTGAATAGGTGCAGCCGGGAATTTTCGTGATGTCGAGCGGGTGGACGCCGGGGATGCCCGCGATCTTCTCGACACAGATCACCCCTTCATGGCTGGCCTTGTGCGCGAGCCAGGGCGCGCCGGTCAGATCGCCGATCGCGTAGAGGCCGGCGACGCCCGTCGCGAGCCATTCGTCGACGATGACGTGGCCTTTCTCGACTTTAATGCCCAGCGCTTCGAGCCCGAGATTTTCGACATTCCCGGTGATGCCGATCGCCAGCACCACGCGGTCGGCCTCGATCGTTTCGATCTTGCTGTCCGCGGTCTTCACCTGCGCGGTCACGCCCGCCTTGCCCTTTTCGAGCTTGGCGACGCTGGCGCCGGTGAGGATTTTCATGCCTGCTTTCCGGAACTGCTTGAAAGCGAAGGCGGAGATTTCCTCGTCTTCCGCCGGCAATATCCGCTCCAGCATTTCGACAACCGTCACCTCAGCGCCCAGCGCGCGGTAAAAGCTCGCGAACTCGATGCCGATCGCGCCTGAGCCGATGACGAGCAGGTGTTTGGGCATCACATCGGGGATCATCGCTTCCTTCGCGGTCCAGATGAACCGGCCGTCGGGCTCGAGCCCCGCCGCCGGAATGGTGCGCGCGCGCGCGCCGGTCGCGAGGATGACGTGTTTTGCGCGGATCGTTTCCTCGCCGTCTTTCGTCCTGACACGCACTAATGGCGCCGGCGCGCCTTTCTCAAGGCGCGCGGTTCCCATCACCGTTTCAATCTTGTTCTTTTTCATCAGGTAGCCAATGCCGCCCGAGAGCTTGCCCGCAACATCGCGCGAGCGCTTGACGACGGCGTCGAGGTCAAACCCGACATTGTCGCAGGTGAGCCCGAACGATTTGGCGTGCTTCATGTTGGTGTAGACTTCCGCCGTGCGTAAGAGCGCCTTGGTCGGGATGCACCCCCAGTTGAGGCAGACGCCGCCCAGCGCATCGCGCTCGACAATGATCGTCTTCATCCCAAGCTGCGCGGCTCTGATCGCCGCGACATAGCCGCCGGGGCCGGAGCCGATGACCGCAAGGTCGCAAGATTTTTCGGCCACTGGCGCATCCTTTCGCGGCTGCTCAAACGGCTTGCCGTCATCGCTTGATCTTGGCAACTATACCCGGAGTTTCGCCGAAAGAAACCGAGGAGACAGGGCATGACAATCAGCGCGCTGCGCACGCCGGATGTGCGGTTTCAGAGCCTGCAAGGGTGGCCCTATGCGCCGCACTATGTCGAGAGCCTCAAAGGCTATGAAGGCCTCAGGATGCACTATGCCGATGAGGGGCCGCGCGGCGCGAAGGTGACATTTCTCTGCATCCACGGCGAGCCGTCATGGGCGTATCTTTTCCGCAAGATGATCCCGGTCTTCGCAGCAGCAGGCCATCGCGCCGTCGCCGTTGACATGTTTGGCTTTGGCCGCTCCGACAAGCCGGCCGATGATGAGACGTACACCTATCATTTTCACCGGAACGCCCTCCTCGCCTTTGTCGAACGGCTGGACCCGACGAACATCTGCCTCGTCGTGCAGGATTGGGGCGGGCTGCTCGGCCTGACATTGCCGATGGAGGCGCCCCATCGCTACACGCGCCTTCTCGTCATGAACACCGGCCTTCCCGTTGGCGAGGAAGCGCCAGCGGGCTTTGCGATGTGGCGCGCGTTCAACCGCTCGCAGCCGGACTTGAAAGTCGGCGAATTGATGAAGCGCGCGACGCCGATTTTAAGCGACGCCGAGATGGCGGCTTATGACGCGCCGTTCCCGGACCAACGCCACAAAGGCGGCGTACGGCGGTTTCCCGAGCTTGTCATGCTGAAGGAACAGGGCGCCGCTGACCTGACGCCGCTGTCAAAGGAAGGCGTCGAGACATCGCTCCGCGCCCGGAAGTTCTGGTCGCAGGACTGGACGGGCGAGAGCTTCATGGCGATCGGCATGCAGGATCCGGTCCTCGGCCCGCCCGCCATGCATTTCCTGCGCAGCCAGATCAGAAATTGCCCGCCGCCGATGGAAGTCGCGGAGGCCGGTCACTTCGTGCAGGAATGGGGCGGGCCGATTGCGAAGGCGGCGCTGGAAAGCTTCGATCTTACGTAAGGCACTGGATGCGGGAACAGGCGCCCGCGCGTCATTCTAGGGTGGGCGCCTTTCGGAATTTCAGTGTCACGAGCGTCCCGCTTTCGTCCTCGACCCCGCGGCAAGGATCGGCGCTGGCGTCAGCGATCTCCTTCGCGCTGACTGTTATTTCCCCGTCCAGCCCGGCTTCCAGCTGATACCCGGCAGCTTCTGCCGCCGAGACCGCGGCCGTAGCATCGGCGCGCGTCTCGATGAAGGCGAGCACGCCGCCAGACCTCAATATGCCGTCAAGGGCGCCGAGCGCCGCTGGCCCCCCGCCAGTCTCGCGCCACGCACACGCGCGCCGCGCGATGAAGGCGATGTCTGCGCCAGGGTGCTTCGCATTGCCGGCGATCTCGCTGATCGTCATGATACGGATGTTTCCAAAGACGGCTTTGTCAACCTCCGCCCAGCGCGCGCGGTCCGCTGCGGCGGCGTTGTCGGTTTCATGCGCACGGTAATACACGCCCTCGCCGTAACGGATGAAAGGCGCAAGAATCGCGGCGTAATAGTCGTCCGCCGGCGCCAATTCGACAATGGTCATGCGGGGATCAGCGCCGAGAAATGCAAATGCATCGGCCGGGCGCCGCGCGGCGTCGAGCGCACGATCGTCCGCCGTCCGGTGCGCACCGGCGCTGACGGTCTCGAGCAACTGGCGATTGATTTGCTGCGGCGGCGCCGTCCGCGCGACGGATAAAGATGCGACAGAGTCGGGCGGCGGCGCAGGCCCGGCTGCATTGTCCGCACACGCCTGCGTAGAAAGCATGACAATTGTCAACTTGAGCATTGCCGACGCGACGCGGGCCGGTACGACGTAAGAGTGTTGCGGCATGTCCGGTTCCCTTTGCAATGCGCCGGCGCGCGCACGCGGCGCGCGAGACAGTTCAGTATTGCAGGCGCGCCAGCCCGATGATATCAAATTCGCGGGAGAAAACCGCAGTGCAAGTGACATTGCGCACACAGAACGCAAGGCTCGTCGTTCAAGTTGCGTAGCGTAATTCGTGCCTGTTGTGTCCGCCGCATTTCTGCGGCCTGGGAGAGAAATCATGAGAATAGATTTGGGCTGCGCCGCCGGCGCGGCGACGATGCTGTTCGCCCTGACGAGCGCGGGGGCGCAAACGCAAACACCGCAAGGGGGAGCGCCAGAAATGGCGCCGTCTGAAGAGCTCATCAAGAACGACGGCGCGCCAGCAGGAGAAATTGCCGCCGGCGAACGCCAGAAAGACGCGGTGACCGATCCGCGCAAACAACTCGAAACGATCGATCCAAGAGCGGTTGTCAAAGATCGCCTGCAACGACGCCTTAACCGAGCAACGGGAACCGCAATGCGTTCGGCTGACGCCATCAAGCCGAACGACGACGTCAAGACGACGCTGAGGGAAATCAGGCGCGAGGCGCTGCCGGAGCAGCAGAAGGTTTTCCATCGCGCCATCGTTTTCGAGTTCGCCGAAGGCGGCGCGCGACCGCTCGCATCCTACGAGGTCGAAGGGCCGGCGCCCACGGCGGCGAATACCGTTGGCGATTACGCCTTTTCTGCTCGATCGGCGCAAGGCCCCGCCGTATACGGATCGTTCAATGATCCGCTGCGCGGTTTTTCTTCCTACCAGGTGCTTCCCGGCGAAGAGGTGCGCATCGGCCATACCGAGACGCGGTATGCGCGCGCCTTGGTGACAATCCCGGCGCCTCTCGACGCTGTCGATGTTCGCATCGTCGAATTGCCCAAAGGCCGCGCGCTTTCGTCCGAGATTGACGAGAAATCTTTCGACGATGCGGTCCGGCGCGGCAGGCCGGTGACCGTCGTCCAGCGCGAACAGTTGCTGAAGCTGCCCCTGTCGCGCGAGCTTATCCTTGAAAAGTCTGAGATCTATCGGCCGCTCGACCCGTCGGAGATCCGGCCGGCGACGACGCTCAACCCTGAACTGCGCCGCCTTGAGCAAATCCCGCTCGAGCAGCGTCCGACAGACCGTCAATGAAGCGCGAGGGGAGATTGAACATGGTGAACGCACTTGTAAAAAACGCCGGCGCCGCGCTTCTGGCGATCGCCGCGCTTTTTATCCAATCCGGCGCGGCGCGCGCGCAGACCGCGACAACGCTGCAGGAAACCTACAGCATCTTTCACTGGCTGGAGTTCAAGCCGACTATCGCCGTGATCGGCGACGGCTTCCAGGCGAACGATCAGGCCGTTTTCAACACCTATGTCAACGACGCCGTAATGCGCGCCTTGCGGGACGACGGGTTCGGTCAGGACCTTGCCGCCTTCCGGATCGTCCGCATCAATATCAACTCGGCCGATGAGGGCGTCACCCGCGTTAATGCGACGGGCGCTGTCACCACAGCCCGCAATACCGCGCTCGACTGGCGGTTCTCCGCCGACTGGAACCGCTGCTGGATGGAGCCCGGCCCGAACACAGACGCCAGAACGGCGGCCGCGCTCGCCGCTGTCGGCGTCACGGCGACTTATACTGTGCACGTGCTCAATGACGCGGGCTTTGGCGGCTGCCGCCGCGGCAGCAGCCTTGCCGTCACGCGCGGCGCCGGCTGGGAAGTCGCAGCGCACGAGTTCGGCCATATGGTCGGCAATCTCTGCGACGAATACACCGCGCGCGACGAGACCTTCGCGGGCGGCGAGCCGGGCTGCGTCAACATGACGACGAACATCGCGCGCGCGTCGCTGAAATGGCGCGACTGGGTGCGGCCAACGACGCCGCTGCCAACTGTGCTCGGCGGCGCGATTACCGCCAACACAACGGGCGCCTTTGTTGGCGGTCTGTACGTGACGACGGGAATCTGGCGGCCGGATTCCAATAGCCGGATGAACGGCAATTGGGCTCCGTTCAATCCGCCGAGCTACGACCATCTGATGAACGTGATGCGCACGACCTCGCGCTTCCGCTTCTCGGAAACGCATGTCGGCGACTTCTCCGGCGACGGACTGTCAGACGTTGCCTTCTATTGGCGCAATGCGATCTATGTCTTCCGCTCGAACGGCGGCAACATGCTGCCCTACGCTTCGCTCGTCGATCGCGTGGCGGGGCCGGGAGGCGAGGCGCGCGTAGGCTTTTACTCGAAAATCACCGTCGGCGACTTTACGGGCGACGGCCGCGACGATCTCGCCGTCTTCAATTCGCTGTCAAACCAGATGACGATTTTCCGCTCAACGGGAACTGGATTCGAAACGGCGCGGATCTTTTCGGGCGGTCTCGGCGATCCCGCCAAGCCATTTTCCGGCTCTGACCAGTACAAGCGGATCGACTATGACGGCGACGGCCGCGACGACCTCGCAGTCTGGAACCCGAGCGCGTTTTCAACGCCGGTTCTCTATCTCTATCGCTCGACAGGCGGTGGCAACTTTGCCCGAACGGCAGCCTATACGGGCGTGATGCCCGGCTGGGAAATGCGCGCGGGCGACAAGCACTACATCGGCGACTTTACCGGCGACGGCCGCGAGGACATCTTCGTCCACAACAAGGCGAACTGGTCGATCGGCTATCTCGGCATGCTGCGCTCGACCGGGACGGCGCTTGCCTATTCGCGGCGCTATGACGGAAGCCTGCCCTTGTGGAGCGGGCTCCTTGCGAACGACCAGTTCTATGTCGGCGACTGGAACGGCGACAACAAATCCGACCTCGCCGTCTTCAACAGCCTCGACTGGTGCTGCCGCTATCTGTCGATGCACCTGTCGGACGGGTCAGGCCTGCTCGCCGGCCGTCGCTACGAGAACAACCTGCCCGGCTGGCAGATGCAGCGCGACGACAAGTTTTTCGTCGCTGACATCAACAACGACAATCGCGACGACCTTTATGTCTACAACGCCACGAACTGGGACAAGGAATATCTCGGCTCGATGCTGTCGACTGGCGGCGGAAACCTCACCGGCGGCTGGCAGAAGGACTGGATTGGCGAATGGAATCTCGGTTCGGCGGACAAATTCCTCGTCGGCGATTTCGGCGCGGCTGGCCGTCAGGACCTTTTCATCTGGAATGAGAACTGGTTCGGCATGTTGCAGTCGAACGGCGCCAACGTTTCGCAAGTCTCGATCCACCACAAATACGTCAAGGACTTCGATCACCATCGCTATAACTGGTGGTGATAGAGGCCGACGCGATGACCCCGGGGCGCGGCGGGCTTTGGCTCGCCGCGCCCCGGGGCGTCTACGCCAGGTTCCACACGCTTTTGACGGGCCCGTCCGGTGTCATTTCTTGATCGTATTCCGCGCGGCTTCAAGATCATCGGCATCGCGGTTCTTGTTCCGCTTGCGCCGCTTGGTCTCGCCGTCACCGCTTCGCTGATTGGCGATGCGGCCGGGTGCGCCGTCAACGAGGGCGGCGCGTCAGAATGCCGGATCGGCGGCGTCGATGTCGGCGAAAGTCTTTACGCCCTGTTCACCGCCGGCTGGCTCGGGATTCTCCTGCTGCCGTTTTCGGCGCTGGCAGTGTTGGCCGGCATCGGCATTACCGCGCTGGATTTTTTCAATCGCAAAAGACGCAAGTCATCCGGGTGATGGCGGGCGTTGTCGCCGACGGGTCTTGGTCGATGCTGCGTTACCGGTTCGCGGGCGGCGCGCTTTGGCGTTCGGCCTGTTTCTCTTCAAACTTTCCATAGAGGATCGGTACGAGCGCCCTCGTATACCGCGTTGCCTCATTCGCCGAGAGGTGCGACCACTCTGGGAGGTCATACCCCTGAAGTTCAGGATAATCGTGCCAGCTGACGCCGACACTGTCGGTTTCGGAAATCAGGAGATCCCAGAAGCGCGCGCGCGGAAAGGCCATATCTTCTACTTGCGTATAGGCGCCGCCATAGGGAAAGCGCAGGAAGGCGACATCGCCGCCGCGCGCGCGGATCTTGTCGACATTGGCTTTCACCTCGGCGATCGTCGCGGCAATCGCGGCGTCCGGCATCGACACGGGCTTGCCGTCCGGCCCCGGCGGCGGCCGGTTGCGCTCGAGGCCAAGCGCCCAGATGGATGTGGCTTCGTTCCTGTAGCGTTCATCGTTGACAACCCGGCTCCACAAACGCGCGTCGCGATCGGGGCCGAGTTGCTCAAGCTTCCTCGGATCAAAACGCGGCCGCATCCCGTCACGCAAGGGTAGCGGCCAGATCGCGATTTGACGCTTGGGGCGGCTTTGTTCGTCGATGAAGCCAAAGACGCGCTCAAGCTGCATGGTCATCGCGTGATCGGCGCGCTGCGCCAGCGTTTCGTCGCGCGCGTATTTCAACACGCTCGCGCGCAGCCCGCCATCGGTCGAGAAAAAGAGCGGCGCTGTCACGCCGACAACCACCTGCCCGCGAAAGGTCTCATCCTCTGCAAGGTCTTTCAGAAAGATGCGCGGGCTCGTCCCCTCAAGCGCCAGCTGGACCGGCCTGACGCCGCTCAACTCTTCCCAGACATCGAGATCGGTATCGAAGAAAATGCGCGACGAGCCGATCAGCACTCTCGCCGCGCCGGTCGCCTTGCGGCGCTCTTGCGCCCACAAGGCTTCGGTATTGTTGAAGTCGCCAGGCCGCAACTCCTTGCCGCGCCAGTAGACTTCATAGCCGACGGTCAGCAACGCCGCGCCAAGCGCCATCGCACCGGCAAGCGCTCGCCACGGGCGTTCCGGCGTTTCGCGTTCAAGAATTTCGGCGTCAAAAAAAGAAAGCTTCGGCATGCTCGGATCCTAGAACTGAAAATAGATGAACGCGCTGTCCGAGCCTTGGGTGATGACCAGCAGGAAGAGCATCACCGTCAGCGCGGCGCCGATGACGATCGCTGGCGTCTTTGCTATGACCGCTTCCATTGTCGTCTCGCGCATGCGCCAGTGAGTCGCGACCATGCCGGCGATAACTATCAGCGCAGGGACGATTTCGTTAAGATACAGGACTTTTTTCGGATCGGGCGCGAGGCCTGCCATCGAGGCGAGGAACGTCGTGGCGTCGCCAAAATTCTGGGCGCGGAAAAAGACCCAGGTAATGTTGACGAGCAGATAGGTGAGAAGCGCCATCGCCGCCTTGAACCACAGTGTGCGGAACCAGTCCCGCTGCGGGACCGCCTCGCGCAAGGCGCGTTCGGCCGCCAGATAGAGCCCGTGCAGGCCGCCCCACACCACAAACGTCCAGCTTGCCCCGTGCCACAGCCCGCCAAGCAGCATGGTGATCATCATATTGATGTAGGTCCGCGCCCGGCCCTTCTGGTTGCCGCCCAGCGGGATGTAGAGATAGTCGCGCAGCCACGTTGACAGCGAAATGTGCCAGCGCCGCCAGAAATCGGAAAAGCCGATCGCCGCATAAGGAAAGTTGAAATTGTTCGGCAGCGCAAAGCCAAGGCACAGCGACGCGCCAATCGCTGTTGTCGAATAGCCTGAGAAATCGAAGAAAATCTGACCGGAAAAAGCAAGAATGCCGGTCCACGCATCGAGCGGCGCGAGCGCGCCCTTATGGCCGAACGCCGCATCCGCCGCCGGCGCGAGGAACGAGTCGGCGAGAACCACTTTTTCGAAAAGACCAATGACGATGAGCGCGATGCCCCAATAGAATTGCGGCTGCGTCGCCTGCTTGGGCTCGGCGAACTGCGGCACGAGTTGCGACGGGCGCACGATTGGCCCCGCGACCAATTGCGGAAAGAACGTCACGAACAGCGAAAAGTCGAGCAGCGACTTCGTCGGCGCGGCCCGGCGCAGGTAAACGTCGAGCGAATAAGCCATCGTCTGGAACGTGTAGAACGAGATGCCGACGGGCAGAATGATGTTCCATTCGGGCGCCGCATAATCGATGCCGGTCGCCTTCATCAGCGCCGTGAAATTGGCGAGGAGGAACTCGCCATATTTGAAATAGCCGAGAATGCCGAGATTGGCGCCAAGCGACAACATAAGCGCAAGTCGCCGCCCGCCCTCGGTCTTGGCGCCGTGTATCCACTGCGCCGCCTTCCAGTCGATCGCCGTCGACAGCAGCAGCAGTAGAACAAAAGGCGGGCTCCACGCGCCATAGAAAATGTAGCTGGCAATCAGGAGGTTGATCTTCTTCACCCGCCACGAGAACGGCGCGTGGTGCAGCGCGATGACCACCGCGAAGAAGACGATGAAGGTGAGCGAGTTGAACAGCATGTTGGCCTTGCGTTACAGGCGTACGTCCGCGCGAGCACGCGCAGACAAATTACAAATTGAACGGTTGAAATCGCCCAAAACGCCGGACGACACGGCGCGCCCCCGCTCCCTAAAAATTGGCCCTATTTCTCCCAACCTCCAAAATGCCCCGGGTCGGGGAGTCGTGGCAAGTAGCCCCGGCGTCGTGGGTCGTACTCTGTAGCTCCGAAATACCTTCGTAGGGTGCATTGAGCGAAGCGAAATGCACGTCTTGCTTTGGCGCCGCAAGAAAGGCGTGCATTTAGCGTCG
>JBJXFO010000088.1:0-13811 GCA_046154725.1 Parvularculaceae bacterium | reverse complement strand
GTGCGCCTATTGGCGAGATGCCCCAGTCCGACGCCTATTCTTCTTTCCGCCTGCGCGTTCGGCTCTACGATTTCGCTGGCGATCTCGCGGGCAAGCCGGGACTGAAACTGCTCAAACTCAATCTGGTTGCGCACCTCGACCTGAACGAGTTTCAAGTCCTGACGCAATTGCGCAAGATAATGGCGTTCGGAGACGCGGTCCGCGCGCCCCGCATTCCAGTTCGAAACCTGGATGCCGATGAAGACGCCGACAACAACGATCACGAAATCGATGGCGATCGCTGTCCATTCCTGCTTCCTGAAATGCGCGATGACGCGGCGCAGGATCATGAACGGACCCGTAGGGCGGGTCTCGACCCGCCAACTTCTTTTTCCGCCGCCGCTGGCGCGCCTTGCGGCAAAGTCGGCGGATTAAAATCCGCCCTACGACGTTCGTCGATGAGGCGGCGGAGGATCATTTCTGGGCCGCCCGCAGCTTCTCAAGCGTCGCGCCGACGATGACGTTCGTATTGCCGAGCGTGCCGAGCTGGGCGTCGAGGACGCTCAGGTGAAAGCGCAGTTCGCTTTTCAAAGCGTCATTGGCGTGCAGCCGGGCGGCTTCCGATTTCGCGAGCGGCGCGGGAACGTCGATATCGCACGCCTCAGGCAGGGCGACGTAATAGTCGGTGTTGCTGTTGACCCATTTGTCGCCGCATGTCGCGCGGATTTCCATCTGCACCCGATTATCGATGTTCAGGCGCGCGACGCGGCGATACTCGCTTGTCGCTTTCAGGGTGTAGTCCATCGCGTTGAGACGAACAAAATGGTTGGCGAGATTGGCGCGCAAGTCAGGATCGCCGATCAGCGCAATGCGCCCGGTCGATTGCAGTTCGTCATACGTCCCGCGATTGAAGCTGACGAACCAGACTTGGCTCGCCTGATAAAGATCAATCAGGAATTTTTCATCAAGTGCGTCGGCGGGTCCATCGAAGGCGGCAAGCGCGGTCACGGCGTGGCGGCGCGCCTTCCCGAAATAGTTCAGCGCCCGCGCCAGCAGCGCGCGCTCGATCTCGATGTCAGCCGCGAGGCGGTCGATGTAATCAAGCGCAAGCACCTTGTCGCGCTGCGCCGAATTCCAGTTCGAGACCTGAATGCCGATGAAGACGCCAACAACGACGATGATGAAGTCAATCGCGACGGCGAACCAGTTCTGGGCCTTCACGTGCTCGGTGATGCGGCGGAGGATCATGGGCGGACCAGTAGGGCGGGTCTTGACCCGCCATCTTTCTTTAACACAACCGCCTGTGCCCACTGCGGGACCCTCGGCGGGTTGAAGTCTACCCAAGGGCGATGCGCGAGAGCGCGGCACAGGATCACAGCGGGAAATTCACCAGGTTATTCAGCCGCGTTGATATCGGTCAGTTTCTCGAGCAGCGCCCGGAAGCGGATGGCGTGACCCGGCAGGCGAGCATAGAGGGCTTCGGCGCGCTCCTTCTTGTAGGTGTGCGTCGATTCATTGCGGTCGGCGAGCATCGCCGGCCAGCTTCCGTCGTCGTCGATCAATCCGAGGCGGAAGCCGGCTTCGAGCGCCTGGCGGGGGCTCGCCGTTGCGATACTCTGATCCGCCGCGGCATGCTTCAGCGTCCGCCATGCCATTTCGATCGTGAACTCGAAGCGCTGGATCGTGCCGTCAAGCGCCAGCGGATTGGTCCGTTCGACGGCGAGGGCCTCCTCGAAGCGCGCCAGGGCGTCGGCGAAGCTGTCCCTTGCCTGGCTGAAGCGGTCGCTCATATCGAGCGGCGGAAAAGTATGCGGCCGGTCTGTTCAATTCGCTCACGCCATTCCGGCGGCGCATCGTTGAGGAGAAGAAGGTCGATGCTGACGAGCGAGCGCCTTGCGTCCAGCGCGTCGCGGATGCGCGAAAGCGCGCGCGCGTCCACGTTCGGAGCATCGATCGCGAGGTCCATGTCGGAAGCTCTGCCCTCCGCGCCTGCGACGCGCGACCCGAACAGGATCACCCGGCGCACGCACGGTTCGGCGGCGATGACGCGCGCGGCTTCGGCCTCCGGCGATTCGGTCAGCATGCCCGCCTCTTTAGCACGCGCTCGCGCGAGCCGCGAGACCTGCGGAGGGCGCGATGACCGGGCGCAGGATCACGGGCGGCCCTCCTTTGCGATGGCGCGCAAGTCGGCCAGCATTTGGGGATTGGCGCTTTCCAGATTGACGATGTTGGTTTCAAGGTCGGCGAAGCGGAGTTGAAGCGATTTGAGCAAATCCGCATCCATGCGGATCGCCGCGGCGGCCGAGGCGATGTCTTCCGCAGGCAGATCAAGCGTGCAGGGGTAATCGAGCGTGCCGACGATCCCGGCAAAGTCGCCGGGCTCGACAAACTTGTCGCCGCAGCGCTCCAACAGTGCATGTTGCACTGCCGCCGGAACCGCGCGCCTGAACGCCCGGCGAAATTCCGAACTTCTGGATTCGGCGGTAGCGAACGCGATGGTCGGATCGTTGTAATAGGTGACGGCGGTCTCGCGCAGTCGCGCGTCAGCGATGAGGCTGATGTCACCGGTCGCCACCAGCTCGTCATAGGTGGCGCGCCGCGTTCCGTAATAGAGATACTGGCTGGCGCGGTAGGCGCTGGTGAGGAATTGCTCGTCCGCCAAGGCGGGCGCGCCCGTGAGCGCCGCGGTTGCCCGTTCGGCGTTCTCGAGCACTTCCTTGTAGTAGGCGATCAGATATTCATTATGCCACGCCTCGTAACGAAGGTCGGCCGTCAGGCGCGCGCTGTAGCTTTCGGCTCTTGCCTGATCAAACTGTCCGGCGTTCCAGTTCGACACCTGAATGCCGACGAAGACGCCGGCGACAACAATCACGAAGTCGATCGCCACCGCAAACCAGTTCTGCGCCTTCACGTGCTCGGTGATGCGGCGCAGGATCATGGACCTGGCTGTTTGATTGAGGCCGCAGCGTCGGCGATTGAGATCGCAAGACCCCTTAAGTCGTCCGTGCGCTTGCTGAGTTTTGCGAGGAGTTGCGCGTCTGCAGTGACGAGCCTAAACCCGCGCGCTTTTGCGAGGGCGAGGTAGAGGCAGTCATAGGCGGGATGCGCAAGCCGCAAGGCGATATCGAGGGCCGGCGCAATCAAAGTCCTGGTCTGAACGACCTCTAGCGCCGCCTGTTCGATCACCCGCGAGGCGGCGGCGGCTTGAACAGCCGACATCTCGCCGCGCGAGGCTTTTTTCCACAGCGCGTTTGCGCATTCTGCGAAAATTAGGTCAGGCGCCGCCAGCCCTCCGGCGACATAGATTGCGTAGGCGTCGTCGGCGCCGATTTCCGGTACCGCCCACTTCACCGCGACGTTGGCGTCGACGATGAAGCTCAACGTTCTTCTCGCCCCTCGCGAATTAGGACTTCCGACGGCGTATGGGTCCGCCCGGACAATTGCGCGTGAAGCTCGGCCCGCAGCCGGTCGAATTCAGATTCGGCTTCCGCGGATAAGGCTTGCCGCAGGATCTCCCGGTGCTCGGCTTCCGCCGAGCGGCCATGTCGGGCCGCCCGCCGCTTTAGCCGGGCGATCAGCTCATCGTCGAGGTTTCTGACATTGAGGGCGCCGGGCATAACGGTCTCCGTAGGTCTTGATGCCATAAGTGATATCATTTATGGCAAATTTGCGCGGCGTGTCAAGCCAAGGACGGCGGGAACTTGGAAGGTCGTGGGGGGGACTAGCCGCACCCCTGCTCGCGGAAGTGCGCGAAGATGCGGCGGAGGATCATTTGCACTTCACCTCATCAAGCGGCTCATCGCCCAGCATCCGCTGTATCTCGCGCACCTGCCGCAACGACGCGTCCTCCCATTGAAGAAAAAACCGCTGTATCTCGCGCAACTCGAAGACGGCTTCCCGAAACTCCCGGTCGGCCAGCATGGCGTCGAAATCATAAGCGCCGATAGCGGAAAAGCGGAAAGAGAGGCGGCTGTCTTGATCGGACCGGAAATGATCGCGCTGCAAATCATAGTCGAACCGGTCGGTGAACGACCGCATGTAATTGCTGGCGATTAAATGGATCTCGGTGATGGACTTGGCCGTCGTCTCGCGAGATCCTTCATAGTCGATCAGCGCCGCGCGTAGCGCAGGATCGCCGAGAAGCCCCATATTCCCGCTCGACAGCAGCTCGCTCAACGCGCCCGACTCCTTATTCGTCGCGGCGCTGGTAATGCCGAAGCGCAAGCCGTTTTCGAAGCGCGCCTTGACTTCAGGGTCGAGGCGCCCGGCGTTCAGCGCCTCGGCTATGACCTGCAAGCCGTCGAGCGCACGGCGTTGGTAACAAACGCCGTGACTGACGGAAAAATCCAGCGCCTGAAAATCGCTGCGCAAGGCGGCGATCGCAAACGCCTCTTTTGCGCGTTCGCTTCGCGCCGCGTTCCAGTTGTTGACCTGCAAACCCAGAAAGACGCCGAGAACGACGATCATCGTCTCGACGAAAACCGTGAACCAGTCCTGCCGGCGAAAGGCTTCGGTGAGGCGGCGGAGGATCACTGGTCGATCTCCCCGGTCGTCGCCGCCGCGCCCAGTTTTATGCCCCATCGCTCGGCGATCTCGGCCTCGATCATTGGCGGCAATTTTCGATAGAGAGCGGCGAGCGCCTTGTAGGCGTAGAAACGATCCGTCGTTTGCAGTCTGATTGCGGAAACGGCCGAGGCGATCTTCCGGTTTTTGTACAACTCGCCGATGTCGTATTCGACGGACGCCGCCGAGCCAAAATCGTCGACCGGTATTATATTCGTGAACAGAACATTTTCCTCCACTGTATAACGGTGATGCTCGGTCATGCGATAAATGCTCTCGACCGTATGATTGAGATGCCCGACCCTCCTGACGACGTCGGAAAAGCCGGTTCTGATGTCTTCGTTCTGAATGATGTCGAATGAGCCGCTTGACGTCAGCTCGTCATAGGTCCTGCTCGAAAATATTGGCGCGTTTATATACCCCAGGGTGGAAATCGTCGTTTCGATCTCGCCGCTTGCGCCCGGCGGAACCGCGCATCGCGCAAGCGCGTCCAGAAACACCGTTTGCCCTGCGGACTGCCGTTCCAGCATCCCGACCGTGCGGTCAATTGTGGCGATGCTTCGCGACAGGTCCTCGTGCAGACGCACGAGATAGCCGTACTCCTTAGCCCGCTCGCTGCGCGCAGCGTTCCAGTTACTGACCTGCAAGCCGACGAAAACGCCGGCGACGACGATAAGGAAATCGAGGAAGATCGCGGTCCATTCCTGCTTCCTGAAATGCGCGATGACGCGGCGCAGGATCATCGGGCGCCCCCTCCGGCGCTTTGCGGCGACGGCAGGCGCATCAAGACGCTATCGATTTCTTCAACGGTCGTCGCGCTGCGGACGAGCCAATCCCTGTTCAGGTCGACCATCTCCCAGACCGCGCCGCGAAGCTCCAGGTTCTCGCAATGGTCGAGAGGATCAAACACCGCGCGAACCCATGAGTCGAATTCTCCGGCGTCCCGATCAACGCTCTCAATGGAATCGCTCGCAAAAGAAAAGGCGATGGACTTCCACATGATCCTGCCCGCTGCCAACTGGTCCGTACGTCCTCCAAGCGCGCTGAGGTCGTCGCTTTCGATGAGTGCGTAGAGGCGCGCGACATCGTTCTTCAGCTCTTTGTCCGACAGGCGCGAAAACACGCCGAGCGACGTCATTTCGTCATAGGCGGTTCTTTGAACATTCACCTGACTGGTGCGTTGATACCGGGCGAGTGCATATTGAACGAGCGCCGGGTCCGCCTCGAGCGGCCGGCAAGCTTCAAGCGCTCGGAATATGGCGACCCAGCCGTCATGCGTTCTTTGGGCTATGGTGTCTGAGAAGACAAATGAGTCGCGCATGCTGCGCAGGTCGTCGGCGAGCTGGGCGATGAGAACGCCTTCCTGTCGGCTGCTCGACTGCGCCTCGTTCCAGTTGTTGACCTGCAGGCCGACAAAGACGCCGGCGACGACGATGACGAAGTCGAGTGCGACCGCGAACCAGTTCTGCGCCCTTACGTGCTCTGTGATGCGGCGCAAGATCATTTCAGCGCGTCCACGCGATCAATCAGCCCTTGCGCGCGGCCGAGGTCGAAACCGGCGAGTTCGACCGCCATCCGCTGCGTATCGGCCCAGTAGCGCAACGCGTCGATGATCGCGGCGTCGCCCGCGACTTGTTCGAGAACGCCGATGACGTCCGCGGCGCCCTCCGGCGGCGGACAGTCGAGGAAAGTCGTTACGCCAGCCGCCTGTTGATAGCAGGCTTGCCAATAGTACCGCATGATGTCCGAGCGCATGCGGCCTCGCACCATTTCGCGATACTCGGGCAACAGCTCGTAAGGGCCGAGACCGCCGCGGCGCGCCGCAACGAGGACATAATAGTCCGTCAGCCCGCTTCGGAGGTCGGCATCGGGAATAAGCCGAAGCTCGCCGGCGCTGCGCAGTTCGGAATACGTCGTGTCAGCGAAGGAGAGCTGGAAGGACTGGCTGGCATGAAGGAAGGACCGGAGGATTTCCCAGTCCGTTGCGCCACCGCGCGCGCCCGTCTCGGCGTAGCTGACGGCGGCGTACCCTTCGTTCGCAACCTTTTGCCAGAGGCCTCTGTGCCGTTCCAACTGGGTCATGTCTGCGACCAATTCGGCGCGGATGCGTGCGAGATATCCCCGCGAACGCTCTCCTTCGGTGCGGGCCTCGTTCCAGTTGCTAACCTGCAAGCCGACGAAGACGCCGGTGACGACAATGACGAAGTCGATCGCGATCGCGGTCCATTCCTGTTTTCGGAAATGAGCGATGACGCGGCGCAGGATCATGGCTGACGCTCCGCATAGGCGCGAAGACCGTCCCGGATATCCGCGATATCCCTGTTGACCGGCGCGAGTATGTCGCTGCGCCGGGTTTCAATGTCGGCGATGCGCAAGCGAAGAAGCCGCGCGATCAGGGCGTCGGCTTCGAGCGCGGCCGCCGCTTCTTGCACTGCCGCCGGCGGCAGTCCGGTCGTACACGGATAGTCGAGCTGATCGACGATCGATTGGTAGTCGCCGAGGACGGCATTGCGATCGCCGCATTTTGCGCTCAGCGCGCGCTGAACCTCGATCGGGACGGTCATGCGGAACGCTTCGCGATAGTGCGAGCCGGCGCCCTCCTGCCGGATGTTGTCGAAAATCGGCGTTGTGTAGACCTTGATCGCGAGATCCCGCAGCGCGCGGTCGCGGATGAGGCCGATCTCGCCCGTCGAGATCAGTTCGTCATAGGTTGAGCGCCGGCGTCGCGGCTCGCGATACTGGGTCGCGCGATAAGCGGCGATGAGGAGCGCCTCGTCATTGCGGCCAGCGCGTCCTTCAAGCGCCGCCAGCGCGCGGTCGGCGTTTGTCAGGACGTCGTCGCTGTATTCGAGAAGATACTGGATGCCCCACGCTTCGGCGCGGAGGTCATCAATGACCTGCGCCGTGACCGCGCGCGACGCACCGTCGGCCAGGCGCGCCGCATTCCAGTTAGACACCTGAATGCCGACGAAGACGCCCGCGACGACGATGACGAAGTCAATCGCCACCGCAAGCCAGTTTTGCGCCTTCACGTGCTCGGTCAGCCTGCGGAGGATCATGGGCGGGCCTATAATATTTCAACACGCGCCCGCGCGCCTGGCACGTCGCGGAACTTCGCATCGCGCGTCCACAAGGTCGCGTCGAGCAACTCGGCGAGGGCAAAGTACGCGGCGTCGTAGGCGGTGAGATTGTCCCGGAGCGCAAAAATGCGCGCGCGCAAGGGGACATGGGAGAAGCGTTCGATTTCGAGCGCCGCAAAGACGAGCAGCGCTTCCTCGGCGCGCGCCTTACCGAACCGGCTGTCGCGGAGCTGGCGGCGCAAAGCCTGCAACACTTCAAGCTCGATCAGTTCGGGCGCCGCCAGCGTCTCGCGCTGGGAGCGCAGACGGTGGCTCATGGCCTCTCCATCGACGGTCGCCATCGCGATGTCGAGCGCCAGCGAGGCGTCGATGACAATCACCGGGCGTCGCGCTCGCGCCGGATCATTTCCGCGGTCGTTTCCGGCAGGGCGATCGGCCTCATTTTGGCCGTTCGCGCCATGATCTCGTCCCAGCGCGGCCGCCGAAGATCGCGCTCGATGAGACGCTTGACATAGTCGCTCATCGACAAGCCTTCTTCTGCGGCGCGAATTTTCAGCTTGCTATGAACGGCTTCTGGCAGCTCGCGGATTTGCACATGCTTGTTCATGTGCGAAACATATTTTCATGTGTAGAACATGTCAAGGAGGGTGATGGCGCATCGATCTGGCGTGTTTCCGGCCATTTCAACAAAAGCCTCCGCGCGGCACGATCGGCCCGGTCGCCACAGGCCGCTTTTCTGGCCTCAAGCCTTGCGCCGCGCAGGTCAGTGAAAAATTCAGCCAATGACGCTTAAGGAGCCGTCTGGAGGGGCACCATACCACGCGCCGCCCCGCCTACGGGCAGAGTGCTGCGCCCGCCCGCGTCGAGCGCCACGGCGCCGGCACGGGATAGTCACGGCACAGCGATGGAGGCCCCGATGACCAGTTCCGGCGCGCGGATTATTGACGTCTGGGCGCAATTGCCGACCGAGCGGTTCCAGCGCGAGCCATGGCTTGCCTCTCTGCTGCGCTGGACGGGGCAGGACGCGGCGCCCGCCCCCGTGCCGGCGGACGTTCCCGCTGAAGCGTTGGTCGCCGCGATGGATGACGCAGGCGTCGCGGTGTCGCTCGTTTCCGGCTGGTCCTCGCCGAAGGGCGACCTTATTTCAAACGACGAAGTCGAAGCGGCGATCGACGCGCACCCGGCGCGATTGAAGGGCCTGATCGGCGCCGGCCTCAATGACCCGATGGCGGCGGTGCGCGAAATTCGGCGCCGGGCCAAGACCGGAAAAGTCGTTGGTGTACGGATCGTGCCGTGGCTGTGGGGGCTTCCCCCAAACGACCGGCGCTATTACCCGGTCTATGCCGCCTGCATCGACGCCGGCTTGCCGTTCTGCACGCAGATCGGACATACAGGGCCCTTGCGCGGGTCAGAGACCGGGCGGCCGATCCCCTATCTTGAGGACGTGATGCTCGACTTTCCCGAGCTTGTCGTCGTCGGCGGCCATGTCGGTTTCCCCTGGCTTGACGAGGTGCGGTCGATGATCCGGAAATTCCGCAATTTCCACCTCGACACCAGCGCCTACGCGCTTCACCGCCTGCCGGAGGATTTCGTCACGCTGATGAAAGGCGAGGGGCGGGAGCGCGTGATGTTCGGGACCAACTTCCCGATGCTGATGGCGACGCGGTGCCTCGAAAAGCTCGATGGCCTCCGCCTTGATGAGGCGGGGAAAGCGGCGTTTCTGGGCGGGACCGCGCGGCGGGTGTTCAAAGTGTGAAAATGCGGCGAGAGCTGCGCAATTGTCAGTCGGCGCCGCAGCGAACTTCTGCGCACATCGATTGAGCCTCAGAAATCGATGCCGCAAGCTTTTGAGGGTCATTTCCTTCGCAGGCGGCGTAGAGCCGCTCGGTCATTTGCGTGAAGCGATCAAGCCGCGTTCCGCTTGCCGGCGACCAAGTTTGGCCCGCAAGGCTCTGGAAGTCGAAGTTCCCCGAGTAATGATAGCGCACGCCGTCTAGCCCGCTTAGGCCCTTTGGCCGAAACCGGACGGCGTACAACATCGACCGCCAGAGCCCGGTCAGAACCGCGTGGTCCTTGGCGGTGATAGGCATTTCACAACGCGCGAGTTCAACATCCTCAATTGCCGGCGGCAGCGAGGCGCGAAGATCTTTCATCGCCTTTTGCTTCGCTTCATTGCCTTTGCCATCACGGATTTGAGGGTTGCCGGATTCGAACTCCCGTAGAATCGAATAGAGCCAAAGCTGCGATGCCGCCCTGAGGCCGACGAGCTTTGCATCAGCTGGATCGCCTGAAACCGCGATCGCGTACTCAGTCTCGAACGACGGAATTATGATCGCCCGTGCGGCGTAAGGCCCGGTGTAGATTTCCTTGAATTTTCGTGTGACGCCAAGATCATAATCGACGAAGATTTCATCGCGGGACGCTTGGCCGCCGTAAATAGAGTTTTCGGGTTCGAGGTGATCTTGCGCAGCCGCGGCGCCGCCCAGACAAGTCATCAAGACGGTCAGCAAACGGAGCATACCTTCGTCCTTTTCAGCGCAGTCCGCCGCGTGGCCCCGCTCACAGAACCTCGAGCCCCAAAGGCTTTACCATCGCGTCGAAATCCTTGTCGGCGTGCAGCAGCGTGTGGCCGTTCTCAATGCAGAAGGTGGCGATGAGTACGTCGATTGTCCCGCGCGGCGTGACGCCGCTTGCGCGCAACAGACGATAGTTTTCGGAAGACGCGATGACATTGCGCCGCCCGCCAATATCGGAACAAGGCAGCGGATCGAAGAGCTTGCGGGCACGCCGGTAATCGATGTCCGACCGGAAGCCTTGCAAAACTTCGGCGAGAATGAGGTCTGCAAGCAGGACGCGGCCGTTTTGCAACGCGTCCTGAAGTTGGGCCGCTTGCGCCGAGCCGGCGCCGTTAAAGAACGCGATCCAGACCGAGGTGTCGGCGACGATCATCGATCGCGGCGCATGGCGTCGAGATCGCCCTCCCATTTGAGCTTGCCGCGGTATTTGATGATGTCACGTTGCGCTTGCAGAAGCAGATAAGACCGAAGCGCTTCGGCGACCGCTTCGCGCTTGGTCCGAAACGCGCCGGCTTTCATCACCTTCGATATCAGTTTGTCGTCGATCTCGATGTTCGTGCGCATGGCTGCCTAATGTGTATAAATCTGAAATCTATACACATCGCGGCCGAACTCAATACCCCGCGACCGTGCCGTCTTTGCGCATTTCCGTCGCGCCGACATAGACGCCGTTGTCGTGGTCCTTGAGGATTGCCTGATAGCCGCCGAAGACGATGCCGTTATCGACGATCGCGGTTTTGTGGCCCATCGCTTCGAGCTTTTTCACCGTGTCGGCGGGAACGCCGGGTTCGAGTTCGAGGAGGCCGAGCGCGTCGCCGTCAATGCCGGTTGGCTGGCGGCCGCCGTCGTGGTGGAAGCGCGCGGCGTCGCCAGCTTCCTGCAGGTTCATGCCATAATCGATCATGTTGACGAGGACCTGCACATGGCCTTGCGGCTGCATGCCCCCGCCCATCAGCCCGAAGGACAGCCACGGCTTTTGGTCTTTCATCACGAAGGCCGGGATGATTGTCTGGAACGGCCGCTTGCCGGGCGCGTAGGCGTTGGCATGTTCCGCATCAAGATTAAATAATTCGCCGCGGTCGTGCAGCATGAAACCAAGCCCGTCGGGGACAAGCCCTGAGCCCATGCCGCGATAGTTTGACTGGATGAGGGAGACCATCATGCCGCTGTCGTCGGCGACGGTAAAATAGGTCGTGTCCCCTTCGCCTTCCAGTTTCGGTTCGCCGGGGGACGGCGCGGACATCGCCTTGGCCGGATCGATGAGCGCAAAGCGCTCGCGGCCATAGGCGTCCGATAAAAGCCATTCGGCGGGGATCTTTGCGAAGGCCGGATCGGCGTAGTATTTCGCGACGTCTTCAAAGGCGAGCCGTTTGGCCTCGACCATATAATGAAAGACCTCCGCCGAGCCGCGCGGGTATTTTTTGAGATCGGCGTTCTTCAAGATGTTCAGCATCTGGAGCGCCGCAAAGCCCTGGCTGTTGGGCGGCAATTCGCACACGGAATAGCCGCGATAGTCGACGCATCCAGGCTCCACCCATTCGGCTGTGTTGCCCGCGAAATCCGCAAAGCGCAGATCGCCGCCGATGCGTTTCATATAGGCGTCGACCGTTTTTGCGATCGGGCCCTTGTAGAACGCGTCGGGGCCGCCCTTGGCGATCATCTCATACGTGCGGGCAAGGTCAGGGTTCTTGAAGATCGCGCCGGCTTTCGGGGCGCCGCCCGCAAAATACGTCGCGCGCGCGTTGTCGAATTCGCCGATCATCGACAGGCGCCGTTCGAAACCGGCGAGGTTGCGCTCAAGATACATGGCAATAACGGGCGAGACCGGAAATCCGTCCCGCGCATAGCCGATCGCCGGAGCGAGGATCGTCCGCATCGGGAGCTTTCCGAACCGCTCGTGCAGCGCGCCCCAGCCGCCGACGGTTCCCGGCACGGTAACAGGCAGGTGGCCGAGCGGCGGGATGCCGTTGCCAGCCCCGACGACGGCTGCTGAGCGCTCAATCGTTTGCTCAAGGCTGCGCCCCGTCGGCGCGCGCCCCGACGCGTTAAGGCCGTAGAGTTTTTGCGTCTTCGGGTCCCAAACAATGGCGAAGAGATCGCCGCCGATGCCGCAGCCCGTCGGCTCCATCAGGCCGAGCGCCGCATTGGCGGCAATCGCCGCGTCAACGGCGGTGCCGCCTTTTTTCAGGATATCGATTGCGACCTGGCTGGCGAGGGGCTGCGCGGTTGCCGCCATGCCGTGCTGGGCGATGACGGGGCTGCGCGACCAGTCGGCGCCGATGGGGCGCGCGCCGGCGCCCAGTGTCGGCCCGATGTCCTGCGCGGCGGCGCTTGCCGTAAGGGCGGCGGCGATTGTCAGGGAACGGATCATTGAGGCTTGGCTCCAGCTTGCGTTGGCGGCCCGGTAAACTCCGCCTCAATTTCGAATGTGACCTCGTCGCCGACGCCGACCGGCGCCTCCGGCGTTGGAATGCCGGCGAGAACGCCGAACACGGAGCGTTTGAGCGCGCCGGTCGTCGAGAAGCCGATGCGGGCATTGGGGTCATAGGGCGGAAAACCGGCATAGCCGCCGTTGAAGACAGCGTCGAGCGCGACGGGCGCCGTGACGCCGCGGAAATCAAGCTCGCCGTCGATACGCGCGGAGTTGGGGCCCGTCAGCGTCACGGCCGTCGATCGAAACGTCATCGCCGGGAAGTCGATTGCGTTGAGCCACGCGGCGCTTTTCAGCTCCTCAAGAAACCCTTCGGGCGGGGCCGGTATATCGAGCGAGCCGACATCGATGGTCGCCGTCACGCGCATTTTTTCCGGCGCGGCGGGATCAAAGGCGAGCGACGCGGCAAGCGAGTCGAACGCGCCTGTGTAGTTTGAATATCCGATGTGATTGACCTTGAAGACAAGGCTTGCATGGCTTTTGTCGAGCCGGTAGTCGCCAGCGGGAGCCTCGGTCGCGACAGGCGTGATCGGCGCGCCTGTCGCGGTTGGCGCGGCGCTTTGCTGCTTGGTTTCCGGAGCAACGGTGTCCGGGCTTGCCTTTTGGCCGCAGGACGCCGCAAACGCTGCCGCGCATGCCATCAAGAAAGTCCGGTAAGCGGCAAAACCCGGCGCCATGAAGCCCCCTCTGTTACGGACAGTATTGCGCAGCGAGAACGCGTCCGCCATCGCCGTCTTCAACAAGCACGGCGCAGCCTTCGCCGGCAACGCTTGCGCGCGCGGTCGCGGTGAACGGCGAGCCGCCAACGACGCCAAGCGCTTCCGCGCGGCGCACAACGTGGGCTTCGGCGAGGGACTTGCCCGCATTCTCGCCGCCCGCGACGCGCGTGACGATTGCCCTGGCAAAGCGCACCAGGCGAATGGTTGCGCCGGGCTTGGCCTCGACGCGGATCGCGAGCGTGCCGGCGTCCTCCACAATCGTCACAGTGCCCGCAGCGTCGGCGCTCTCGCGCCTGGCGATCAGCCTGTCGACTTCGCTCTGTCGCGACCCGACGGTTTCCGCAGCGCCGTCGATGACCATTTGCGGCGTATAGGCGCCGCCCGTGCCTCGCAGGGCGCGATTATAGGCGCGCTGCCTCGCGGTGTGATCGGCGGATGAAAACGGGTCTTTCCATTTGCCGGA
>JBJXFO010000086.1:0-37473 GCA_046154725.1 Parvularculaceae bacterium | reverse complement strand
CCGGCGGCAAGCTCACCGGCGAGGTGCGCCGCCCGATCCTTGGCCGCGAGGCGAAGGAAGCCGCGCTTCGTCAGTTTGCGGAGGAACGCGGCATCCCCCTTACCGCGACGATGGCTGTCGGCGACGGCGCGAATGACCTTGATATGATTGGCGCGGCGGGTCTCGGCGTCGCCTATCGCGCAAAGCCTAAGGTCGCAGCAGCGGCGGATGCGTCGATCCTCCACGCCGATCTTACAGCGCTGCACTATGCGCAAGGGATTGCGGCCGGCGACCTGTAGGGCGGGTTTTAACCCGCCACCTCAGCCGAAGATGGCGGATTAAAATCCGCCCTCCGCACTTGTAATTTACGGCCGCAGCGATTCGTAAAACAGCAATTCGCCGCGCTGTACGTAGATTTGCACTGGTCCGGAATTGAGATTGCGGAGCTTGTCGAGCTTGGTTGCCGCAGCTTCGGGCCGCGTCATCCGCTCCCAGCCGATTTCGAGGATGATGTCGCCGGGCTGCAGGACGATCGCCGCCGGGCTGTCGGGATCGACGGCCGTCACAACGACGCCCTCGACATCCGCCGCGAGGCCGAACGACTGGATCACGTCGGTTGTCGGACGCTCGAGCGTCAAGCCCGAGGCCTTGAGGCCGCTGGCGCGGGGACCTGGCGCGCTGGCAAGAACGCGGGTCTCGCGCCGGTCAACCGTGACGTTGAGAATGACCCGTTTGCCGGAGCGCAGGACCGTCATCGGCACGGTCGAGCCGACCGTCGTGTCGGCGACAGCGCGCGTCAGATCGCGCACGCTGTTCACGGGGCGCTTGTTGAAGTCGAGGATGATGTCATTTGGCTGGACGCCGGCAATCAGCGCGGGGCTGTTGGGGCGCACGACGGAGACAACGGCGCCGCGCGGGCGCTCAAGGCCCAATTCGCTGGCGAGCTTCGGGGTCATCTCGTCAATCGAGACGCCGAGCCAGCCGCGGCGCGTTTCGCCGTGCGTGCGCAGCTGATCGACAACTATCGAGGCCAAATCCGCCGGCACGGCAAAGCCGACGCCGACCGAGCCGCCGGTTTGCGAATAGATTGCGGTGTTGATGCCGACAACGCGGCCCGACATGTCAAACAGCGGCCCGCCGGAATTGCCGCGATTGATCGCCGCATCGGTCTGGATAAAGTCGTCGAAATTGCCGGCATCGATGTCGCGATTGCGCGCCGAGATAATGCCGACTGTCACCGTGCCACCGAGGCCGAACGGATTGCCGATCGCGAGCACCCAGTCGCCAACGCGCGCGGTGTTTGAATCGCCAAAAGTGACGAATGGCAGTTTGGCGGGTGTCGTTTCAAGCTGGAGAACGGCGATATCGGTTTCGCGATCGACCGCCCTGATCGTCGCTTTCAGCTCGCGCCCGTCGTTCAGCGTCACCGTGATGTCATCGGCGTTGTCGATCACATGGTTATTTGTGATGACGATGCCCTTGGGGTCGATGATGAAGCCGGACCCGAGCGACACCGCTTGCGGCGAAAACTTCTTTTGCAGCGCCGGATCGCCCGTCGCGCCGGGCGCGCCCTTGACGCGCTGGGCGGAGGAGATGTTGACAACCGCCGGCGACAAACGCTCGGCAAGGTCGGCGAAACTGTCCGGGGTCCCGCGCGGGGCGGCGCTCATCGCGGGCGCGGTTGCAAGCAACGCCGCCGCTGTCGCGGCCAGAAACACCTTCATCCACGCCATACCTTTGCCTCTTTGCCCCTTGCCCCAACCCGATCCGGGCGGGCCCCGCAGTCACTGTCGTAAAAGGTTATCTTAAATAAGCGGGGCAGCAAAGGCCGCCGGCGCGACGCGCTTACCGCCTGCCCCTCACATTGTTGAGGTAGCGCAGGAATTCGCTGTCCGGCGACAACAGGATCGTCGTGTCGCCCTGCCGGAGCGCGGATTCATAGGCGATCAGCGAGCGTGAGAAGGCGAAGAATTCCGGGTCCTTGCCATAGGCGGCGGCAAAGACGGCGTTCCGCTCGGCGTCGGCGGCGCCGCGCAGCTTTTCGGATTCCTCCTGCGCCTTGGAGCGGATTTCGGTTGCCTCGCGGTCGGCTTGGGCGCGGACTTTCTGCGCCTCTTCATTGCCCTGCGCGCGGATCTGCTGGGCAAGCTGGTTGCGCTCGGTGATCATCCGCTGGAACACGGCCTGGCTGTTCTGCGTCGGCAGATCGGCGCGGCGGATTTTGACGTCGATGATCTCGATGCCAAGCTGGCGCGCGCTCTCGCTGAGGAGCTCCTTGATGCGCAGCATCAGCGCGGCGCGGCGCACCGAGACGATATCGTCGACCGACACTTCGCCAAGCACGCGGCCGATCACCTGATCCATCTGAGTCTTCAGGCGGCTTTCGCCAACATCGAGTTCGCGCACCGACTGATAGAATTGCTGTGGATCGACAATCCGGTAGCGCGCAAACGCATCGACAAGCAGGCGTTCCTGATTGGCGACGATGATTTCGCGCCCCTCATGATCAAGCTCGCGATTGCGCCGGTCAATCAGGACGACGTTTTCAACAAAGGGAGCCTTGACCTTGAGGCCGGCCGTCTTGTGCTCCGCGATCGGCGCGCCAAAGCGCAGGACGATCGCCGATTCGCCTTCCCGCACGGTGAAGGTTGAACTGGCGATGAGGTAGAGCCCGAAGACGATCAGGCCAATAATGACAAAGAGGGGATTGGCGCGCATTACTGGACCGCCTTCTTGTTGAGTTCGTTCAGCGGCAGATAGGGAACGACGCCGCTGCCGCCTTCCTGATCGACGATGATCTTGTTCATTGGCCCGAGCACCCGCTCCACCGTTTCAAGATACATGCGCTGGCGCGTCACTTCCGGGGCCTTGGCGTATTCGGCGTAAATCGCGTCAAAACGGCTCGCCTGACCTCTGGCGTCGGCAGTGACCTGGGCCTGATAGGCGCCGGCCTGTTCGAGGATCTGCTGCGCCTCGCCGCGCGCTTCCGGCACAACCTTGTTCGCGTATTCGCGCGCGCGGTTGATGAACTGTTCGCGGTCTTGCGCGGCGGCAATAACGTCGAGGAACGACTGGTTGACTTCCTCCGTAGGCGGATTGGCGGTGACGAAGTTTACCGATTCGATGACGATGCCGGTCTTTTGCGCATCGAGTGTCTGCTGCATCAGCGCACGGGTTTCATCAACGACGACGGCGCGCCCGTCGGTCTGCACGAAGTCAAGCTCGTTGCGGCCGACGATTTCCCGGATAGCGGCTTCCGCAACAGTCACGACCAGCTTTTCCGGGTTGTCGATCAACAACTTGTATTGCGCGACCGGCGGCAATTCGCCGGCCGGCGCCGTAATGTCCGGCTTGATCTCCCACTGCACCTTGATGACGACGTCGATAATATTCTTGTCACCCGTCAGCATCAGCCCGCCGGACGCGCCGCGCTGTCCGCCGGCGGAGGGAACGAGGTTTTCGCGAAGGCGCGTGACGTTCTCGGCGACGGCCGCCTGAAACGGAAACGGCGCGTGCCAGTGAAGGCCCGGCCCGACGACGCGGTCATATTGGCCAAACGTCGTGATGATGCCGCGCTCATTCGCCTCGACCTGAAACGTGCCGCTAATGCCCCACAAGATCGCCACGCCAGCGACCATCAAAACCGCAGTCTGCCGCGTGATCTTTGGCGCGCGCGGCGCCCCGTCGCGCGGGAAGACGCGCTTGAGGCGCTGGCGCGACGCATTGAGAAGCTCGTCGAGATCCGGCGGCTCGCCCTTGCCCTTGCCGGGCCCCCTCGGCCCCTGGCCGCCACCGCTCCCGCCGCCGCCAGGCGGCTTGGGCGGCTGGCCCCAAGGGCCGCGCACGGGGCCGCGTCCGGAGCCGCCAGGGGCGCCTTTTCCAGAATTATCCTGCCAGGGCATTAAAGTCCTTCCCGCCGCATTTCCGGCGCCCGCAAAGTGAAAGTAACGCGATCCCATGGCGCGCGCTGCGCGCCGGGACTCGCCAAAGAAGCGTCGGGTATATATGTCAACGTTTTCAACGGGTGCAATGCGGCACTCTGCATTTTAGCCAATCTCCCCATGAATGACGGCTCCCTGGTGATGAAAGTCCGGGCGGCGCTGAGAGGCGTTTCCGCGCCGGCTGGCGGCGACCTCGTAACGGCGGGGGCGATCGAGGGGCTGTCGGCGGACGCCGACGGAGCCGTACGCTTCGCGCTCAACATGGACCGGGCGGGCGGCGGCGAGGGATTGCTCGGGGCGGCGCGCGCCGCTGTGTTGGCGATATCGGGCGTCACAAAAGTCACGGCTGTTGCAACGGCGCATCGAACCGCGCCTGCCTCCCCGCCGGCTGCGGCTGGCGCGCACGACAATCCGCTGCAGCTCGGCAAGCGGGCGCGCATTGCGGCCGCAGCGGACCAGCTGGCCGGCGTGCGCAATGTGATTGCAATCGCCAGCGGCAAAGGCGGCGTCGGCAAATCAACCATTGCCGCCAACCTCGCCGTCGCGTTTGCGCGGCGCGGCCTTTCGACCGGCCTCCTCGACGCGGACATTTACGGCCCGTCGTTGCCGACGCTGTTCGCGCTGACCGGCAAGCCCGCCATGCGCGACGGCAAGATTGTTCCGGTCGAAAAATATGGGGTCCGGTCGATGTCGATCGGACTTCTGGTTGACGCCAACAAAGCGCTCGCCTGGCGCGGACCGATGGTGATGGGCGCCGTTCGCCAGTTGATGAGCGATGTCGATTGGGGGGCGCTTGACGTTTTGGTCATCGACACGCCGCCGGGAACGGGCGATGCGCATTTGACGCTCGCGCAGGCCAAAGTGCTGACCGGGGTTGTCATCGTCTCGACGCCGCAGGAAATGGCGCTCGCCGATGTCCGGCGCGGCGTGGAGCTGTTCCGGTCCGTCAGTGTGCCAATCATCGGCATCGTTGAGAATATGGCGTGGTTCGAGGCGCCGTCCGGCGAGCGGCTTTATCTGTTCGGCCGGGGCGGCGCGGAGCGGGCCGCAAGCGATCTTGGCGCACCGTTTCTCGGCGCCTTGCCGATCGACGAAGACTTGCGGATTGCTTCGGACGAGGGCGAGCCGCTTGTGATTAGGGCTCCGGGGTCAGCGTCCGTTGCGGCGCTCGACCGACTTGCTGCGCAAATTGCTGCTACGTTCAATTGATCGGCGCGAGCGTTGGCACGGCAGCGTCGCGGATGCGGGTGTCCTGAACAATCCGCCAACGGCCCTCAACCTGCTTCATGACGACCGTCACGGCGCCGGCGATTTTCTTCGCGCTGCTTTCAAGCGCGTAACGGCCGACAACGGTTGCGACCTCTGACGACGTCATCGACACATCGAGATTGCTGAAGGAGAGCCGCCCCATCGCGCCCGCTTCGGTAATCATCGCCTCGTAATATTTTCTGACGCCGCCAAATCCGGCGGCAATCTCGGCGTCAGCGACCAGCCTTAGCCCGTCGCTGTCGTCATAGCCGGAGAGAAACGCGCCAAGATTACCCTCGTTCCACGCTGCGGCATTGGCGGCGAGGACGCCGCGAATGACATCTTGTGTCGGCCGCGGCGCTAACGCTTCAGCGCCGGCAAGGCGAATTGCCGCAGCGGGCGCACCAGCATCGCCAGCATCAATTGTCCCTGCGTTTTGGGCCGTATTCACCGACACATCGATAATGTCTTCAAGCGAGGGCTGCGCGCCGACAAGCCGGCCGGCGCCGTTTTTTGACGGGCGCGGCGCGCGTGTCGGGCTCGGGCTTGCGCCGGCGGTCAGGACGACAGGCGTTCCCGTTTGACCGGCGTCCGCCGCGGCAGCGTCGACAATGCCGTCGAGCGAGAGTGCCGGCGTGGACGCCGTCAGCGGCGCTTGGCTGACAAAAGGTTCCCGGTTCGCTGCCCGGACCGCTACATTTTCCGGAGCATTGTCCGCTGCATTTTCTGGCAAGGTCGCAGCGTGCGCCACAGCCTCCGGCGCCGGCAGGCCAAGGCGCTCCGCCTGCACATCGAGAGGCAGATCGACGAGGCGCGCTCCAGCAGTTTCGAGCGCAGCTTGAGGCGCGGCTTCCGGCGCAGGCGACGCCGCCTGTGCAACGGATGCGGGCGCCTCGCCGCCAGCGAGCGCGGCTTCGACAGTTCCCGACACTGCCGTCGAACAGGCAAAGCCGTCGCCGGTCAGTTTTGACGCAAGCTCAGCCGCCATCGCGCGGCAGAAATTCTTGTCCGCATTGGCGTGATAGGGAGTGGTCGTGCGCGCACCCCCTTCGTCATCGCGCGTCACGCGCACGTCGCAGGCGAGCCCAACCTCGCCCGGCGACAGGACTTCGATGATGCGAACGTCGCCTCCGCGGCGGCAGGTTTCGCCGGGCGCAAGATCACTTTGCGCAACAGCGCTCTGCGCTGTCCCGATAAGTATGGCCAGCGTTGCCGACGCGAAAGCTGCGAACGTCCTCATGGTCCCCCTTCCATGGTTTGCGGCACGCGCCCTAACCCGGTTCGCCCGCCTGCGGAAGACCGCCGTGATAATGGTCAACCGGTCGTAAACGCCGCGTTGCGGCATCGCTCGCATTTTTAGCGATCGCATCACGTTTAAGACAGGGAAATCAGCGAATTAGACGCGGTCGAGGACAAAAAACGCGGCGCTGTGCTCATTCCGCGACGATCGCTCGGCCCGGCCCGTCGCGCGCCGCGACCATTCCGCCGGGTCGATCGCCGGAAAATGCGCGTCGCCTTCAACCTCGGCTTCGACCTCGGTCAGGTAAATGCGGCTCGCAAGCGGTAGGGTCTGCGCGTAAATCTCCGCCCCGCCGATGACGCAAATTTCCTCCGTATCGAGATGAGCGGCAGCTTCAGAGCCGAGCCGCAGGGCCTCTTCGACCGATGCGGCGATCAGGACGCCGTCGATTGCGCTTTCGCGCCGCGTCACGACGATATTGACACGCTCGGGAAGCGGGCGGCCGATGCTGTCATAGGTCTTGCGGCCCATGATGACAGGCTTGCCGCGCGTGATTTCCCTGAAACGCTTGAGGTCGTCGGAAATCTTCCAGGCGAGTTTGCCGTCCCGGCCAATGGCGCCATGGCGCGCCGCTGCGACAACGAGAGCAATGCGCATCAGGCCTTTCCCGAAAGGTTTTCGCCCGCAAGGTTCTTGAGCGCCTCGCCGTGCAAACGAAAGCCGATCCAGTCCTCCATCGGCACGGCGCCCAGCGATTTGTAAAACCCGATCGCCGTCTCATTCCAGTCGAGCACCGACCAATCAAGGCGCGGGCAGTTGTTCTCAACGGCGATCGCGGCGACCTGTTGCAGCAAGGCTTTGCCGATGCCTTTTCCGCGGACGCTGTCGCGCACGAACAGATCTTCCAAATAGACGCCGTGCCGGCCCGTCCATGTCGAGAAGTTGAAGAAATACGCCGCGAACCCGCAATTCTCGCTATGCCATTCGGCGATCAGGGCGTGAACCTTTGGCGACGCGCAGAAGAACGCGGCCTCGATGTCGCCAACGCTCGCCTTAGCGGCATCGGGCGCGCGCTCATACACGGCAAGCTCGCGGATGAGTTGCACGATCAAGGCCGCATCGGCGCGCGCTGCGGCGCGGATCTTGAGCGTCATACGGCGACCGGCGCTTTGATGTGCGGCTGCGCGACATAGTTGTCGATGCGAATGTCGTCGAAGGTGAAATCGAACAGTGTCGCAACCTCAGGATTGAGCGACAGGCTTGGCAATGCACCCGGCGCACGCGCCAGCAGCGTGCGCGCCTGATCGAAATGATTGTGATAAAGATGCGCATCGCCGAGCGTGTGAATGAATTCGCCGGCGCGCAAACCGGCAGACTGCGCCACCATATGCGTCAGCAGAGCGTAGGAGGCGATGTTGAACGGGACGCCAAGAAAGATGTCCGCCGAGCGCTGATAGAGCTGGCACGACAGACGTCCGCGCGCGACGAAAAATTGAAAAAGGCAATGACAGGGCGGCAGCGCCATAGCGGTGATCTCGGCCGGGTTCCAGGCCGAGACGATCAGGCGGCGCGAATGCGGATTGCGCTTCAGTTCGTCGATGACCCCGGCGAGCTGATCGATCGTCTCGCCGTCCTTTCCGGGCCATGAGCGCCACTGGCGCCCATAGACAGGGCCAAGTTCGCCGTTTTCGTCGGCCCACTCGTCCCAGATCGAAACGCCATGGGCTTTCAGGTAGGCGATGTTCGTATCGCCGGCGATGAACCACAGCAGTTCATGGATAATCGACTTCGCATGCAGCTTCTTGGTCGTCAGCAGCGGAAAGCCCTGCCCGAGGTCAAAGCGCATCTGATGGCCGAAGACCGACCGCGCGCCGGTGCCGGTGCGCTCATCCCTGTCGTCGCCGTCTTCGAGCGCGCGCCGCAGAAGATCGTGATATTGCCGCATCGGTCTCGCGAATCTGTTGCCAGCCCGGGTTTTACGGGCTTGGCGGGGTGATGTCGCGTCTCGCGCCCGCGTCCGGCGCATGATAGTTTCCCCATGAGGGGATATCGTATGGGCGGACAAAAGAGTGAGGCGGCCATAGCCCCTTCGGCCGAGCGTGGCAGGGGGTTGGGGCTGCTCAGCCTTATCCTTGGTCTCCTTGCTGGGGGCGCCGTCTATTTCATTACAGACCGCTGGATTGATTCCGCCGGGCCGACCGCGTTGCAAGTCGTCGCACTCCAATCGGTCATTGTAGTCGCCGCTGCATGGCTTCTCCTTGCCGAGCGGCGCGATTTTTTGCGGCCGGTTGCGCCGGCGCTCGTCATCGCCGTCATACTCGCTTTGCCAACATGGTTCCTTGCCGGCCTCGATCACAGCGGCGCCAGCGAATTCGACAGCTTTCCGGTTTTCTTCTGGTTCCTCCTTGCTGGGCCCCTTTCCTGGTATCTGCTGCTGACCCTCGCCAAGAGCGCACTCGAAACGGGCCTGCCGCCGCACTACGCCTCGATCTTTTTTCATGGCCTGACGCTGCCGCTGATCGCGGGCGGCGCAAAGCTGTTCGCGGGGCTGGCGCTTGTCCTGCTTTATGCGTGGGCCGCGCTTTTGAAGCAGATGGGTGTCAGCTTCTTCTCGGAACTCTTTGACGAGCCTTGGTTTATTCTCCCGTTCCTCGGCGCGATCGGAGGATTGTCGATCGCCATGATCCGCGGCCAGCAGGCGGTACTCGGCGCACTGCGCTTCATCCTCTTGCTGTTCTCGCGCATTGCCATGCCGATCATGGCGGTGTTCTCGCTCACCTTTCTGGCGGTGCTTGCGGTCAATGGTTCGGCGGCGATTTTCGAGCGCGAGTATCCCGGCGCAATCATGATCGGCCTCGCTTTCGTGGGCATGCTTGTATTCAACGGCGTCTATCAAAATGGCGAAGGCGGCCCGCCGCCATGGTGGCTGCGTCTTTCGACGCTGATCGCCCTTTTCGCATTCCCGGTTTACGCAGGCCTTGCCGCGTGGGCGTTCTGGCTGCGCGTTGAGGAATATGGATTGACGCCGCCGCGCATCGTCGGCCTCGCGATGAACGCGCTTGCTTTCGCCTACAGTTTTGTCCTGATCGCCGGTCTCCTGACCGAGGTGAACTGGAAGGGCAAAAAATGGATGCCGCCGGTTGCGCCGCTCAACACGGCGATGGCGGCGGTCTGGATTGTCGTGCTGATTGCGATTTCATCGCCGCTGTTCAACGGCTGGGCGATCAGCGCACGCAGCCAGGAGCGCCTTTTGCTCTCCGGCAAGATCGACGCCGCTGAATTCGACTTCGGCTATCTGCGCTTCCGGCTCGGCGCACCGGGCGAGGCCGCACTCACGCGCATTGAAGCCGCAGCCAGCGGCCGCGCCGATGCGGCGAGCATTGCGTCCGGTGTCTCGCGCGCGCGCAACGCGCTCAGCTATTGGGAATATCAAAATCCCGATCTCGTGCAGCCGCTGCCGGAGACGGAAGCCGAAGCCGCAGCGGCTGGGGTACCTGTCGAAGAGCCGGCCCAACCCGGTCCGCTCGATCTGGAATTCAATCCATCGCCGGAGACAACAGAAGAGCCGAGCCTCTAGGCCGGTTCTTTCTCGCGCTCTTTTTCTTTGCCTTTTTCTTCGGCCTTGGCTTTTTCTTCGCGGCGCTTAATCTTGCGATTGGGGCCGTGATAGTCCTCGACGCCTTCGACCACCGCAAAACAGGCAAGGCGCACGGACAACGGGATATCGACCTTGTCGCCGTCGCGTTCGCCCTTTTCGTAATATTGGATCATGCGGCGTTTGAGGCCGAGCGCGTGCGCTGCCTCTTTCTGCGAGTATTTCAGCAGCTTACGCCACTTTTTGAAATCGCTTGGCTCCACGGCGCACCTGTTGCGTCGCGCCCCCTTGGCGCACAGGGTTCGTGTACAGGCGCGATGTAACAGGCGTTTGACAGCCAAGCATATTTCTCCAGCCGAAATGGCTCATAGGTCTTCAATTTTGAAGGGTTTGCACCTATATTCCCGATGCTGGCTTGCCGGCTATGGCGATAAACGGCCCGTGCAATAAGCGGTTCGGACCCGGGGGCGGTACCCGGCGGCTCCACCAGAGGCCCTCGATCGGGGCTTGCGGCGGGGCCGAAATAGGCTCGACGGACGTGTAAAGACGACGCTTTCTCCCGGATGGTCTCCGTTATTGGACCAACCTTGATAGTTGCCAATGACAACTTCTCGGAAGAGTTCGCTCTCGCTGCGTAAGCGGCTGAGCTGCTCGAAAACTTAAGTCCTGATCCCTTTCCAGGGTCAGGCGGGGCCCCCCGGCGCCTGGCAACAGAAGCCGGGACTTTTCTTTTCCTTTGCTCGGTCATCAACGCGCTTATCGATGGGCATTTCCTTTCGCTTGGCGGTCGCGTGAGCGGCCATCGGCGTCGAGCTGTCCGGTTGAACTATGCGCTGGCCGGGCGACTGCAAAGTCGCAAAAGGCGCCGGTGACGCCGACTGAACGGCTTGCCTTCGACCCGCGTACTCATGCTAACACAGGCGCTTCGAAAAAGTGCGGCGGGGCGCAACGCGAGGGCTGTTTGAGCGACGTTGAGATCGATTACGACTACTTGACGCAACAGGCGTTGAAGCAAGTCGTGCGGGATGTTCTGACGATGACGGCGGAGCTTGGCTCGGCGCCGGGCGATCATCATTTCTACATCGAGTTCGAAACGCAGAGCCCGGGCGTTTCCATTCCCGATCACCTGATGGCGCAATATCCGGTGCGGATGACCATTGTTCTCCAGCACCAGTTCGGATCGCTCGACGTCGACGATGACGGGTTCTCCGTGACGCTGTGGTTCAAGAACGTGCAGGCGCGCCTGACAGTCCCCTTTGCCGCGGTGACAAGCTTTGCCGACCCGTCGGTGCAGTTCGGCTTGCGCTTTGACGGCGCAGCGCCTGCGCGCCCCGCAGTTCCCGCAACGCCCATCGTCCCCCCGCCGGCCCCCGTCCCAAAAATCGAAAAGCCAGCCCCCAATGGCGACGGCGCGGCGGTCGTCAGCCTCGACGCATTCCGGAAAAAATAGCCCTGAACTGCGTCAAGATTTTTTTTTGATCTTTATTTTCATCTGAGCATTTTGCGCAGGGCCGATGACCACGGTTGCGCGTGCTCTGTCACCGTCAGGACCGATCGCTTCGAATGCCCATTTTCCGGGTATCAGGCCACCAAAACTGAAAGCGCCATCGGAGTCAGTTATTGATGCGATGTCGGGCGCGCTCGCGGGTCCTTTCACCACAATCACCGATGCATCAGCAACAGGTTCATCAAGTTCCCCACGACAAACGACACCCGTCACGCTGCCCAAATCTTCGCTCATTTGGCGTTTCCCTATCGCTGTTTCCGGCCCGCATTCAAATTGAATGACGGCGGCAGCGTTATTACAGAGGTAAAGGTCCTGAGTGAACTTTTCGCCAGAGTGAGACCTGCAACTGACCAACCAATGACCTGCCGGAACGTTGGAAAACACGAACGCCCCTGCTTCGCCCGTGACTTGTCGCCAATCCTCATGATCGTCTGCGCTGGTGTTATGGACAGAGTGCGGCTGCAAACACACGAGGACGCCGCTGACGGCGTAAAGCGTGTCCGCATCTACGACAGCGCCAAGAATTGATCCGTTCATCGAGGGCTCCGTGATGATCGGCGATCGCACCGACGCAAACCGGCGCGATCGCCTTGTCAACTAAGCTTCGCTTCAGTTTGCTCGCTCGGAGCCTCTACAACTGCCGCCACGCCAGCAAGCGCTGGTAGACGGGTTGCGTAATTCGCGTCGCGGAGTTGCCGCTTTGCGCGCCGTAATTGTGGATGCCGACCACGAAGCGCTGACCATTGCGCTTGATGTAAACGCCTGAACCGCTTTGGCCGCCCGCAGTGTCGATATCGTAGATGAGCTGGGTCGGAGTCACTGTCTTGATCTTTCGCGCCATTCCCCACAATTCTGCAAATGGCTTGTCGCCAGGATACCCAGCCAGCACGGCCGGACACGCAACCAAAACTGCCGGCGGAAATGCTGCAAAGCCGAACTGACCGAGATTTCGACTGCCGAACGAACCAGCCGGAAGCACTATACAGCCGTAATCGCTCTCTGGCCGTCGATCGCTCACCCACCCGCGCACCGACCGAAAATTGACTGAGGTGGCCGTCCCATAGGGCCGCGCAGCGCCATTGCTGCCGGGGCTGACTTCGACCTTACGGGCCCAGCCTCCCTGCTCGTGCAGGTAAACGCAGTGGCCCGCCGTTGCGACCGTGCGCGGTCCGATGAAGAATCCCGTACCGCGATAAACTCGTCCGCTGGGGAAATGAATCTTTAGCGCGCAGATGCGCCTCCAGGGATTACCCGTTGTGTTCGTAATTCGAACCCGGTCATCCCGCCCAATGATGACTTCGAGAACTGCCGCGGCTTCGTCGGCGACGCCCTCATCCACCTCCGTTGCGCTCTCGCCGGCTGGCGCTGACTGCGCCGCTGTAAGCAGTCGTGCGAGGATTGCCATGATATTGCCGCGCGTGACGCCGCGCGGCAAACCCGTCAAAGCGGTCGCGACTTTCGGCACGATCCGTTTGAGCCGCACAAGCGTGCGCGGCTTGAGTTTGCGGCCGATCGCCTTGCCGAGCCCCGGGCCTACTGCCGAAACGAGCGCCGGCACTAGGGCCGCGAGGAACGCAAATTCGGCGTCGCCCGCCTCGCCCGTTCCGAGCGCCTCGCCCGCGTCGGCGAGTGTTGCTTCGCTGGCGCCGTCATCAAGACCGGCTTCGGAAGACGACGGAGGCGCAAAGCCGTCCGTGCCTTCGAGATCGGAAAACGCCGACTCCTCGCCAGTTTCTGCCGACAATTGCGCAGCGCTCGCCTCGAGTGTTTCTTCTCCACTCTCGCTGCCGGCGTTTTCGACCTCGGCGTTCTGGTCCGACCCGCCCGCTTCACCGCCTTCACCGCCAGACGAGGATATAGGCGGGTCGCCTGCGACTTCCGGTGCTGCGTGCGCGCTTTCCCCGCGGCTTGCCGGCTTTTTCGAAATGGCGCCTTGCGTTGGCGGATCAATGTTGCCGCTCGACAGGTCGTCTTCAGACCCCAAGCCTTCGGTAACGTAGTTCATCGACGTTCCTTTCCAAAGTGACGCGTAGCGCGCCGGTTAAGAAACAAGGTTTGGTTGACGTGGTGACGATATCCGCGAGAGCGCGGCAATGATGTGCGTCTGGTCACAGAAGAGACGATCGCCGCCGGCTTTCATAAAAAATTCGTACGGCGTCTTTTCGCATCGACATTCTGACAATCGCGCCATTATCCGATTGCCGCGCTGCCGCGCTGTCGTCGATCCCCGGCGCAGGCAGCACATGAACGCGTGTAAAACACAGACGGCTATTGCACGCGTTCGTCGCCGATTTTTCCGCACTGCGCAGGCCGCAGCGCTTCAAGGCGCAACAGCTCATCACGATCAAAGGCGTCGCCACCCTCGAGGAGCGACGCGGGCAACGACTTCGCTGTCGTCGCGCCGAGCGCTTTCAGCATTTCCGCCTGACGCACGAGGTTTCCGGGGCCGGCGGAAAGCTTGCTCAGCGCCTTTTCATAGGCCCGCTGGGTTTGACCGACCTTGGCGCCGATGTCTTCAAGATCGCCGACGAACCCGACAAACTTGTCGTAGAGCGCGCCGGCGCGCGCGGCGATTTCCTCGGCGTTCCTATGCTGGCGCTCGACCCGCCACATCGCCGCGACGGTCTTTAACTGCGTCGTCAGCGTCGTCGGCGTCGCGATTGCCACCTTGTTGTCAAGCGCATCAAGGCTGAGCATTTCGTCGAAAGTGAGCGCCGCGCCGAGCGCGGCCTCGATCGGCACGAACATGATGACAAAGTCGAGCCGCGTGCCGACGCGCGATTGGTACTCTTTAGACGCCAGGCCCTTCATATGCGCGCGCCTCGAGCGCGCATGCGCGGCGAGGCGCAAGCGGCGCGCAGCCTCATCGCCCTCGTTCACATAGGCTTCGAAATCGACGAGCGAAACTTTGGAATCGATCACCAGCCGCTCGCCGGACGGCAGGTTGACGATGTAATCGGTGCGCGCGCGCCCGTCTTCGCCCGCAAAGCTTTCCTGACGCGAATACTCGACCCCGTCGCGCAAGCCGAGCCGGCCAAGGATTGTATCGACAATCATCTCGCCCCACGCGCCCTGCATCTGCACATCGCCCTTGAGCGCCCGCGTCAAATTCTCTGCTTCTTTCGAGACTGCTGCGGATTGCCGGCCGAGCTGCTCCAGCTGCTCTTTCAGCGAACCGTGCTGTGCGACGCTTTTTTCATGCGCATCGGTGAGCGAGCGTTTGAACGCATCGATGTCGGTTTTAAGCGGCGCAAGCACCGCCTCGATCTGCTCTTTATTCTGCGCCTTGAACGTCTCGCTATGCGAGGCCATCAGCGCTCCGGCGTTCTCGCTGAAGGCAAGGCGCATCTGTTCCTTCGCGTCAATGAGATCGGCGATCTGCCGCTCGAAGCCGCGCGCCTCGGCGCGCAGGGTTGCAAGCGCGCGGTCGAGATTGTCGCGTTCGGCGCGCAGCGCGTCGGCGTCCGCGGCAAGCCTCGCAAGGCTCTCGGACAACGCTGTCGCGCGCGCGCCCGATGCCGACAGAAGCGCGGCGCCGTCGGACTGATCCCTGGCGGCCTGCTTTAATTCTGCGCGCAACGCGTCGGCATCGCGCTGGAAGCGCTCACCCGCCCGAGCCCTTTCCGCCGTGCGGGCAAGGGCGACCAAATTGGCGGCGAACGCCACCGCCACGAGCGCCAAGGTTATGGCGAGAAGCAAAATCCACGGAAAAGAGGAACTGGCGTCAGTCATGGGGTCATCCGGCGGGAACAAAAAAAGAACAAAGAGGCAAACCGGGGCGCAAAGTCAAGCGCTGGCTGGCTGTGCAATCCGCCCCATATCCCCTATGCCGCACAAAAATGCAGTGAGGCCTCCATGACTAAAACCCGCACCGAGACCGACAGCTTCGGACCGATCGAGGTTGACGCCGCCCGTTATTGGGGCGCGCAGGCCGAGCGCTCCCTTGGCAATTTCAGGATTGGCTGGGAAAAGCAGCCGGCGCCGATTGTGCGCGCGCTGGGCATCGTCAAGCGCGCGGCGGCCGAGACCAATATGGCGATGGGGCGGCTCGACCCGAAAATCGGCGAGACGATCGTGCGCGCGGCGCAGGAAGTGATTGAAGGCAAGCTCGACGATCATTTCCCGCTAGTCGTCTGGCAGACGGGCTCGGGCACGCAGTCGAACATGAACGCCAACGAAGTCATCTCAAACCGCGCCATCGAGATGCTCGGCGGCGAGATGGGCTCGAAGAAGCCCGTGCATCCGAACGACCACGTCAATATGAGCCAGTCGTCGAACGACACGTTTCCGACGGCGATGCATATTGCGTGTGCGGAGGAAATTCATCACCGGCTCCTCCCCGCGCTGCAAACGCTCCGCAATGCGCTGAATGACAAGGCGCATCAATGGAAAGACATCATCAAGATTGGCCGCACGCACACGCAGGACGCAACCCCGCTGACATTGGGACAGGAATTTTCCGGATACGCCAAGCAGGTTGAAAACGGCATCGCGCGCATCGAGCAGACGATGCCGGCGTTGATGGAATTGGCGCAGGGCGGCACGGCCGTCGGCACGGGGCTTAACGCGCCGGTCGGCTTTGCAGAGAAGGTCACGGAGAAAATCGCGGCAATCACGCAGATGCGGTTTACCTCCGCGCCCAACAAGTTCGAGGCGCTGGCCGCGCATGATGCGATGGTGATGAGCCACGGCGCGATCACGACGGTTGCTGGCTCGCTCTTCAAGATCGCCAATGACATCCGTTTTCTGGGATCGGGTCCGCGCAGCGGTCTGTGCGAACTGTCCCTGCCGGAAAATGAACCCGGCTCCTCGATCATGCCGGGCAAGGTCAACCCGACGCAGTGCGAGGCGCTGACGCAAGTGTGCGCGCACATCATGGGCAACAACGCGGCAATCGTCTTCGCCGGCAGCCAGGGCCATTTCGAGTTGAACGTCTACAACCCGATGATGGCGTATAATTTCCTTCAGTCGGTGCGCCTGATGGCAGACGCGAGCGTCTCGTTCACCAACAATTGCATCACCGGCATCGAGCCGCGCCTTGACATGATCAAGGCCGGCGTCGACCGCTCCTTGATGCTGGTGACGGCGCTTGCGCCAAAATACGGCTACGACCGCGCCGCGAAGATCGCCAAGTCCGCGCATAAGAACGGCACGACCTTGCGCGAGGAGGCGATCAAAGACGGCATCCCGGCCGAGGACTATGACGCTATCGTGCGCCCGGAAGAGATGATCGGGCCGGGTTAGGCGGCGCGTCCAGCCTTCAACTCGTTTCGCCAACACCCCTTCGGCCGTCACGCACTTTGTGACGCACGTTACTGCCCGCGCCTCCCCGTTGAACGACAGTCGGGCCACGATCAACGGGAGTCAGCGATGCCACGCGTCGAATTCACAAAATCCGTGAGCGGATCGGTGCGAGATGAGGTTTACGAACTGCACATCAACAACGAGGAACGCCAAGCACTGTCGTTCGACGACAACGACAAGGCCAGCGCTACACTCGATCCTGCGACATGGACTCTTGATATTGAGTTCGCTGGAAACCCAGGATCGGCGGTGTCCTACGTCATCGACGATGGAACTGAAGAGCAAAAACGACGCGTGAAAATTCCCGATGGCGAATATTCCGTCGATACGTTTCGCGAATTTGACGTTCAGTAGGAGGGCATGATGAAGAAAGCTATCATTCCTGTCGCGGCCGCCGTTGGGCTCCAGTTCTCTGCCGCTCTCGCTGCCGACGCTTGCGGCGCAGCAACATTGGCGGATGTGGATGGGGGCGGTTTCGCGTCGCTCAAATCGACAGAATTAACGCGCACAATCGCGCTCGGTGAGGTGACATCCGACTCGGCGGGACTTCAAGGCCCGCTCGATTCAGCGTCGGGCGGCGGCCGAACCGCGGTTGTTATTTCGGCTGCGAACGAGGGCGGACGCGCCGCACTGCGATTTGGCAGCAAGATAGAAGGGATTCGAAGCACGAGCCCATGCGGATCGCGCATTGTGCGCTCCAAGTCTTGGGACCTAATTTTGGCAGCGCCATTCGAGGCCGGCCCCGACCCGCGAGAAATCGCGAACCTCAACGGATTGGCTTCAGGAGTTTCCGCAATCTTTAAAGTATCGCGGGGATTCACTTTTGGCATTGATCAACCGATAAAGGACCGGACGAAGCTTTTTAAGGACGCCGCCAAGCGCGCCGCTGAAATCTGCGCAGCACGGGAAGCAAGTCGTGGAACCGAAGTTTCTGAAATTGCGAACCGATGCGCCGAGCAATCTTTCAACACTCCTGAAGGCGATCCCGAAGGCGCCATTGCAGAGTATCTGAATGATTTCTACGTAACGTATGTCCGTTCCAGAGCCCGCTCACTGTGGGTCTCAGCCGAGGCGTCAGTCGGTTATGCTGAACTGGATTATGTAAATCCCGCCGACTTGGCGACGCTCTCAGATGACGGCATTCAATATGGTGCCGGCTTTTCCGCCGCCTTCAACGATTTTCGCAATGAGGTCGCCTATTCGCTCGGCGCGCGATTTGAATCCGCGCTCGAAGAAGCGGAGAGGGCGATCATATGCCTGCCAGCAGTTCCGGGGGTCGCTCCGACATGCGTTTCTGGATCGCCAGCAGCGCCAGCGCGGAAGGAAAGCGTCATCGCCTACGCCGAGTTGCGAAAAGCGTTTAGCATAGGCGAGTTTGATTTTGGCGTAGCGCCGCGCGTGACGCGCAATTTCAAAACCGACGCGACTGGCGTCAGCGTGCCTGTCTACTATGTACCCGGCGCTGGCGGCGGCCTCACCGGCGGCGTCGCTGTTGGTTGGCGAGATGACACGAAGGACGTGACGGTCGGGATCTTCATTGGCGGCAGTTTCGATCTTTTCAACTGACCGATTTAGCTTCCGGCAACCCGCTGATTAAATTTCCACCCCTGATTGTAGCCTGGCACGGATCGAGCCTTCAGTGACCAAGGCGCGCGCCCGAGTTGGAGCTTTGCGATCACCCCGGCAAACCAGCTGGTGTTTTCGTCGCGGCGTAGCTCGCGGTGCGCTTCAGGATCGCAATGCTGCCAGACAAACTTACCTGGCCGCGCATCGCCGGTGCGGCGTCCCTATGCGGGATCGGCTTCACCATGAGCCTCTTCTTTGGCGAGTTCGCCTTCGCAGATGAGGCGCAGATCGGGGGTGGAAGTCGGCTTTCTCGCCGGGTCGATTGTCACAGGCGTCTTTGGGCTACGTCGTGCTGCGTTTTGCCGCGCGAACGGCTCCAGTGGACCAGGAATTGCGGTGACCGCTCGGCAGTTGTGCATTAAAAGGCCAGTGCCCGGGCAAAATGCCGGAAATGTTGGGGTAAATCATGTCAGACCAAAAATCGCCGAGCCAGGTTCGTCTCATTCTGGCGCAGTTTCTGTTTGCCAATGGCGTTGATATCGAGGGGCTGTACAAGTCGCTCGGGGCCGAGCTTGCCGATTGCGATGCGGAAGCTGTGTCGCACATGGCGGGGATCATCGACGGCGTCACGCTTGCGACGCAGAAGATTCGCAGCCATGGCATCGATAACTGGGCCAGAAGCTGACGCGCGAATGCCGGCGGCTCATTTAGGATGCCGCCATGAAGAAGCGCTCGATCACGCTGCGCGGCCACCGCACGAGCATTCTCCTTGAGCCCGAGTTCTGGGACGCGATCGAGCGCGCGGCGGCCGCGCGCGGCGCGTCGCTCGCGAGCCTTGTCGCCGACATTGATGACGATCGCGTCAGACGCGGCAACGCCGCCGGCCTTGCCTCGGCGCTGCGCGTCTTTGCCCTTGCTGAAGCGTCAGGCGCTCGCGGCGAGCCCTAGCGTCGGGCGGCCCAGCACAAGCTGGCTGTAGAGGCGTGTGACTTCCTCGGCATAGCCGCGCATGATCGGGCGCACTTGCGAAAAGCTGTCGACCTCGGCCGCTCTGGCAAGAAGGCTTGCAAAGCGCGGCCGCACGGGCTCGCGCTGCGGGTCGCTCCAGCGCGCCAGCGCGCGCGCCGTTGCAAGCCGCGTCCAGAACGCGCGCGAGCCTTTCAGCGTTTCCGCGGTCTCCGGCGTGACGATCCCCGACCGCGCCATCAGGTCGAGCGCCTCGTCCGGCGTCAGCTTCTGCAACGCTGGCAGCGCGCCGGCGTGGCGATAGATCAGGGTCGAGATGATCAGCTCGACATCAAAGAGTCCGCCTTCGGATTGTTCGAGATCCCACGGCGAGCCGGCGCGGTCGCGCCGCAGGCGCTGCGCGCGCGCGCGGTCGAGATCGCGCAACAAAACCTCCGCCCGGCGCGGGTTCGCGACCGCGCCGCGCAGCACTGTCGCGGCATCGGCTTCCGCTTTCTCGGGGCCGGCAATGACGCGCGCTCGGGAGAGCAGGATCTGGTCATGCGCGACGGCTTCGGACTGAATGTACGACTTGAACTGCGCCGCATCGGGGGCAAGCGGCCCGCCAATGCCGCCGGGACGATGCGAGACATCGGGCGTTGCGGCGAATAGCCCCTCGCCCAGCGCACCAAGGCGTTCGAGAAAAGCGCGCGCGATTTCTTCGCGCTTTTCCGCATTGCCGCCGGCGGCAATGAAGCCCAGCGGCGTCACATAGCCAGGTACGCCGCGCGCGGGTCCGTCGAAAATATGCAGCGCCAGCGCTTGATCCGTGTCGATACTTTCGCGCGCGTCGTCGAACAGGCGTTTCAGCGTTGCGATGTGAACGGCGCCAAGCGAGGACGCGGCGGCATCGAACGACATGTCGCCTGCGGCCGCGCACAGCGCGATGCGCGCAATCTGCTCGCGCCGCCAGCCGGCGACGGCGGCAACGCCGCCGCTATTACCCGGCGTTGATTTCGGCGGCGCAAAGCGCGCCAGCCATTCGGCGCCGGATTTCGGCGTCTCGGGCCCGCGCGGCTCGAACAGGATCGCAGCCGTTTGCGGCGTTTCGACGAGCGGGGCAAGGGCGCCCCCAAAGCAGCCAAGCGCATCGATCAGCCCGTCGCGCACGCCGGCGCGCGTCGAAGAATGCACATTGCGCACGCTATTTTCTTCGATCTTCAGCACACGGTCAAAAAGGCGCACCGCTTCGTCCGGATGCTGCGTCTCGCCAAATGCCGTGAGAAGCCCCGGCGCGATCTCGGAAAAACGCACCTCGCCGCCAGCCGCGCACAATTCAGCCCAACCGTCGATCACCGAGGACAGATTGGCTCCATTGCGGAAGCCGAGGTCTTCGAGCTTGTCGACATCGTCGGGATTGCGCTCTGCCGTACGATAGCGCGCAAAGTCCGCGCGCGGCCCTTCGAGGAGACGCGTCAGCGCATTGCGCGCATCGGCAAGCACGCCGTCGCGCGCCGCCGCGAGCGAGGCGTAGTCGGAGTAATTGCAGAGGCTCGCAAGCGCGCCTTCTTCGTCCGCTGCGGCAGCGCCAAAAGCGGCGGCGCCCTTCATCATCTGGGCGCGGGCAACGATCGTCTGCGCGAGTTCCGCGCCGACCGAGAGCCGTGCCGCGACATCGGCCGGAACAGCGCCGGCGCCCGCTGCGGCGTCGAAGACTTCGCGGGCCGACAGCGTGCGGAACAAAGGCCGCGACCTGCCAAGGCTCCAGCGCAAAAGGTTGGCGGCCGAGCGGAACGGCTGGCGCGGGTCGTCGGTCATTTTGACGAGGTCGGCGCGCCCGTTCTCGCCGAGGATCTCGCCCTTGCCCCAGATCAGTTCTTCAGCAGCTTCGAGGAATTCCCCGCCGCAGCGCCGGTCACCGGCGACAACGCGCGAGGCGGCGCACCAGCGCTTGACCGTGTTCATCTGCGGATTGCCGAGCGCCGCCGTCACGCGCGCCGCGCATTCGACATGGCCCGCCCCGTTGACGCCGTTGCCGAGCGGCGTTCTGACCGCATAGATCGGATAGTCGCCGGGCTTGCCTTCAAACGCTTCGCGCAATTCGGCGCCGATACGGATGAACGCGCGCTCGGCCATGCGTTTGGCCTGACCGTCAAAGACATCGGAATTGTAGACGACAAGGAGATCGAGCGGCCCGTGCGGCGCAAGGTCTTCATGCGCGAAGTCGCCGCCGGCGAGGGCAAAGATCCCGCGCGCGGTCCCCTCTTCAATCGAGATCGGGAGTTCGCCGCGGCTGACGGCGCCGCGCACAAGCCAGGACAGCGCGGTTTCAACCAGCCGTTCGGCAAGGTCCGTGCGCGCGGCCGTCGCTTCGCCGGTTGACCACTGCCCGGAAATCTCGGCGATCGCGATCGCGATATCGGCGCGGTTCTTGATCGGGGCGAGCGCGTTGTAGAGCGCGTCGGCCGCGCCGACGCCGCCCGACAGCGCGGTCAGATCGCGCGCCGCTTCCGCCAGCACCTGACTTGGGCCTTCGAGAAAGGCCTGACCGGCGAACACCGGATATTTGAGGCAAAGGTCGGACAGCCGCCGCGTCGAGCCAAACACCTTGAGCATCGCCAGCATGCGTCGCGGCTCATCGAGCGAAGCGCCAGGGTCCTGACCGAGACTTTCCGCGAGAGCGCGCCGCCAGCGCTGGGCGGCCGCCGCTGCGCGCGTCGGATCAATAACTTCCTGACCGCCTTGCGCTGGCGCGTACTGGTGTCTTTGTGTTGGCGTCATCGGCGGCGGCCCCCTCAATTTGGCGAAATTCCTCACCTTTGACAGTGCCCGAGCGTGATGAAGGGACGCTTAAACCGGTCGTCGCACTTGAAACCAACCGCCGCCGATTCAGGGTAGCCGTTTCAGAACCGGCCCGACGCCGTCGCCGCCAGCAGCGCAAGGCGTTTTACCAGCGGCCATGCAGTGCCGCCGGGTCGCACCGCATGCCCGCGGACCAGCGCAAGATACGCGATGCGCCCAAACGCTTCGGGCGACAGACGACTGAGCGCTGGCCCGTGTTCCGCGCGCAAAGTCAGCGCGAGCGCTGCTGCGCCGGGCGCGAGCGATGGCGCAAAGCTTGGGGCGAGGCGGGCGAGCGCATGCGCCTGCCCGAGCCCATGCGCCGCCGCCGACAGGCCAGCGTCGCCGAGCGCAAGCCCGGCAAGCGGCGCTTCGGCGCCGGCGAGAAATTCGCCAAGGTCGTCGAGCGTCGTAAACGTTCTCGCATAGAAGAGGCGCGCGCGCGCATCAATCAGCGCCTCGAGCGCGCAGGCGTCGCTCGCAGTGAGCCCCGTCGCGGCAAGCGCCAGAATGACCGGATGCGCGCGCGGTAGTTTGCCTGCGACGATTTCAGCGAGCGCTTCGCGATGCCATTGCAAGCGGATCTCGCCGAGAGCCGGTTCGCTAACGGACGCCGGAATGCGGCGAAGTTCGATCTGGAACGCGAAGAGCGCAGCGAGACGCGGCCTGTCAGCGGGCGCCGCGTAGCGCAGCGACAAGTGCAAATCTTCATCGGCCTGAGCGATCAAGGACGTGCAATAAGCGATCGGGCTTGCGCCCTCTCCTGCGCCTTGTGTCGCGGCCAGTTGCGAAGCGCTCTCATTCATCGGGGTTGCGCGAGAGCCTCTATCGCCTAGGTTGCCCGCGCCGGTTTTGCCGTCTTCAATCAAAGGAGCAACCTCCGTGACGATCTCACTTCCCGACCTTCCCTATGCGCGCACGGCGCTCGCGCCGCACATCTCGGAAGAAACGTTCAATTTTCATTATGGCAAGCATCACAAGGCTTATATCGACAAGACCAATGAGCTGATTGCCGGAACGAAACTCGAAAAAGCCTCGCTCGAAGACATCATCGCCGAGTCAGAAGGCCAGAATCAGGCGTTGTTCAACAACTCGGCGCAAGTGTGGAACCACACATTCTACTGGAACTCGATGAGCCCGAAGGGCGGCGGCAAGCCGAAAGGCGACGTTGCGTCGATGATCGACAAATCGTTTGGCGGCTATGAGGCGTTTGCCAAAGCGTTCTCCGACGCCGGCGCGACGCAGTTCGGCTCGGGCTGGGCGTGGCTCGTCAAAGCGGGCGACAAGCTGGAGGTGCGCAAGACACCCAACGCCGAAACGCCGCTGACGAAAGGCGTAACGCCCCTCCTCACCATGGATGTGTGGGAGCACGCCTATTATCTCGACTATCAAAACGCGCGGCCAAAATACATGACGACGTTCCTCGATCATCTCATCAACTGGGATTTCGCGAACGCGAATTTGAAGTAGGCGGCGGACCGTTCAAGCTCCCCTCTCCCGCTTGCGGGAGAGGGTTCAAGCAACGATCGCTTGTCGAGGGAGCCTTACGCCTGCGCCGGCTCAGCCGTGCCTTTGACCTTGGCCCAATCGCGTTTCACCCCGGTGAGGAGCAGGAACGGCGCGGCGACAAAGATCGACGAATACGTGCCGACAATAATGCCGAACATAATCGCAAAACAAAACCCGCGCAGCACATCGCCGCCAAACGCGACAAGCGCGGCGAGGGCGAGGATCGACGTGCCGCCGGTAACGACGGTGCGCGTTAGCGTTTCGTTGAGCGACAGATCGATCAGCTCGGCGAGCGGCATTTTCTTGAACTTGCGCAGGTTTTCGCGAATGCGGTCATAGACAACAACCGTGTCGTTCACCGAATAGCCGATGACTGTCAGGATCGCCGCGATAACATTGAGGTCGAAACTGAATTGAAAGAGCGCCACGAGCCCGATTGTGATGACGGTATCGTGGAGAACGCCAAGAACAGCGCCGGCGCCCCACTGAAACTGGAAACGGAACCAGATATAAGCGAGCATCATCGCGGTCGCGAGCACGACAGCGAGGACGCCGCGCTCGATCAACTCGCCGGAAACGGTGGGGCTGACAACCTCGCGGCGATCGAAGACGATGTCCTCGCCAAGCGTCTGCCGAAGCGCTTCTTCAACGCGGGAGACGACGACCTGCTGCGCGGCGTCCGCATCAACGGCGCCTTCCGCCTTGGCGATGCCAGTGACGACTTTCACGCCTTCGGCGCTGCCGAACTGCTGCACGGTGAAGTCGCCGATATCGAGCGCTTCGATCGCGCCGCGCACCGCGGGAATATCGACCGGCGCCGTATCGGTCACTTCAATTGTGATGCCGCCGCGGAAATCGACGCCGTAGTTCAGGCCGGGCGCAACGAAAATCGCAAACAGCGATCCAAAAAATATGATGAGCGTGAAGACCAGCGCCGGCCAGCGATAGCGGGTGAAAGGGATCTTGGTGTCGTCGGGGATCAGCTTCAAGAGTTTCATGGCCGTCTCCTAAAGCGTAATCGTCTTGGGACGTTTTGACAGGAGGTATCCGCCCGCCAGCAGGCGAGTGATTACGATCGCCGAGAACACGGATGTGATCACCCCGACTGCCAGCGTCACCGCAAAACCGCGCACGGGGCCCGCGCCGAGCAGCAGCATGATCCACGCAGCAAGCAAAGTTGTGATGTTCGAATCCGCAATAGCGCTGAACGCCTTGTCAAAACCGATTTCGGTCGCGCTGATCGGCGCCTTGCCATTGGCAAGTTCTTCGCGGATGCGCTCATAGATCAGCACGTTGGCGTCAACCGCCATGCCGATGGTCAGGACAATGCCGGCGATGCCGGGCAAGGTCAGGGTCGAGCCGAGCAGCGACAGGACGCCGAAAATGAGAATGAGATTGGCAATCAGCGCTATGTTCGCATAGACGCCGAAGCGCCCGTAAGTGACGAGCATGAAGGCGACGACGAGGCCAAACGCAATCAGCGAGGCGATGCCGCCGGCGCGGACGGAATCAGCGCCAAGCCCCGGGCCGATCGAGCGCTGGTCGAGGGTCTCCAGCGGCGCCGGCAACGCGCCGGAGCGAATGAGCGTTGCAATGCGCTGTGCTTCTTCAGGCGCAAAATTCCCCGTAATGCGGCCCGATCCGCCCGTGATCGCCGACTGAATGCGCGGGTAGGAGATGATTTCATTATCGAGCACGATCGCGAACAGCTCGCCGACGTGTTCGCGCGTGTAGTCTGCAAACCGCCGCGCGCCGCGCTGGTCAAACGCGAAGTTGATCTGAAAGCCGCCGCCTTCATCGTTGGGACCGGCAGAAGCGCTTTCAACCATGTCGCCGGTAACTTCCGCTTCCTCCCACAGCACCAGTTCGCCGCCGCCCTCTGTCGCCGCGATTGGCCGTGTCATGCGCCCTGGCGGCAGTACGCCGGCCTGAATTTCCGAAGGGCTGACCGATGTGTCGACACGGTGAAACGAGAGCTGGCCGCTGCGGTTGATGATCTCCTTCAAGGCTACCGGATCGTTATCGCCAGGCGCCTGCACGACAATGCGCGTGTCGCCTTGGGCCTGAATGAGGACTTCCTTGTTCCCGGCGGGATCAATCCGCCTGCGAACGACTTCAATCGAATCAGCGAGCGCTTCCTGCGCATAGGCGCGCTTGGCCTCGGCAACCATGACGACATCAATGCGCGGCCCCGTCACGGTCAGCTCGTACGGCCGCACGCCGGCGCCGACGAGCCCGCCGCCGCGCGTCAGGTCGCGCACGCGCTTTTCGGCCTCTTCGATCTGGGCCTCATCCTTGACGCGCAGCGAAATCGTATCCGCCTCAGCGTTGAGCGTCGGCAAGTCTTCAAGCGCGATGCGCGCGCGCGCGCCTTGCGGGCGCATGGCGCGCTGGATTTCCTGGCGGATGCCGGTCAGGCGATCGTCAATGACCTTTTCCGTATCGACGCCAAGGAGCAAATAAGACCCACCCTGCAGGTCGAGGCCGAGCGCGATGCGGCTCTTGGGCATGAAAGCCGGCCAGGCATCGACCTCCGCCTTCGGGAAAAAATTCGGCGCGGCGAAAAACGCCGAGAGAGCGACGGCGCCGGCGATCAACGCCTGTTGCCACGGTCGAAATTGCAGCATGGGATAACCGGCGGCGCCCGTGACGAGCGCGCGCCCCTTTCCTTATTGATCGTTGGCGGCAGGCGCCGGCTTGTTGCGGATATCGACAAGGGTCGATTTGACCACCTTGAAGATGACATTGTCGGCAAGCTCGACCATCACCTCGTCGCCTTCCGGAACCTTGGTGACTTTGCCAATCAGTCCGCCCGACGTGACGACGATGTCGCCGCGCTTCACATTGGCGATCATTTCCTGATGTTTCTTGCGGGCGGCCGCCTGCGGACGGATGATCAGGAAATAGAAAAAGACAAAGACGAGGACAAAGGGAACAAGCTGGATCAAGGGATTTGCGGCCGCAGCTCCGGCGTCTTGCGCATAGGCGGGCGATATCAGCATGGGTCTTGCCGTCTCCTGTCAGGAAGGGACGAAGGGAAACACGCCAAGGCGTTGAGAGCCCCTCCGGCGCGGGACGGCGTCTATATAGCGATCCCCTGCCCCCATGCAACGGAGGGAGCGTGCAGCCGCCAAGGATGGCAGATTGTGGGGACGTTGGCCGCCGTGATATGAGAATACGATGTCGCAGTTGATGCAAAGAGCCTTTGAACTGGCGATCGGCCTGCCTGAAGATCGGCAGGACGAGATCGGCGAAATGCTGCTTTTAGTCATTGATCAGGAACGCTCGCCCTTGCGACTTTCGCCTGCGCAGCAGGACGAGGTGCGCCGTCGCCTTTCCGTGCCCGGCAGTGTCGCGAGCAGCGCCGAAGCGGACGCGGTTTTCACAAAGCTGGGGGAATGACGGTCGGCTGGCGCCGCGAAGCGCTAGACGATCTTCGGAGCATCCATGATTACATTGCCCGCGACAATACTCCAGCGGCCAAACTCGTCATCGCGAGAATTCGCGAGGCCACGCGACGGCTGAACAGATTTCCACTTTCCGGCCGGAGGGGCGCGGTTGATGGTACCCATGAATTGGTGATCACCGGAGCGCCCTATATCATTGTGTATGTCGCTTCCGGGCAGGCTGTCGAAATCATTGCAGTCTTTCATACCGCCGAGGACCGCAATCGCGGACCTGCCTGATGGACAATCCCGCTAAGCCGCGCTTCTCGCCGCTTCCAGCGCCAGTAGCGCCCGTTTGCGGTTCGTTCCCCAGCGGTAGTTATGAATCACGCCGGAGGCGAGGATGACCCGGTGGCAAGGGATGAGGAGCGAGATCATGTTGGCCCCGACCGCCGCGCCAACTGCGCGGCTCGCCTTGGGCGCGCCGACCCTCGACGCGATCTCGCCATAGGTTACGAGCCCGCCGCAAGGGATCGCCAGCAGCGCCTGCCAGACCTTCAACTGAAAGTTCGTGCCCTGAACGTAGAGGCCGAGCGGACGGTCAAGCGCCTGACCGGCGGCGAAGGCGAAGGCTTGCGCGGCAATCGGCACGATAAAGGCTGGATCGGCGCGAAACTCTGCTGCCGGCCAGTCCCCTTTCATCTCGTCAAGCGCCTGCGCGAACCCCATGGGTTCAATAAACGACAGCCAGCAAATGCCTTTCTCGGTCGCGCCAATCAGCACGCGCCCGAACGGGCCGTCAGTTTCGGCAAAGCGTATGGTCTCGCCCGCGCCCTTCCTGCGATAGGCGCCGGGCGTCATCGCTTCCGAGACGAGGAAAAGATCATGCAAACGCGACGGGCCGGACAGCCCCGCCGCGAACGTCGCGTCGAGAACGCTGCCGCCCTCATCAAACGCGCGCTTGGCCTCGCCCGCCGCCATCGCTTGCAGGAAGCGCTTGGGCGAGACCCCCGCCCCTTCCTTGAAGACGCGCTGGAAATGCGCCGGGCTGAGGCCCGTGACCGCTGCCGTTTCCTCAAGGCCAGGTTGCGCCTCCCAGTTAGCGACCAGAAAATCGATCGCGCGCGCGACGGGCTGATAGCCGTCAAGGCGGGAAACCGGAGGGCGAAGCGGCGTCACGGAAGCGTTCATAAACCGAGAGTGCCCGTCCCGCGAGGCCGTTTCGACCCGTTTCTTGCGAGCCTTTACCCGCCGTTAACCATGATCGCGCGTTAATAGGTGCGAACGGGAGGCTTGGCCCATGGAAGACCTGAAGGACATCATCGCGCTCGGTTTTTCAGGAACCGATGTCGCGCAAGCGCTCGTCCTCACCTTCACGATCGCGATCTTGCTAAAGAAGAAGCGGTCGGCGTGGTTCCTCGGCGCCATCGCGCTCCTGATCGACCGCCTCGTTTTCCCGATCGGCGGCATGGCCGCCGCAGGCGCGGATATCCATTCGATCTACGCCTCGATCGGCGCGATGGGCAAAACCTTCATCGATGACATTGGTCTCTACGCGGTGCGGTATGTGGGGCTCGTGATCCTCATCGCGCTGTTCACGGCGATGCGTTCAAACCTGCAAACCAGACTCTCGCCGCCGAAAGAAAAGCACGCGCACGCCTAAACGCGCCGGAACGCCAGCACGGCGTTCAATCCGCCAAACGCGAACGAGTTTGACACCACGAGGTCAAGCCGGCGCGCTTGCGCCTCGTTCGGGCAATAGTCGAGGTCGCAGGCGGGGTCTGGTTCATCGTACTTGATCGTTGGCGGGATGACGCCCTCTTCGAGCGCCTTCAGTGCGGCGATCGCCTCTATCGCGCCGGCCGCGCCGAGCAGATGGCCGTGCATCGACTTTGTTGAGGAGACGATCAGCCGGTCAGCGTCGGCGCCGAACACAGCGCGGATCGCCTTCGTCTCGGTCGGATCATTGAGCAGCGTGCCGGTGCCGTGCGCGTTGATATAGACCGCAGTCGGATCAATATTGCCAACGCCCGCCAGCGCGGTTTTCATCGCGCCGGCCGCGCCTTCGACCGCCGGGTTGATCATGTCCTTGCCGTCGGCGTTCATGCCGAAACCGGCGAGTTCGGCGTAGATCCGCGCGCCGCGCTTTTTCGCGGCTTCAAATTCTTCCAGCACGAGAACGCCGGCGCCCTCGCCGATGACGAGGCCTTTGCGGTTCTTCGAGAACGGGCGGCACACCTCATCCGAAAGGATGTGCATCGCTTTCCACGTTTCCATGGCGCCGTAAGTCATGATCGCTTCCGACGCGCCGGCGAGCGCCGCGTCCGCGGTTCCGAAACGGATCATGTCGGCGGCAACGCCGATCGAATGCGCGCCCGACGCGCAGGCGGAAGAAATCGCGAAGGCGGGTCCCTTGATCTTATATCGGATCGACATGTGGCTGGACGGCGCGTTCGGAATGAAGCGCAGGATCGACAGGGGGTGCGGGCGCCGCCCGTGCTTCATCATCCCGACATAGCCCTGCTCGATCGTCGTCTGCCCGCCGATGCCGGTGCCGATGATCGCTGCCGTTCGCTCGCCAAGGCCGGAGGCGAAATCGACGCCCGCGTCGGCAATCGCCTCATCGGCAGCAGCGATTGCGAGCTGGCTGAAGCGGTCGGCGCGGCCAATGTCGCGGCCGAGCCCTTCGATGCGCGCTTCGAAGCCGTCGATCGGCGCGACAGGCAATGTCAGCGCGTGCTCGGCGTCAGCCGACAGCGTTCGGCGGGAGATCCCGCAGACGCCGCGTTTGGCGTTCGCCCAGAATTCCTCGACATTGGCGCCGGTCGCGCAAATCCCGCCAAGGCCGGTGACAACAACGCGGCGCGCCAACAGACTATTCCTTGCCCGCGAGCTTTTTCACGACATCGATCAGATCGCCCACGGTCTTCTTGCCTTCGAGCGGGTTTTCATTGGCATTGAACGGGACCTCGATCTTCAGCTTCTCTTCGATCTCATAGATGATCTCGACAACGGCAAAGCTGTCGATGCCGAGATCCGTGATCAGCGTCGCGCGCGTCGGCGGCGTTGTGAGGCCGACCGCGTGGCCTGCGATAATATCGAGAATTCCCTGATCGAGATCAGGCGTATCGAGACCAGACATGACGGCCCTCCGGCGGTTTGGCGTTCCTTAGACGATATGGATCAGTCGCGAAAGTTCTTGAACTGCAAGGGCTGTTCGTTCTTCAAGGCGCGGACAAAGGCGATGACCTCCTGGAGATCGTCGCGTTTCTTGCCGGTGACGCGAAGCTCCTCGCCTTGAATTGCCACCTGCACCTTGAATTTTCCGTCCTTGATCGCCTTGACGACCGTTCGGCCAAGCTCCTTGTCGATCCCCTGCTTCAGCTTGACGATCTGGCGGACCGACTGGCCCGCCGCCTTTTCGACCTTCTGATAATCGAGCGAGCCCGGCGCGATGCCGCGCTTTTGCATATGGCCTTGCAGGAGCTCATGCATCTGCTTCAGCTTGAGGTCATCATCGGCGTTGATGGTGATGACGCCCTCCTTGATCTCGACCGTCGATTTAGAGCCCTTGAAGTCATAGCGCGTGACAATCTCGCGAGTCACATTGGCGATCGCATTCTCCGCCTCGGGGATGTCAATGTCGGAAACGATATCGAATGAGGGCATGTCTCAAGGCTCCAGCGGCTTGTAGGCGGCGATAAACTCCGGCGGCATGCGCGCCGGCCGCCCGGACTTCATATCGATACAGACAAACTTCGTCCGCCCCCGGAAGACAACCTTGCCGCTTGCCACATGGCTCATTTCGTAGGCGCGAACAAGACGCACGCGATAATCGTTTTCCGCTATCCAAGTCGATACGTCAATTTCATCTCCAAGGAGAACCGGCGCAAGATAGTCGAACTCATGGCGCCAGACGACGCAGCCCGTGCCAAGACGGACGTAATCCGCCATGGAGAGCCCGAGCGCATCCGAGTGGGCCCAGGCGATCTCGTTCGCCCAGTCGATATAGCGGCCATTGTTGACGTGGTTGAACGCGTCGATGTCGCCGGGGCCGGCGACGCGGCGCTGGGCGAAGGGGACGTTAGAACCATCAATCATCAAGGCGCCGATCCGGGACTATGCGTTCGTGAAGCACACGGACGATTTCTATGACCATGTCCGCTTCAAGATAATAGACGTGGTGATGTTCAACCACGTAACCGCGCAAACCCTTTCGAATGTGACTGCAATCGATGCCGATATTGGGATGCTCGGCAAGGATTAGATACGCGCGATCAAATGCTGCAAGGTAGTCATCCGCCTTGGCTTGTCCCCATTTCTCCGTTGACCAAATCCAGATTTCAATCAGATCAACCCGGGCGGCAGGGCGCCTGATGAAGGTTCTCAACCCTTCAGATTCCTGCGGGCGTATTCTTCGCGTGCGGCTTGCTTTATTTCGGCCATATCAAGGGGCGTCGCAGGTCCGCTCGCTTCGCCCTCGGCGATTGCGCGCCTCAAGGCATCGATCTTTATTTCGCGTTGCTCGAGCAGACGGAGAGATTCACGCACCAACTCGCTTGCGGACCCATAACGCCCGGTCGCGATTTGCGCCTTGATGAAAGTCTCCCAGTGTTCTCCTAACGTGAAGCTGGTGTTGGCCATCGACACTCTCCATGATATTCATAAATAGGATATGTGAATACACGGGCGGGTTCAAGCCAGCGCCGGCTTGCTTAACGGTCGAGCTTCACCAAGGCATCGCCGAGCGTGCCGATGTAAACTGGCCCGCGCCCAGGCGTCAGGATGACGCTCGTCGCAAGGCCCGGCATTGGCAACCACAATTCAGGCGTCATCACGCTGAGCATCGGCTCGCCGGCGTCGCCGCGGCGGCGCCATTCGGCGGCGATGCGGTCATTGTCGGGCGTTGCCGCGCGGAACACGGATCGCGCCTCGTCCGTGTCAGGATCAATGACGAGGATCTCGTTGCGGATTGGCGACGCGACCCAGAGATTTCCGTCCTCGTCGAGCTTCAAATTGTCGGGTGTCAGGATTTGAGCGAAGTCGCGGCGTTCGCCGAGCGCGCCGGCGGCCAGATCGAGCGGGTATGCTACAACCCGGTTCCTCATTGTTTCCGCGAGATACAGAGCGCCCCGCCGCTCATCGATCGCGAGACCGTTGGCGAAGTGGAGACTATCGGCCATGAGGCGCGGTTCACCCTCTGGTCCATCGGCGCCCGGCGCCGCAATCCTGTAGAGCGCGCCGTCTGGCGCCGGCTTGTCGATCGCCGCGAACATGCCTGCCTCTGAATCAGGGCCGGCGCGATTGATCGTCGATTGCGTAAACCACAACGCGCCAGTTGAGTCGCGCTCGGCCGAGTTTGCGCCAAACTCGTGCTGATACATAAGTGTCGTCGTCTCCTCGGCGACAGAGGTGCGCCAGATAGCGCCGGTGTAAATGTCTGCGACGAGAATGTGCTGGCGATCTGGCTCGAACGACACGCCATTCGGACCGGCGCTGTAGGCTGGCGGTTCGTGGCGATAGCCGGCCGAGGCGAAGTTGCCGAAGGGAATGCTTGATCCGTCTGCGGACATGGCGCGAAGGCCGTGCGCCTGATCCGCGACGATGATGCGCCCGTCGGCGAGGACGACGCCGTCTTCGGGCCGCATCAGCGAGCGGTCGGCGGGAAAAATCTGCTCCGCGCTGAAGGCCCAGCTTGGCGTAACCGAATCCGCAGTGACCTGCGCGGCAGTCGCCGGCGGCGCGGCGGCTTTCTCTTCGGCTGGCGTGCAGGCTTCCAGCGCAAATGCAGAGATGATGGCGAAGACGGCGGCAGACGATATGCGGCGCATGATTTCCCCTCTGAAAATATGGCTCTACGATTGCCTTGCGCCGTGTCGGCGGCCAGCGGCAATAAAATGCATCAGGCGGCCTGTAAGCCGGGTTCTGTCCTTCTCGCGAAGGGACGGCCATTCCTCTTGGACGGCGCTTGCGCGCCGCCTCCAGCTGCCAACCCGGACCGCTCGGGGTGAAGACGCCCCTGCCCGCTTACGCGGGCGCGCGGTCCCTATTCGGCATTGCTCCGGGCGGGGCTTGCCATGCCGTCTCCATTGCTGGCGACGCGGTGCGCTCTTACCGCACCTTTTCACCCTTACCCCGGAACACGTCCGGGGCGGTTCGATCTCTGTGGCGCTATCCCTCGGGTGTTACCCATCTCTGGGCAGCCCGGCCGGGCGTTACCCGGCGCCCTGTCTCTATGGAGCCCGGACTTTCCTCTCCCTCGCGGGAGCAGCCGTCCGGCCGCCTGACGCGAAGGCGGTTTGAGCGCGCCAGCGCCTGAGGTCAAGGGAACCCCGCTGGAAGGACGCCAGCCCTGAATTTGCCGCGCGGCAAAATAAAACTACTATTCATTGGCGCCGTCCGGTCATCTCGTGCATTATGTTTGCAGCGGTTGTCCCCAAAGGCGCGCGACCGACTGAGAGTAGATAGAGCTCCCGCCCCCGGCGATGGAGTTTCCATGTCTCTACTCGACCGGCGAACGGTGAAGAACAGAATTCTGGCGGCTCTGCCGGTGGAGGAATTTGCCTTTATTTCCAAACACTTGGTGCGCGATGAGCTGTCGCTCGGCCAGCCGTTGCACCACGCGGGCGACCCTATCGAGACTGTTTACTTTGTAGAAAGCGGGTTTATTTCCGCCCTCACCATGCTGTCAGACGGCCAACCGCTGGAAATTGGCCTGATCGGCAATGAAGGGGTTGCCGGCGTCTCCGTAATCCTTGGCGCGACCCATTCTTACAGTGAGAAGATGTGTCAGACCGCCGGCGGCGCCTATCGCTTGTCTACCATCGCCTTCAAGGACGCGCTGGCGCATTGCCCGCGTTTGAGGGACTTGCTGCTGCGCTATGTGCATGTCTTTCATGTGCAGGTCGCTCAGACGGCCGCGTGCAATGCGCATCACGAACTCGGCCAGAGGCTGGCGCGATGGCTGCTCGGCGCGCATGACCGCAGCGGCGTTGCTGAACTGTCGCTGACGCAGGATCTGATTGCCGTCATGCTCGGCGTCCGGCGCTCGACCGTCAGCATAGCGGCAAGCACGCTCCAGAAGGCTGGCGTCATCCGCTATCAACACGGTCACATTACAATTACGGACCGGGTCGGGTTAGAGAACGCCGCCTGCGAGTGTTATGAGGCCGTGGTGAGCGAATATCGCAGCCTGTTCGGCGATTATCCGATCGATCTGCCGCCTGTTCTCGAGATCGCGTGATCCGGCAAGCCTCGCAGCAAAGGCGATTGCCTCCCTTTGGCGCGGCCCCGCCGGCTCAAACGCCAGCCTCCGAAAAATTCCGGTTGTAGGAGACGGTTTCTGCCGCCAATCCCGAAAGCGGTTTTAAGAACTTTTTAATACTCCGCGTTTTGTACGCTAACGCACAGACTTGACGCGTACTTCCCGCACTATCTGAATAACTCGGGAGCGGCGAAATGGTTCACGCAATTTGGGAAACAATTTCGGACCGCGTGATCAATGGAGCGTCGCGGCAAACATTGCTCCTGGAAAACGCGCGCCTTCGCGAGCATTGCGCCGACATCGCCGCCGACCTTGCGCGGTTCGACCTGCTGGCGCGCGAGGCCGATCACCGCATTAAGAACAGCCTGCAAGTCGTCGCCAGTCTCCTCGGCGTCCAGGCGTCGCGCGAAGAGGCGGGCGTCGCGCGCGACGCGCTGATTAGCGCGGCAGCCCGTATTCACGCGATCGCTGGCATCCACGATGCGCTCCAGAAAATCTCCGGCGACAGCTTGGTCGATCTCGGCGAAATCGTGGAGGCGTTGTGCCGCCGCCTGCACGAGATGGCCGGCGGCGGCGGCGCGGTTTCGGTTATTGTCGCCGCTGGCAAGATCGAAGCGCCGGCAGCGCTGGCGCAACCGGTCGCGCTCGCGGTGAACGAGCTTGTCATCAACGCCCTGCGGCATGCTTTCCCGGACAATCGTCCGGGGTCGGTGCATGTAACGCTCTATCGGGACGGCGACGATTTGCGCCTCGTCGTTGCCGACGACGGCAAGGGATTGCCCGACGATCTGGACGAGAACCGCGGTTATGGAATGAAACTTGTACGGATGGTTGCCGTTCAGATCGGCGGCGTTCTGTCGTTCGACACCAGCGCGGGAACGCGCGTCGAACTGCGGGCGCCGCTGTCGGCTAAAGCCGAGGCCGCGTAAAGGCCTCGGCTTTAGCCGCGAATTCTCGCCGCCCAGATCAACATCGCCGCCGCCAAGGGGACGAACTCTTGCGCCAGCGCGCGGCTCGAATTGGCAGTCATTCGTTACCCTGCGCACGGGGGACGCTCTTGCCAATTTACAACGCGGGGCGCCTATCCTTGGCTTGCGGCATCCCATAAATTTCAGTCGCGCGACGCGACACCCGCGTCGTAATAAAGGGGAGCGCGATATGTCAGGAATTTCAGTCAGTCATTTTGTTTTTGCAGCGGCGCTGGCGGGCGTTGCCGCGTGTTCGGGACCAAAAGCAGAGCCGGCGGCCAATAAGACGGTGAGCGGCGCCGACGCGCCGGTTGCGGCAATAAACGCGGACGCCCCCGCCAACCCGGTCGCCGCAGCCCTGCCGGCCGCGGAAACGGCCGACGGAAAAGAGCGGTTTTACGGAAAGGAACGCTTCACGCTCGTCATGACGCATTCGGGCAGTCAAACGGGAACGACGACAACGCATGTGCGTGACTGGGGGCGTCTGCGCGCCGAGATCAACGACCACAGCCTGAGCGTTGCTGGCATGGTTCAACCGACGCGCAACCGCATCGTGTTTGAAGGCGCGCGGGCAACGACGATTGACGCCGCGTCAAACGCCGCGACCGCCCTCGACAATCCGTTCTATGACCAGGTGGTTGCGGCGATGCGCGGGCGCACCGGCGTCGAATTCGGCGAGCAGATCATGGCGCAGCTGGGCGGCCGCGCCACCGGCGAGAAAGGCTCCTTTGCTGGCGAGCCTTGCGACTATTGGGAAATCGCTGCGGTAGGATCGCGCTCCTGCGTAACGCCATGGGGCGCAACGCTCCACCTGAAAACCTCGTTTGGCGGCATTACCCTTGAGCAAACCGCCACGGACCTGCGCGTCGGCGACGGCGGCCCGGACACCGCCTTCGCCTTTGACGCGGCAAGCGTCACCGAGGCGCCAGACCTCACTGACTTAATGAGTAAGCTCAACCGCAACTGACGAGGGATCGACGGATATTGGGGCGTAGTGGCGGGGTCTCTTACCGCCGTCATCCCGGGGCTCGCGCGCCGCGCGAGAGCCCGGGAACCATCTTCCTTGCACAGATGAACGAGTGTTGGGACCCCGGGCTCCGGCTTCGCCGGCCCCGGGGTGACGGATCGGACAAGGGTTCCCATCAATGCAGATCAGCATTATCGGATGAACGGTCCCGGCAATAACGATCAGCCGCGTCGGGGCCTGAGGCATCAGCAATCCGGCGCGTCTAACCTGTCGCTGCCGCCCACTTCACCGCCGCTTTCGTCAGCGGGCTGAACCCTTGCGCGGGCGCTTTCGGCAAAAGCGTTGCTGAACGGGCAATCCCCAGCAAAAGCAGGAATTTGCGAACAAGCGCGGGCGGCGAAGGGTGCAGATCGCAGGCGAGCAAATCATCCTTGACGCAGAGCCCAACTGCACAACCACACGATGTATGATTGAGCCAAGCGCTAATTGTAGCGATGTTGCCACATGACGACTGTCCGAATTTTGTTGGATGATAAATCTAGGCTGAAGGCGTACCGAAAACTTTAGTGACTATTGACCAAGCACTACGAATAGTTAATCATAGCGGAAGGACAAGGATTTTCGCGATGAAGTACGGATTGAGCATAGCTACCGCGATGATCACTTTACTCGGCGCTGCGATTGCGGCGCCGGTTACTATCTCTGCGACAAAAGTGATTGATGAAAGTCAGGTTGATGGCACGCTGACGCCTGCGGCCCCTGCACTCAATAACTTGGGCGACGTAGCCTTTCTCGTCGATCGCCTGATGGCGCGGCAATCTCTCTTTGCGGTGCTCAACGGGCAACTGACGGAGGTCAGGACAGTTAATCCTCCAAACAACGGGCCAGGCAACATATTGAGCCCGAGCATAGATATAAACGACAGTGGGCAAGTCGTTTATTTGGAATCGGTTCAATCATCGAGCCCTGATCAAAAGATATCCATTTACACCGCAGGCGCTACAGCCGTTGTTTTGAATAACCAAAATCAGGCGTTCCGGTTTTTGCCCACCACTGCATCTTTTGGTCTGTCGATAAACAACGATGGGTTAGCCCGTCTTATTCACCCTACGACGTGGTTTGAGCGACGGCTGTGGCGGGAAGCCGCGATTTGATTCATGATTCTGTTTGCGAGACCGAGTCATCGTCAGATCGAGGAGCGCCACACCCGTCA
>JBJXFO010000085.1:0-13492 GCA_046154725.1 Parvularculaceae bacterium | reverse complement strand
TGACGGGTGTGGCGCTCCTCGATCTGACGATGACTCGGTCTCGCAAACAGAATCATGAATCAAATCGCGGCTTCCCGCCACAGCCGTCGCTCAAACCACGTCGTAGGGTGAATAAGACGGGCTAGCTATATCGCGCGACAGGCTGCGGAATACAATGAAGCTGTCGAGTGGAACACCAATGTAGTCACATTGGCGAACGCGGTTCGCGCGTCAAAGCGCCTGCCAATGCATTATACTCGCCTTGGATCAATGACTTTTGAGGGCAATATTAATCCGATGGCGAGCATCGGCGGCACGCTTGGCAATGACACGCCGGAAAACATCCCGCTCGAATTTGCCGTCGGCGGCAGCGGCGGCGGCAACGTCAACTTTGAAAGCCTGTCGAGCGAAAAGTTTTACAAGGCAATCCTTGCGAGCATCGAGCCCGGGACGGTCAAGTACTACCGCGATCAGGGATGGCCGGATGAAATCGTGATGTCGCTGTTTGTTGAACGGATCGTCCTCACCGAAGAACTCGCTCACCAGATTTTTTTCTCCGAGCTTAAGCTCGAATTAATAAATTTTCAGAGTATCACAAAGAAAGTAGAACGACCTGATAATAATAAGGAAACTGAGACCATAATTATCGTAGACAATGATCCTGAGAACGCGGCGCGCTACTTAGACTTTCGACGGTTCACAAAATACGTGACTGGAAATTTCGAAATCGATCTTGTTGCCGAGGAGAAACCAGACAAGCGGCTGGCTTCGTTGACCGATTTGAAGGGCCTGTCTCAACCGGTGTTTTCTGAAGAATCTCTGAAGGGCGCCAAGATTGTCAAAAGCGGTATCTTCGTTCCCCAAACGCCAACGCCGAGCGTGAAATTTACGCCGCGAATGGTGACTGAGAAGGTCGAGAGACCCGCCAAGCGAGACGCCGACCTGCCAATACCGCCAGCGCTTTCGCCTGAGAATGGAAAAGGCCCGGCTAACGTTTACGAAGCGGAGGGCTTAGTAAAAGTCGTGTCCTGCATTGCAACCGACGAGCCGCCCAAAGCGACGAACGCGTCGAACTGCAATTTCGAGATCGTGCTACGGTCACCCAATAGCGCACTCTACTATCTTGGGGAGTTACACAGGGCGCAAGCCGATCCGGAGCTTGTGAAAGAATACAAAGTGGCGTGCAAAATGGTGGGGTCGTCGGAGGCGATTATCATTGGCGCGACTAACCCATGCCAAACACGGGCAACGATATTGAGGGGCGAGGACCGAAGCCTTTTTTACCTCGAAAGCAAAGACAACAAATTTTTTGAGCGGCGCGGCTTTCGTCATGAGCACGGGTTGTTCGACTTCTCGATTCAGAATCGCCATTACTGGGTTCCGAATGACCCTAACCTCCGGGGACGGACAATGCAAATGGTTACAATCATAAACGAGCTCTTCGCGCAAAAGCAGGAACGAAGCGATCCTCCAGCCGTAACCATCCTGCAAGGCAACACAAACTAGGTCGCAGCCTCTATCCGCCATTCGCAAACCAACGAAATTGGCCGGCGCACCGCTTCCGCCGCGCCGGCCGATCGAAAGAAGCGAATTGATCAAGCGATTTCGGCAATCCGCTTGCCTTTGCCCCGCGCCGCAAGAGCGCCAAGGCCGGCGAGGAAGATCCACGCTGCCGCCGGCAGCGGAATTTCCGCCGGGGCCGTCGCGGCTTCGCCAAACTTCACACCCGAAAGTCCGAGGGTCTGACCGTCGCCCGCAAAGACTGAATCAAGGACCTGCGCGGCGAGCATTGTGAAAAACAGCTCAATCGTCGGATTGGCGAGATCGAACGGGTTAGGCGACGCCGTCAGATTGAACGAAAAGATCGCTGCGTCTGCCGCGACAGTACCATTGCTGGCCGCAACGTCCGCGAGAATTCGACCGTTGAGAGGGTCGGAAATGTCGATGATGAAGTTTTCAAGATCAATTGAGCGCTCGCCCGCTATCAAGCGGACGCCCGAATTTTCATGCTCGATGCGGCCGGCAACAAGATCGCCGCCCGTGATTGGAAAGTTGAGGAAGCCGCTCGCATTGGCAGTGGCCTCCCCAAGGAGGGACGGGGTCAGCCCCGCAGCCGCGAGGTCGAGCGTTACTTCAACGACAGTGTTGCCCGTCAGCACCGCCGCCGACGCTGTTGCAGATGCGAAGACAGCCGCCGCGGCAATTGCGGCTGACATCAGTTTAAAGATCATGCGTACTCACTCCGATTTACTCCCCGGGGATACGGGGCTTTGGGGCTACGGGGGAACGTTAGAACCGGATTAACCATTCCGCGCGGAATCGCTTATCTTCAACTGGTTGTAATTTTCGCCGCGATACGAAGCTTGCGCTTACGGTTTGGACGGGGGACGAAAATGCCCGCCAGTTCTGTTGAAAACGCTGCAATCGGCGCGACCTACCAATCTGGCGCCGTCATTATCGGCGCGGGGCCATGCGGGCTTTTTGCCGTATTCGAGCTTGGCCTTCTCGGCATCGACGCACATGTCATCGACATTCAGGACAAGCCGGGCGGTCAGTGCGCCGAGCTTTATCCGGAAAAACCAATCCTCGACATTCCGGGCATTCCGGCAATCACCGGCGCCGACCTTGTCGCGCGCCTGATGGAGCAGATCGCGCCGTTCAAGCCGGTCTTTCATTTGAATGAGATGGCCGCATCACTTGAAAAATTCGAAGGCGGCTGGCGGATTGCGACCGATCTCGGCACGACGATAGACGCAAAGGTACTTGTGATTGCCGCCGGCGGCGGCTCGTTTACGCCCAAGCGGCCGCCCATTCCCGGCATTGACGCGTATGAAGGCAAGTCTGTCTTTTACGCGGTTCGAAAGCGGGAGGCCTTCGCCGGCGCAACGCTCGTGATCGCAGGCGGCGGCGATTCAGCCCTCGACTGGACGATCAATCTTGAGCCCATTGCAAAGCGGATCACGCTCGTTCATCGCCGCGACGAGTTCCGCGCCGCGCCCGAAAGCGTCGCGCGCATGCGCGCGCTCGCTGCCGAAGGCCGGCTCGACCTGAAGATCGCGCAGATCAAGGGCGTTGAGGGCGCAAACGGCATGGCGACTGGCGTTCTCGTCGATGACAGCAAGATCCCTTGTGACCGGGTGCTGGCTTTCTATGGCCTGACGATGAAGCTCGGCCCCATCGCGGAATTCGGGCTGCAACTCACTGAGGACCGCATCAAGGTCGATACCGAGAAGTTCGAGACCTCCGTCCCCGGAATATTTTGCATTGGCGACATGGCAAGCTATCCCGGCAAACTCAAGCTGATCCTCTCAGGATTTCACGAGGCGGCGTTGATGAGCCACGGCGCGTTTCATTATGTCTTCCCCGACAAGAAACTGAAATTCCAGCACACGACGAGCGCCAAGGACTTGCAGCGCACAGTGGTCGGTGTTGCGCCAGCGGATTGAGGCGCCGCCTTCTTCCGCTCCCCCCGCAAGCGGGTGGAGCGAAGAAAGGGCGCCCCCTTGTCCTCACGCGCAGCGGAGGAGCAGTCGCACTCAAGCCGCCGAAATTTGCGCCAGAGCCGCCGACAACTTGTTCAGACGCTCAACAAACGCGATGCGCCGTTCCCGGTTTTCTTCAACGATCTCGACAGGCGCCTTATCGACGAAGTTCGCGTTCGACATCTTCTTGTCGATCGTGTCGATCTCCTTTGCACACTTTTCGATTTCCTTGGCGAGACGCGCCTTTTCTGCGCCGATGTCGATGACGCCTGCAAGCGCCAACGCGTAGACGCCGCCCTCGTGCACGACCTGCACCGCGCCCTTTGGCGCCGATGGCGCTGTTGCAATCGGGTCCAGCCGCGCAAGGCGCGCGATGAGGTCTCGGTGAAGATCGACCCGCAAGGATATCGCGGCGTCAGGCGCAATCGCCGTCATCGGGATTTTCGCGCCCGCCGGCACGTTCATTTCAGCGCGCGCCGAGCGAATGGCGGTGATGAGGCCAATCAGCCAGTTGATCTCTGTTGCGGCTTTTTCCGCAGACGGAAATTCGCCAGTGTTTGGCCAGTCGGCAACGATGAGGTGCGAGGCGCGCGGCGCCGTTTCGCGCCACAATTCCTCCGTCACAAACGGCATGAACGGGTGAAGTAGCTTCAGAATCTGCGTCAGCACCCATGCGGTCGCAGCTTGCGTCTCCGTTTTCGCGGCGCTGTCCGGCCCGAGAAGTATCGGCTTCGTCAGTTCAAGGTGCCAATCGCAGAAGACGTTCCAGGCGAAGCGATAAACAGCGCCGGCCGCGTCGTTGAAGCGATAGGTCTCTAGCGCGGCGGTCGTCTCGGCGCAGGCGAGCCCCGCTTCGTGGATGATCCACCGGTTCAAGGTTTCCTTGGCGGTTGTCGGATCGAACGCCGGATCGAACGCGCAGCCGTTCATCTCGCAGAAGCGCGCGGCGTTCCACAGCTTCGTGCCGAAATTGCGGTAGCCTTCAACGCGCGCCTCCGACAGGCGGATATTGCGCCCTTGCGCCGCCATCGCGGCAAGCGTGAAGCGAAGCGCATCGGCGCCGTATTTGTCGACGAGCGTCAGGGGGTCGATGACATTCCCCTTCGACTTCGACATTTTCTGCCCCTTTTCGTCGAGGACGAGGGCATGAATATAAACGTCCTTGAACGGAACTTCCTTCATAAAGTGCGCGCCCATCATCATCATGCGCGCGACCCAGAAAAAAATGATGTCATGCGCGGTAACGAGGACGGTTGTGGGGTAGTGGTTGGCGAGTTCCGGCGTCTCAGATGGCCAGCCAAGCGTTGAGAACGGCCAGAGTGCGGAGGAAAACCAAGTGTCGAGGACGTCTTCATCGCGGACGAGCAACGGGCCCTCGCCAACGCCCGCGCGCATCGTGTTGATGTCTTCGAGCGAGTAGCCCTCGGTTGTCAGGCGGACGATCGCTTCTTTTGTCGCCTCCTCCTCGCTTTCGGCGACATAGACATGTCCGTCTGGCCCATACCACGCCGGAATCTGGTGCCCCCACCACAATTGCCGCGAGACGCACCACGGCTCGATATTGCGCATCCACTGAAAATACGTCTTCGTCCACGTCTCCGGGACAAAGCGCGTCTCGCCTTTTTCGACGGCCTCGATCGCGCGCTTGGCGAGCGTTTCAGCATCGACATACCACTGATCGGTCAGCATCGGTTCGATGACAACGCCGGAGCGGTCGCCGAATGGCTGCATGATTTTCTTGTCCTCGGTTTTGATGAGAAGGCCGCGCGCGTCGATATCCTCAACAACCTGCTTGCGCGCCTCGAACCGGTCGAGCCCGCGATATTTCTCCGGCACATGATCGGCATCGAGCATCCGTGCGCGGTCGTCCATCAGGATATAGAGCGGGATATTGTTCCGCATCGCGACTTTGTAGTCGTTAAAGTCATGCGCGCCGGTGATCTTCACCGCGCCAGAGCCAAAGTCCGGGTCCGGATATTCATCCGTGATAATCGGAATATACCGGTCGGCAAGCGGCAACAGGCAGCGCTTGCCAACAATCGGCGCATAGCGCTTGTCGGAGGGATGCACGGCAACCGCGCCGTCGCCGAGCATCGTCTCGGGCCGCGTCGTTGCAATCGAGATATAGTCGCGCGTTTCCCACTCGGTCGGATTGCCGTCGTCGTCGTGGGCGATCGGGAATTGGTATGTTTCGCCGTTTTCCAGCGGATATTTGAAATGCCAGAAATGGCCAGCAACTTCGGTATTCTCAACCTCGAGATCGGAGATCGCCGTGACCAGTTTCGGGTCCCAGTTGACGAGCCGCTTGTCGCGATAGATCAGGCCTTCGCGATAGAGTTGCACGAACACCTTCCTCACCGCGTCGGACAGCCCCTCGTCCATGGTGAAGCGCTCGCGGCTCCAGTCGCACGAGGCGCCAAGGCGCTTTAATTGCGAAATGATTGTGCCGCCGCTCTCGGCTTTCCACGTCCACACTTTTTCGAGAAACTTTTCGCGGCCGATCTCGGTCCGTCGCGGCTCCTGGCGCTTGGCCATTTCGCGCTCGACGACCATCTGCGTCGCGATACCGGCGTGGTCTGTCCCCGGCTGCCACAGCACGGAACGCCCACGCATGCGTTCAAACCGGCAAAGCACATCCTGCAGCGTGTTGTTGAGCGCGTGCCCCATGTGCAGCGAGCCCGTCACATTGGGTGGCGGGATGACGATCGTGAACGGCGCGCCAGTCCCGTTCGGCCGGAACGCGCCAGACGCCTCCCACGCCTCGTAAAGGCGGGGTTCTGCGGAAGCGGGGTCGAAGGATTTTTCGAGCATGGCGGCAGGTTTCTCTTATTGAAGCAGCAGGCGTGCGCTGGCGCGGCGTTCTAACTTGGATAGGCTGCGCTGCAAAATCGCGCGCCATGACCTAGCGCCTGCCAACAAAAAAGCCGGCGTCGCCGCCGGCTTTTATTAACACGTATACGACGAAGCCTGTTTAGCGGCGGCGGCGGGCGACGCGCTGGACTTCTTCTTCGACTTTTTCCTCGACGATGGTTGCAAGGTTGGCGTCAAGCCAGTCCTTGATCATCGGGCGGATCATTTCTTCAACCATGTCTTCAAGCGTGCGTCCGCGCCCGTCCGAAACCTGCACACTCTGCGATAGGTTCATGAAGGCCTTGGACGCCGCATCGGCGGTCCGCTCGGCTAGGATGCCGTCGTCGTCGTGCATCGCCTCAGCTGAATTTTTTCTGATCATCTCAACATCTTCCGTTGCGAAGTGGGGCTCTGGTTTGGCGGGGGCTGCGGGCATCGGGGCCGGCCGGACAGCGGCAACGGGCCGCACAGGCTCGGGCGCTGCCTGACGAACCGGGTCGATGCGGGCTGTATCGATGCGGGGCGTCGGCTTCTGGGCCGGTTCTTCTTCGTCTTCCGAAATGATCCGCCGGATCGAGGCAAGAATTTCTTCCATGCTCGGTTCGGGTTGTGGATTGCTCATGGGACCTGATGTCCTGTCAACTTTTTAGGGCGCCCAAAAGCGCGATTCCAGTATTCCTCTGCCGCTTCGCGGGTTGGCGCAACCCCCAGCGCGCCTAACCCAGTCTGGGTGGCCAATCCGGTCTGGCCGCCCGGTATTGATCGCCGGTTAATGCAATGCGCGCCCTAGCCGTCAACATCCGGCCCGAGCGCGCCCATCGCAGCCAGAAGCTGGAACGTCGCAAGGCGCGCGTCCCGCTCGGCATTCGCGCGGCTGACCTTGGCATTCAGAAATTCCTGCTCGGCGTCGAGAACGTCAAGCGTCGTCCGCACGCCGAGCTGCGCCTCGCGCCTGACGCCATTGAGCGCAAGCTCGCTCGCCTCAACTTGCGAGGTCGCGGACTGAATATTGGCGCGCGCCGCGGCCAGCTGCTCCCACGCGCCGGTGACGGCCGCGTCAGCGCGGCGCTCAGCTTCTTCGACCTGGCGCCGGCTCTGGTCATGCAGCGCTTTTGCCTCGCGCACGCGGGAGATATTCAGGCCGCCGAGGAAAATCGGCACTGAGCCGCGCACGCCATAGGCGAATTGTTCGTCCTCGATGGCCGAAATCGACGGCTCATCCGCAAACTGATAGCTGGCCGTCAGCGAGACGGTCGGCGAGAACTGCCCTTTGGCGACCTGGACATTGCGCTTTTGCGCCCGCTCAGCCATCCGGGCACGGACGATCGACGGCGCGCCTTCGCGCGAGATCGAGAGGGATTGTTCAAGCGAGGCGGGAACCGCCGGCAGGACAGGATCATCTTCAAGCGAGGCTGGCGACGCACCGATGATTTCAACAAAGCTTGCCCGGCTGACAGCAAGGCGCGCCTGCGCTGTCGTCAGATTGGCGCGCGATTGCGCGAGGCGCGCTTCGGCCTGAGCGACATCGGTTCTTGTGACTTCGCCAACTTCAAAGCGCAGGTCGGCTTCGCGCTTCTGGCGGATCAGCACTTCAACATTGTTGGCGTTGGCGCTTGCGACTTCCATATCCCGCACAACGTCGAAATAGGCGCTGGCAGCGCGTGTCAAAACGTCTTGTTCAACCAGCGCGAGTTCGGCCGCGCCCGCCTTCACCCGCGCACGCGCGGCGCGAATGGCGTTGAAGTTCCGGAAGCCGGTGAAGATCGGTTGCTCGCCGGAAACCTGATACGATGTGGTATCCAGTTTCGTTTCGATCTGGCGCGTGCCGGGAGTGGTCGGGTCGAAAAACCGGTTGTCGAGCGTCGTTGTCCCGTCGGTCTTTTGATAGCTCGCCGACCCGGTAATCTGCGGCAGCGCGCTTGCGATCGCCTGCGGCGTCTGTTCTTTCGTGGCGCGCTGGCGCGCCCGTTCAGCGGCGATCGTCGGATTGGAGTTGTAAGCAGCGCTTAGTGCGTCCTCGAGAGACTGACCCCATGCAGTTGAGGACATGAGCGCGGCGGCTGACACTCCGGCGGCGGCAACCCAACGCTTCATTACAAACTCCAAAAGGCTGCGCTATATCGGTGCCAGACCATAGTTCTAAAATACAAACGTTTTCGCCCGGATAAACCCATCTGGCACCGTTCGGGCTGCGGCATCGAAAACCTCTGTCATGCCCGCTGCCGCGCCTGCCCGCCGCCAGACACAGCCCTTGGCGACGCTGCCGCGCCGCATGAATGCGCCAAGCCGGCCCCCGTCTTTAAGCTGCTTTAGCAGCGCTGCCGGCTCCACCTCAATTGCATGGGCGATGACGATGATATCGAATGGCCCCTGCTTTGGGGCGCCCGATACCGGACTCGCAGAGACAACAGCCGCGTTGACAATATTAAGGTTGGCCCAGGCCTCCTGAGCGCTGGCCGAAAGCGCGTCATTGTCATCGACCGCCACAACCATATCGCACAGCATCGCAAGAACCGCCGTCGAATAGCCGGACCCGCACGCGACATCGAGAATGAGATCCGACGCCGCAATGTCGAGCGCATTGAGCAGTTTTGCAAAATCGCGCGCCGTCGCCAAAGCCCTGCCAGGCGCATAGGGGATCTCGCGGTCGATATAGGCTTGGGCCCGTAATTCAGCGGGCAGGAAGCGCTCGCGCGGCACGCTTTCAAGCGCACGCAGCAACCGTGCGTCGGTTACGTCGTTCGGGCGCACCTGGCTATCGACCATGTGCTTGCGCGCCAATTCAAGGTCCATGGGCTTTCCAGCGGAAAATCGCGCTCAGCGCTTAGCGTCAGCCGTGCGTAAGGGCAACCGCGCCAGAGGGCCCGGCCAGCGGGCGAGGCCAGCGGGCGAGGAAAGAAGGCTTTTGACCAGGTCACCGGCCCGGGGTAAAGAACCGCTCCCGCGCGGCGACTGGCTGCGGGGGGCGTCAATGAGGCCACGTGGCGGAGTGGTGACGCAGCGGCCTGCAAAGCCGTGCACGCCGGTTCGATTCCGGCCGTGGCCTCCAGCGTCCTCGGTCAATTATTGTGCCCGCAAGGCGTCAGGCGGCGTCCAATTTTGCTTTTTTGACGTAGACCGTCCGAAAATCGTTAACGGTCCCGTTATAATCCAAGGCAATAAAATGGGGCACGTCGCGGATGGGCGGCTGACCCCGGCTCGTCGCATGGCCGGGGCAAGCCGTCGCTTGGCGGTTGAGCGCTGCGCTGGAACGCGGTCCAAGCGCGGTTGAAGGATCTGACGGCCGCCGTCCTGGAGAAGTTTGAATGTTGAGAACTGGCGTTTCACTCGCCGCACTGCTGGCCGCCGGGTGCGCAAGCATCGATAAGGAATTGCTCACGGCGCAGCTTCCCGAGGCGCCGGCGGCATGGACTGCGGCAGACGATGTTGCCGATCCGCCGGTCGGGGATTGGCTGGCGCCGTTTCAAGATCAGGCGCTCTACACGCTCGTCAACGAGGCGATGGCGCACAACAATGATTTGCGGGCAGCAGCCGCCAATCTCGACGCGGCCCGCCAGTTGGCCAAGATCGAGCGCGCGGACCTGCTGCCGACGCTGAATGCGTCCGGCAATTCAAGCCGCAATGCAATTGTCTCGGACCCCTCGCTCGCCGCGCAGGCGGGCGGCGCGTCAATCTCAAGCGGCGCCAGCGCCAAAGATCTTGAGCGACAGTTTGGCGTCGATGCGGACAATGACGGCCGTCTCGACGGGCTCGATCTTTTTGTCGGCCCTGTCGGCGGGACGCCGGGACAGGACGGGATTGCGGAAAGCCCCCTTCCCAACCGCCGCGTCTACATCAACAATTATGCGCTCGGCGCACAGATCCAGTGGGAGATCGATCTCTGGGGCCGCCTCTCGGATGAGACGCGCGCCGCTTACAAGGACGCCGGCGCAAGCCTTGCCGATTTCCATGCGTCGCAATTGTCGATCGCTGGCGCGGTCACGCAAACCTGGTTCGCTCTCATCGAAGCGCGTCAGCAGCGAGAATTGGCTGAACGCGACGTCACTGCGCGGGAGCGCAATCTTTCTGTCACCGATCGCCGCTACGAGCACGGCGTTGCCTCAAGCCTTGACGTGCGCCTGTCGCGCTCAGCCCTCGGATCGAGCCAGGCGAACCGAGCGCTCCGTCAGCGACTTGAAAAGGAGGCGGCGCGCCGCCTTGAGGTTCTGCTCGGCCGCTATCCGGCCGCTGAATTGGAAGCGGCCGCCGCGCTGCCGGAATTGCCGGCGCTCGCCGGCGCCGGCGCGCCCGGCGACATTCTCGCGCGCCGTCCCGATCTCATTGCCGCCGAAGCGCGCATGACGGCGAACGGCTTGCGGGCACGCGCGGCGCGCAAGCAAATCCTGCCGCGCCTCACGCTGTCAGCAAACATCAATACCAGCGGCCCGGATCTTTCCGACATTTTTGACCCCGAGCGCCTTGCCGGCAACATCGCCGCGGGCCTCTTTCAGCCGCTCTTTCAGGGCGGGCGCATCCGCGCCAACGCCAAGCGCCAGAAGGCGTTTGCCGAGGCGTCTTTGTTGACCTACGCGCAGACAGCGCTGCGCGCCTATGAAGAAGCCGAGAACGCGATCGGCGCCGAGACTTATCTTGCGGCGAGCGAAGCCGCGCTGAAACTCGCTTATGAAGAAGCCGCCGCCGCCGAGGATTTGACCGAGCGGCGCTACTCGAGCGGCACGGCGACAATCTTTGACCTGCTGAACGCGCAGACGCGGCGCATCTCGTCAGAGAGTTCCTATATCCAGGCGCAACAGCAACGCGTTGCCAATCGCGTCGCGCTTTATCTTGCTATCGGCGGTGACTTCATCACCGAGAATTCGCCGACTATCGTCCAATCTGCATCGCGCTAGGTAGCGTAACGACCACGACCGGGGCCATGAGTTAAGATATGTTCAGAAAACTGTTCACGATCCTCGGCACGCTCGGCATCTTTGTCGGCGGCTACGCTCTTATAGCTGCTATGGGCGCGCTCAGGCCGAAGATCGTCCCGACGGAAGTGGCGCTCACCCCGCCCGCCGTGTTCTTTACGACCGTCGACCCCAAGCCCGCGACACTTAACGTGTTCGCACAGGGCGAGGTTCGTCCGCGCACTGATATCAACCTGACCGCTGAAGTGTCCGGCCGGATCGTGCGCACGTCGGATGTTTTCGTCGTCGGCGGCGCGTTCAAGCGCGGCGACCTGCTCGTCAAGATCGAAGACGCCGATTACCGCGTCGCAGTTGCCGCCGCCAAAGCGCGGATGGCGCAATCGAATGAACTTCTGCGCCGCGAGGAAGCCGAATCCGACCTCGCAAAGAAAGATTACGAGGCGCTCGGCCGCGAGGGCGACGCCAGCGAGCTAACCTTGCGCACGCCGCAGCTGGCGCAAGCGCGCGCGGCTTTCGATGCCGCCAAAGCGGATTACAATGGAGCCCTCCTCAATCTGTCGCGCACGGAACTGAAAGCGCCGTTCGACGGCCGTGTGCGAGAACGTCTTGCGGGCGAGGGCCAATTTATCGCGCCTGGCGCTGCGATCGGCCGCATCTTTTCGACCGACGTCGCTGAAATTCGGCTGCCGCTTTCTGATGGCGACCTGGCCAAGCTTGGCATGTCGCTCGCGTTCAACGAGAGCGTCGAAGCGCCTGGCCCGAAGGCCGTGCTGTCGGCGACGATTGGCGGCGAGTTCCATGAATGGAGCGCACGCGTTGCGCGCACTGACGGCGCCATCGACCCGACGACACGGCAGGTTGCCGCAATCGCAATCGTCGACGATCCCTATGGCAAGGGCGCAAGCAACGGCACGCCGCTGGCGATGGGCCTTTTTGTCGATGCCGTCATTGAAGGCAAAGCGCTTGAGCGCGCTGTCGTGCTGCCTCGTTCCGCCTTATTTGGCCGAAACACTGTTTACGTTATCGCCGCTAATAACGTTATTGAAGCGCGCGACGTCGCCGTGCTCGCCTCCGACAGGGACACAATCACGCTTGCGGGCGGTCTTGAAGCCGGGGAGCGTGTGATCACGTCGCCGCTGCGCGGCGCCAAGGACGGCGATAAAGTGACGCCAACCGATCCGGTCAACATTCCCGGCTCGCGCCGCGACGGCGACGACGAAGCCAGCACCGTCGCTGAAGCCGTGCGCAAAGGGCCTGGCCAATGAACGGCCTGATCGCCTATTGGGCGAAGAATCCGATTGCCGCCAACATGCTGATGGTGGCGATTGTCATCGCCGGCATATTCGGTTTCTTCAAAGTTGAACGCGAGGTCTTTCCATCAGCCGACTTTAACGGCGCGTCGATTTCCGTCGCGTGGCCGGGCGCTGCGCCGCAGGAAATCGAAGAGCAGATCATCGTCCGCATCGAACAGGCGATTGCCGGCATCGACGGCATCAAGCATGTCGATAGCCGCGCGCAGGAAAATCTCGCAGTTATCAATGTCGAAGGTCAAAGCAGTGGCGACGCGACGCGCCTGCTGAACGATCTCAAGAATCGCGTCGACGGCATTTCGACGTTGCCAGCCGATGCATTCTCGCCAGTCGTTTCGCAGTGGCGCAATGAGAGCGGCGCCATGTTTATTGCGCTTTATGGCGATATGGATGAGCGCGCCCTGACGCGGCTTGCGCGCGACATCAAGGACGATCTCGCGGAGCTGCCGGGCGCCTCGCCGCTGGTCAATCTATGGGGAGCGCGCAAGGAAGAAGTGTCGATCGAGGTCTCCGAGGAGGCGCTGCGCCGCTATGGCCTCACGTTCGACGACGTGGCGCGCGCAGTGCGCGGCTCGTCGCTCAATTTATCAGCGGGTCAGGTCAGAACCGACAGCGGCAATATCGGCGTCGCCGCCCGCTCGCTCGCCGACAGTGCGGATGAATTCGGCGACATCGTCGTGCGCCAGATCGCTGACGGATCGGTCATTCGCGTGCGCGATGTCGCAACGGTCGTCGACGCCTTCGAAGACATCAAGCAGAAGCGCCAGATGAACGGCAAACCGACGATTTCGATCGCGGTGCAGGCGCCGGAGACGATGAATATCGTCACCCTGTCCAAGTCCGTGCTCGACTACATCGAAAAGAAAAACGCCGAACTTGACGGCGAGGCGGAGCTGTTCGTCTGGTTCAACACCGCCGACATTTATTTCAGCCGCATGGACCTCGTCGGCGGCAACGCCATTTC
>JBJXFO010000077.1:0-3586 GCA_046154725.1 Parvularculaceae bacterium | reverse complement strand
CCAGATCGACCGCTCGCTGGCTTGCGCGGCGCCGTTGAGCGCCAAGCCGCCATGCAGACGGCGCTCCTCCGCAAGTGGAGAGTTGACTTCGAGGAGAAAGGGAAGACGCCGCGCCCGCGCCAACCGGACGCCGGCATGGTAAAAGAGGTTGTAGCGTTCATAGAGAATGTCGGGCAAAGTCTCGCCCGCGCGCGCCTTGAGCTTCAAATAGGCCGGAACCGAATAGGCGATCTCTGCGAGTTCATGGATGGGCGCTGGCAGGAATTGGCGAAGGCCCCCTTGCCCCGCGCGAGCGTCCAGCGGCCTTGCGGATGGCGCGCCGTCATCCGGGCCGACGATGACCACTTCGTGCGAGCGCCGGGCGAGCGCTTCGGTCAGCGCGCGAATGTGCACTGCCTGACCATCGGCGGATTTGGTCCGGTGGGAATAGAGTATTTTCATCAAGGGCCCCGGCGTCCGGCGGTCCTATAAGGCGTTCGCCCTGAAAGGTCGTTGCCATTCCGCCGCAGGACCGTTTGTTGCGTCGCGGCGGGGGGCGTGCTATGCGCGCCGCACGTCGCGGAACGGGGCTACGCGGTCGCGCTACTAGGCCCTAATTTCTTATTAAATTCAATGGACTAGGCGCAGACTGGCGCAGCGGTCCGAACGGGAATAATGGGCCGCCTCTATGCCAGCGGACGCTGCTTCTTCAAACTCGCCAGTGCGCGCCTCGGGCCTTGCCGCCCGTTATGCGTCGGCGCTATTCGATCTTGCGGCCAACGGCGCTGACCTGGAGCGGGTCGAAGCGGATCTGAAATTGCTGGGCGCAGCGATGGCTGGCTCGCCAGACTTGCGCACGGCGCTATCCAGTCCGGTTTACAATGCCGACGACAAGCGCCGCGCGATAGCTGCGATTTCGGAGAAGGCAGGGTTTTCGCCGCTGACCCGGAATTTCCTCGGCGTTGTTGCGCAGAACCGGCGCCTGTTCGCGCTTGAAGGGATCATCGCGGCATTCATGGCGCGCCTTGCCGAGCATCGCGGCGAAGTTTCCGCCGAGGCGGTTTCGGCGGCAGCGCTCAACAGCGACCAGACGAAGCGCTTGCGCGGCGAGATCGAGCGGGTCGTCGGCAAGGCGGTCAATCTCAGCGTCAAAGTCGATCCCGAATTGCTCGGCGGCATGATCGTCAAGGTCGGCTCGACGATGATCGATTCTTCGCTCAAGACAAAACTCAACCGGCTTAAATCCGTGATGAAAGAGGCGTGACGACAGATGGAACTGAACGCATCCGAAATTTCGAGCATTCTGAAACAGCAGATCAAGGACTTTGGCCGCGACGCCGAGGTGTCCGAAATCGGTCAGGTGCTCTCGGTCGGCGACGGCATCGCGCGCGTCTTCGGTCTCGACAACGTGCAGGCCGGCGAGATGGTCGAGTTCGCCAACGGCGTCAAAGGCATGGCGCTCAATCTTGAAACGGACAATGTTGGCGTCGTGATCTTCGGCGACGACCGCGCCATCGGCGAAGGCGACACCGTCAAGCGCACAAAATCGATTGTTGACGTGCCGGTTGGCAAAGGCCTCCTCGGCCGCGTCGTTGACGGCCTCGGCAATCCGATCGACGGCAAGGGGCCGATCGCCTCGACCGAGCGCCGCGTCGTTGACGTGAAAGCGCCGGGCATCCTGCCGAGGAAGTCCGTGCACGAACCGGTGCAGACCGGCATCAAAGCAATCGATTCGATGATCCCGGTTGGCCGCGGCCAGCGCGAGCTTGTCATCGGCGACCGCCAGACCGGCAAGACCGCGATCTGCATCGACACCATCTTGAACCAGAAAGCGATCAACGCCTCTGGCGACGAGAAGAAGAAGCTCTATTGCGTCTATGTCGCCATCGGCCAGAAGCGCTCGACCGTCGCGCAGATCGTCAAGACGCTCGAAGACAACGGCGCGCTTGAGTATACGATCGTCGTCGCGGCGACCGCGTCGGAGCCCGCGCCGCTGCAATTCCTCGCGCCGTTTGCGGGCTGCGCTATGGCGGAATATTTCCGCGACAACGGCATGCACGCGCTCATCATCTATGACGATTTGTCGAAACAGGCCGTCGCCTATCGCCAGATGTCGCTTTTGCTGCGCCGTCCGCCGGGCCGCGAAGCCTATCCCGGCGACGTCTTCTATCTCCACTCGCGCCTTCTCGAGCGCGCGGCCAAGCTTAACGAAGACCACGGCTCGGGCTCGCTGACGGCGCTGCCGATCATCGAGACGCAAGCGAACGACGTGTCGGCCTATATCCCAACCAACGTCATCTCGATCACCGACGGGCAAATCTTTCTGGAGACGGACCTTTTCTATCAGGGCATCCGCCCCGCGGTGAACGTCGGCCTTTCGGTCAGCCGCGTTGGCTCCTCCGCGCAGATCAAAGCGATGAAACAGGTTGCCGGCAAGATCAAAGGCGAGCTCGCGCAGTACCGGGAACTTGCCGCCTTCGCGCAGTTCGGCGCCGACCTCGACGCGACGACCCAGCGCGTTCTCAATCGCGGCGACCGCCTGACCGAACTGATGAAGCAGCCGCAATTCTCGCCGCTTCAGGTCGAGGAGCAGGTTTGCGTAATTTTCGCCGGCGTCAGAGGCTATCTCGACAAGATGCCGAAGAACCGCGTTGGCGATTTCGAGAAGGAATTGCTGCGCCACCTTCATGGCGAGCATGGCGCGCTTTTGAAAACGATCCGCGACACCGGCAAGCTCGACAAGGCGGAAGAGGATAAGCTGGTCGCGGTGCTCGATGCGTTTGTGAAGAAGTTTGGTTAGGGCGCCAAAGCCATGCCAAGTCATGTAGCCTTTAAAAATTGGATTACTGCGGCGAGGGTGACCTCATTTGTCGGCGAGGCGCGATAGATGCGCGCACTGCAAATTCTGCTGCAACTGATTGGCGGGGTCACGTTGTTAGCGGCGGCCGCGCTTGTCGCATTCGGAATTTCTAATGATGAGGTTCGTTTCAGCGATGACGACACGCCGGCGAAAACCGGCGTAGTTCGCTTAATTTTGAATTGGAGCGGGCTTGACGATGAACAGGACTACAAGGTCGTGCATAGTTTCCGAAGCGTCGTATCCCCACTCGGCGACTACATCGATTATCATTGTTTGCAGGTGGAAAAATTCTCGCCAGATGCCCGGATTGCGCCGACATGGGTGGTGGGACCCGAAAAAGACGCCATCATGGCGCAGGCCCGCGACTTGTTCTCGGCGGCTGGAAAATTAGGCCGATGTTTTGGCGATGGCGTGGAGGCAAACGATCAAACAACGGCTTTCTTCGTGCACAATTTGGAGCTGAACCGTAGCCACGACCTTAGCGTTGACGAGCCTCACATCACCGGAGGCGAGGTCATTTTCTTTCATCAACCGACAAACCGACTATTGTATGTCGGATTTGAAACTTGAAAATTTATGCCCTCCCTTAAAGCCCTTAAAAACCGGATCGCTTCCGTCAAGTCGACGAAGAAGATCACCAAGGCGAAGCAAATGGTCGCCGCGGCGAAATTGCGCCGCGCTGAGGAAGCTGCTCGCGCCGCCCGTCCTTATACGGAGCGGATGGAGGGCGTGCTCGCGAACCTTGCC